>NZ_JABMCX010000013.1 GCF_013179505.1 Paenarthrobacter sp. CM16 | reverse complement strand
AAAAGCGGGCCCCCGCCGTGACCGTGGCAGGAACCCGCTTGTTCTTGGAGTGATCCTCCCGCGGAGCTTAGGGCATCCGCGGGAGGATCACGTGTTACGCGAACGGGAGGACGAGCTCCGCGTAGCGCTGCTTCATGGTTTCCAGGACCGTGTGGCCATCGGCATCCCAGATTTCCTGATTGAAGATTTCAACCTCGATGTCGCCCTTGTACCCGGCGTCCCTGACCCAGGTGCCGATAGTGGCGAAGTCGATGACGCCGTCGCCCATCATGCCGCGGGACAACAGCGCGTCCGCAGCGATGGGCAGGTTGAAGTCGCACACCTGATAGGAGGCAAGGCGGTTCTCGCGGCCGGCACGGTCGATCTGGGTCTTCAGCTCCGGATCCCACCAGACATGGAAAGTATCGACGGCGACGCCAACAGCCTTTGCGTCGTACGGCGCGGCAAGATCCAGTGCTTGTCCAAGGGTGGAGATCAGCGCGCGGTCGGCGGCGTACATCGGGTGCAGGGGTTCGAGCACCAAACGGACACCGTTTTCGGAAGCGAAAGGAACCAGTTCCTCGAGCCGGTCGGCCACACGCTGGCGCGCAGCGACTACGTCCTTCTCACGCGGAGCGAGCCCGCCGACCACCAGGAACAGCTCCTGGGTGTCCAGTGCTACGGCTTCGCGGACGGCTTCGAAGTTGTCGGCCAGGGCGGCTGCCTGTCCTTCAGCGTCGGCCGCCGTGAGGAAGCCGCCGCGGCACAACGACGAAACCCGGAGGCCGGCGTCCTTGATCAGCTTGGCGGCCTTATCCAGTCCGGCCTCGGCCACGCGGTCACGCCACGGCCCGATCGCGGGGATGCCGGCACGTGCGCAACCATCCACGGCCTCGGCAAGCGTCCACTTCTTGGTGGTGGCGCTGTTCAGGGACAGCCGGGAGAAGTCGCTCATGCGCCCACCCCGTTGATCCGCAGGAAGTCGGACATCCGGAACGCGGCCAGCGAAGGATCCTTCAACAGTCCGGCTTGGTCGGCCAGTTCGAAGGTCTTGGCCAGGTGCAGGACCGAACGGCCCGAGTGCAGGCCGCCCACCATCTGGAAACCGGGCTGCTTGCCGTTGAGCCAGGACATGAAAGCGATGCCGGTCTTGTAGTAGAACGTGGGGGCGCTGAAGATGTGCTTTCCGAGCTCGCGGGTGGAGTCCAGGATCGCACGGCCTTCGGCGCCTTGGCCGGCGTCGTACTTCTGCAACGCGACCGAAGCGGCCGGGTAGATGGCAGCGAAGATGCCCAGGAGCGCATCCGAGTGGTGGGCTTGGTCGCCGTCGATCAGTTCCGGGTAGTTGAAGTCGTCGCCGGTGTAGAGGCGGACTCCTTCCGGAAGGTTGGCACGCAGGGCTACCTCATGAGAGGCGTCCAGCAGCGAAACCTTCACGCCGTCAACCTTGTCCGAGTGCTCACGGATCAGGCTGAGGAACGTTTCGGTGGCCACGGAGACGTCGTCCGAGCCCCAGTATCCGGCCAGCGCGGGGTCGAACATAGTGCCGAGCCAGTGCAGGATGACGGGCTGGTCGACTTCCTGCAGGAGCGTCGAGTAGACATGCAGGTAGTCGTCGGCGCTGTTGGCAACCTTGGCCAAGGCACGGGATGCCATGAGGATGACCTTGGGACCGGCCTCGCTGACGACGGCGATCTGCTCGCGGTAGGCGTCGATGACGGCCTGGATGCCGGCTGCTCCCTCAGGAAGGGCAGTGATGTCCAGCTGATCCGTGCCTGCGCCGCAGGAGACGAGGTCGCGGACGGACTTGCCGGTGATGGCTGCGTTGCCCGCTGCCACAACGGAGGCTGCCTCGGCGCCGGTGCGCTTGATGAGCTGCTGCGTGGCTGCCCAGTCCAGGCCCATGCCGCGCTGTGCGGTGTCCATGGCGTCAGCAACGCCCAGGCCGTAGGACCACAACTCGTGCCGGTAGGCCAGGGTGGCATCCCAGTCCAGCTGGGCCGGCGCGCCGGGAGTGTTGTCCGCAGCGACCTCGGGGATCACATGGGCTGCGGCGTAGGCGCGGCGGGCCGTCAAAGGTGCGGTCGGCTTGGCCCACGAGGTGGCTGCCTGAAGGCGGTACTCGCGCGTGCCGCCGTCGTCTGTGGGAAGAATCAGTGACGTCATTAGAGGGTGATCTCCGGGATGTCGATGGTGCGGCGCTCGGCGGAGGACTGCAGGCCGAGTTCGGCCAGCTGCACGCCGCGTGCTGCGGAAAGGAGGCCGAAGCGGTGCTCGCGGCCGGCGACGACGTCGCGCAGGAACTCTTCCCACTGCAGCTTGAAGCCGTTGTCCAGTTCAGCGTTGGCGGGAACTTCCTGCCACTGGCTGCGGAAGGATTCGGTGACGGGCAGGTCCGGGTTCCAGACGGGCTTGGGGGTGTGGGCGCGCTGCTGCGCAACGCACTTGTTCAAACCGGCGACGGCGGAACCGTGCGTGCCGTCGATCTGGAACTCCACCAGTTCGTCGCGGTAGACGCGGACGGCCCAGGAGGAGTTGATCTGGCCGATGACGTCGTCCCCGCCCGGGGTTTCGAGCTCGAAGATGCCGTAGGAAGCGTCGTCGGCGGTGGCCTTGTATTCTTTGCCGGCCTCGTCCCAGCGTGCGGGGATGTGCGTGGCGGTCTTGGCGTTGACGCTCTTGACCTTGCCGATGATGCCTTCAAGGACGTAGTTCCAGTGGCAGAACATGTCCGTGGTCATTCCGCCGCCGTCTTCCTTGCGGTAGTTCCAGGACGGACGCTGCGCAGCCTGGACATCGCCTTCGAAGACCCAGTAGCCGAATTCACCACGGATGGAGAGGATGCGGCCGAAGAAGCCTTCATCCACCAGGCGGCGGAGCTTTACCAGGCCGGGGAGGTACAGCTTGTCGTGCACAACGCCTGCGGTAACGCCGGCTTCCTTGCCGATCTGTGCCAGTTCAATGGCTTCTTCCAGGGTCTCTGCCGTGGGCTTCTCGGTGAAGATGTGCTTTCCGGCGCGCATTGCCTTCTTCAGGGTGGCGGCGCGGAGGCTGGTCATGGAGGCGTCAAAGATGATGTCAACGGTGGGATCAGCGATCACGGCGTCCAGGTCCGTGGTCCATTCGGAGACCTTGTGGAGCTCGGCGAGTTCACGGATCTTGGCTTCGTTGCGGCCAACCAGGATCGGTTCCACCTGCACCTTGGTGCCGTCTTCAAGGGTGAAGCCACCGGCATCGCGGATGGGCAGGATGGACCGCAGCAGGTGCTGGCGGTAGCCCATACGGCCAGTGATGCCGTTCATGGCGATGCGGATCGTCTTTGTTTCGAAGCCCATGTTTTCTCCAGTGCCTTGTGTGCCGGTCGCTTTGCGGATGCCGGTGCTTTCAGTCGTGTGGTGGGAAAGCGCATTCCCGTTGCAATCGATCATGCACCATGACTCGCCGGGTTGGCAAGCGCTTTCCCGGAATTGGCCGAAGACTGACATAATTTCCCTAGCGCCAGTCCCGACGCCTGCAGACAAGGAGGGCCCCGTGGCCGCCAGCACACTGAGTGAAGTTGCCCGTTTAGCCGGGGTCTCCCTGGCTACGGCATCCCGGGTCCTGAATGGATCTTCCCGGAAACCGGCTGAGGACATTGCCGAGCGCGTTCGGGAGGCTGCCGACAAACTCGGATACGTTCCCAACGCGCAGGCACAGGCCCTGGCAAAGTCCAGCTCAGGCTTGATCGGACTGGTCGTCCACGACATCGCCGATCCCTACTTCTCTGCGATTGCCCGCGGGGTCCAGGAAGCTGCCCGGCAGCAGAACCGCATGGTGCTCCTGGCCAGTACGTCAGGGGCTCCTTCTGATGAAAAAGAGGCCGTAGCGGCCTTCGCCGCGCGTCGTGCGGACTCAATCGTCATTGCCGGCTCGCGTTCCGTGCGTGCCGAGGACAAGCAAGGCAACATTGAACTGGCTGCCGAGCTGGACCGCTACTGCCGCAACGGCGGACATGTGGGGGTGGTAGGCCACCCGGTTGTCGGCGCGTCCATCACCGAGGGCTACCACGTGGTGAAAGTACCCAATGAGGAGCTCGCTGCCGGCCTGGCTGCCGAGTTGGCCGCCACTCACGATGGTGCCTTCCTGATCATTGCCGGACCCGAAGGGCTCTACACCTCGGACGATCGGGTTCGCGGCTTCCAACGTGGTCTTGAAGAAGCCGGAAAGCCTGCGGCCGAGGTGATCCGCACTGGATTTAACCGTGCCGGCGGATACGATGCCGGCGCGGCTCTTGCCGAGCGCATCAAGTCCTCCCCGGAACGCCTCTGCATCTTCGCGGTCAACGATGTGATGGCCATCGGGGTTACGGCAGCACTTCGGCCCGAGGGCGTGTGGATTCCCAGGGATGCCACGATTGCCGGCTTTGACGATATTGAAACCCTGCGCGATTTCCGGCCGGCCCTCTCCACGGTTCACCTGCCGCTTGAGGATATTGGCAGGCTCGCAGCTGGAGACCCGGACACCCCTCCCGTGAGCGGCGCGGTCAAGCTTCGCCGCAGCACAGAGATTCCAGCCGAATCACAAGCATGACTCCAGCCGATGCCAAGGCGCCCCGGGCGCTCACGGTGATCCCCGCCGTCGGGCGTTCCTCCCGAACTGCACCTGCCATTCTGGTGCTGCCGGGAGGAGGCTACGCGAAGACGGCAGACCACGAGGCCGAACCCGTGGCTGAATGGCTTGCCTCGTTGGGCATCCACGCGTTCGTGTTGCGGTACCGGGTGGCGCCTGAGCAACACCCTGCGCCACTGGAAGATGCCAAGCGGGCCCTCTTGTGGATCCGGGAAGGCAGCCACGGCTTGAAGGTCGAGGCCTCCAAGGTGGGGGTCCTGGGGTTTTCGGCCGGCGGCCACCTCGCATCCACGCTATCCGTTGGTGTTGCCACCGGTGATCCTTTGCTGGACACCTCGGGCGCCATTCCGAACCTCAGCATCCTCTGCTATCCCGTGATTTCATTTGTGGATTCCGTGCATCAAGGGTCAGTGGACAACCTCGTGGGAACGGGTGCGGGACTGGAAGTGCTGCGCGGGATGTCCGCGGAGCTGAACGTTACCCCTGCCACGCCGCCCGCTTTCCTGTGGCACACCGCCGAGGACCAATCAGTCCCCGTCAGCCACAGCCTCGCCTATGCAGGCGCACTGGGCCGGGCCGGTGTTCCGGTGGAGCTCCACGTCTTTCCGAGCGGAGTCCACGGTATTGGCTTGGCGCAGGGAACGCCCGGTGCCGATCAATGGACAACGCTCTGTGCCGCCTGGCTTCGGCGAATGGAATGGACTGCCTAGCCGCGTCAGTCCTCGCCGAGGGTGATGGTGTGCAGGAAAGCGGCGTCGTTGAGTACGTTGTCCGGGAGATCGTCCTGGACGAATTCCAGCATGATGTCCATGTCCTTGCCGTTACCGCGCAGTACATCGGTGACCGTCTGCCAGAGCAGCTTCCGGTTCCGCAGCGGAAAGCGTTCAGCTTCCGGACCCCATGAGAAACAGTGCACGCCCACTACATGCGGCAGGACCTGGTGGAGCGAGTCCAGCGCCTGCTGATCAGAAAGTCCGACGGCGGGCTGCCAGTAGGTGCCGACGTTGCCGTGATTCACCCGGTTCAGTAAGTCCAGGGTGGTGGCCGGGGAGTCGGTGAGCGTGTTGCCGTGGTACTCAAAGGCGATGGCGACGCCCCGGGCGGCTGCGAGATCGGCAATCCGCCGGGTGTCCGTGACCACGGCATCCCAAAGGCTTTCACTCGCTTCGGCAGAGCCAAGTTCACCGGCCCATACCCGGATCCTGGGAGCACCCAGCGCTGAGGCCAGGTCCAGCACGCGCCCGAAGTCCCCGAATGCACCGCAACGGTAGTACGAACCGAGGGAGAGGACGCTGAGCCCGGCCGCCGTGGTGGCTTCCTTGGCCCGCGCCGCCGACTCCGCATCGCTGACGTGGACGTCGGTGCCCCACTCGATGCCTGCCAGTCCTGCATTCGAGGAAATTCGAACTACCTCGTCAATCCCGTGTGATCGGAGAGTGACGGAACAGATGCCCGGCGTGAGGTCAGCAAGCGTAGTGAGGTCGATCATGATGACAGGATACCGGGAATGCGCTTACCCGGTAAGGGCGTATCGCCTGTTGAACTCTCCCGCGGCCTTTCCCGCCGTGCGCACCCCTTGAACGCCAGCACCGCACCCGCTCGCGCCACACGCACCAGAGGTTACGGGGGCGAATGGGGGAAAGGGGTCGGCGTCTGTGCCAAGTCACGCTAAAGATTGATCCAGTAACGCCGGATCGCTTCCGTCACTCCCAACGCCGGTGCAAAACTCTCCGGTGGCCGGACGCTTTCAAGAACGCCGCCGCATGCCTCGATGGTGCGGGCGGACGCTGTGTTGGGCTGCTTGCACGTCACCAGCACGCGTTCCATACCCAGGGCGCGTGCTTCCTCCAAAGCGCCGTTGAGGGCCAGCTTCGCGAGTCCCCGGCCCCTGGCGCTTGGCCGGATTCCATAACCAATATGTCCTCCCACTTCGGCCAGGTACTCATTGGCCAACGAGTGCCTGAGGCTGGTGGAACCCAGATAAGAATTGCCCTCCACCACCCAGATGGTGCTCTGGTTGACCAAGCCTTCGGGAGGCTGGAATTCTTCCAGGGGCATGTGGTGCAGCAGTTCAATCCACTTCGCGTAGTCGTTGCCGTCGCGGAGGTCCAGCTCGTAGCGGGCTGCCAGAAAAGCCGCGGAGCCATCTTGGTCGAGGGTTCCCCACTCGTCCCAGCTTTCAAGCCAGGACGCATGAAAGCTGGCGGAGGGTTGCGAGAGCTCGGTGTGAATCATTGGGTGAGCGTACTACGGCCGCTTCCGGGGCCTGGTCCGCTAGTTCGACTTGCTCAGCGTCCGGCCCATGATGGCCTGCGTGAGGGCGTCGATCACTTCAGCGTTGGCCAGCGGGTTGCGGATCAGGGTGAAATCCACGTCACCTACCGGCGGCAGTCCGAAACGCTGTGTGATGACTTTGAGGTCCTCGGGAACCAACGACGACGGCATCACAGCGACGCCGATGCCCGCACGTACGGCCGCCAGCACCCCACTGATCTGCTTGGTGCTGCACGTGATCCGCCACGTCCTGCCCTCGGCTTCCAAGGCGTCGATGGCAAGCTTTCGGCTCAGGCTCGGGGCGGGGTACGCGATGAGGGGCACCGGCGCCCCCGGCTCCAGCACAGTCTGTTCCACGCCCACCCAGGCGAAGTTGTCGTGCCGGACCACAGTGCCTTCCTTGGCGCCCGCCACCCATTTGACGAACACCAGATCCAGTTGTCCGGCGTTTAGCCGCTTGTACAGCTGATCGCTTTGGCTCACGGTGAGCTCGAGGTTGATCTGCGGGTAGAGCTGCCGGAATTCGCGAAGGATCCGGGGGAGGCCGGTGATGGCGAGGTCGTCGGCGGTCCCGAAGCGCAGGCGTCCGCGCATTGCCGAGCCGGAAAAGTAGCGGGCGGCGGAGTCGTGCGCGGCCAGGATGCTGCGGGCAAAACCGGCCATGGCGTCTCCATTGTCGGTCAGCCGGACCTCGCGCGTATCCCGGGCAACCAGCACCCGCTTGGCGGCGGCCTCAAGCTTGCGGACATGCTGGCTGACGGTGGGCTGTGCGAGCCCAAGACGTTCGGCAGCTTTGGTGAAACTCAGCGTTTCCGCGACGGCCAAAAAGGAACGGAGCTGGACAGGTTCGAACACGGAACTCCTCTAAGCGCAGGTCAGCGCACGGCCGGAGTACTGCGCCGATGCCCCTTGTCCCGCAGGCACCTCATTGCATTCCGCAATGCTAGTTATAGGCGCAATACGCTTCCATAATTGCTGCTGGCAACCATAGCGTTAAACGCATCCCACCGAAACTCTCCATCCGAGGACTACTTTTGGCACCCCCACCGCCTTCAGCGGCAAACGTCAGCCAGCCCGTCATCGATTCCCTCTCCGCGCCTCAGCCCGCGGACACCGTCACCCAGCCACTCGCCGTCGTGAGTGAAAAGCTGCCCTGGCGGCATACCTTCATCTCGTTGAAGGTCCCCAATTTCAGGATCTTCGCGATCGGCCACTTCATTGCCGTGATCGCCATCTGGATGCAACGCATCGCCCAGGACTGGATGGTGCTCCAGCTGTCCGGATCCGTCACCGCCGTCGGAATTACCGTGGCACTGCAATTCATGCCGTCGCTATTCCTTGGTCCCTGGGGCGGCATGATGGCCGACCGCTTCGCCAAGCGCAAGATCCTCATCATCTGCCAGTCCGCGGCGGCCGTGCTGGCCGCGGCGCTCGCGGTGCTTTCCCTGAGCGGTCTCGTCCAGGTCTGGCACGTGTACGTCATTGCCTTGGTTTTGGGCTTCGTTACTGTCCTGGACCAGCCTGCCCGGCAAGTGTTCGTCAATGAGCTGGTGGGCCCCAAATACTTGCGGAACGCCATCAGCGTCAACTCCACCACCTTTCAATTGGGTGGCCTGATCGGGCCCGCATTGGCCGGTGTGCTGCTCACCGCTGTCGGTGCCGGCTGGGCCTTTGCCGCCAACGCCGTGGCGTGCTGCTCCACCGTTGCGATGCTGCTGATCCTCCGCAAGGACCAGCTGCACCTCAGCCAGCCGACGCCCCGCAAGAAGGGAATGCTGCGCGAAGGCCTCAACTATGCGCTCAGCAAACCCACCATTTACTGGCCGTGGCTGATGGCCGGCTTCGTGGCAGTTTTCGCCATGAGCCTGCCCGTGCTGCTGGCCGCCTTTGCGGACCACGTGTACGACGCCGGTGCCGGAGGCTACGGCCTGCTCAACGCGATGGTTGCGCTCGGTGCACTGATCGGCGCGGTGGCTTCCACCCGCCGCCGTCAACTGCGGTTGCGATCGGTAGTGACGTCCGCCGGGTTGTATGGGCTGATGCTCTGCGTCTCTTCGCTCATGCCAACCATGGTGTGGTTCAGCGTCACCATGGTCCTCGCCGGATTCTGGTGCCTCATGTTCCTCACCGCGGCCAACCAAATGGTGCAGACCAGCTCCAACATGAGCATCCGTGGGCGCGTCATGAGCCTGTACCTGGTGGTGCTGATCGGCGGGCAGGCAATCGGTGGTCCCATGATGGGCTGGCTCGCTGAGCACTTTGGCCCGCATCTGGCGGTCCTGATCTCCGGTGGCGTGCCGGCCATCGCCGCCGCGGTAGTCGCCGTCGTACTGGCACGTAAGTCATCCCTGCACATCAAGGTGGACCTGCGCGACCGGCGGCGGGTGCTGAAGATCGTGCAGGAGCCGCAGACAGTTTAGAAAATGCAGGCCCCCCGGGGAACCAGGGGCGCCTGCATCTCAAAGGCTATTGCGGATTCAGGGGCTATTGCGGCTGAAGCCGGGCTACCGGCAAGTGCGGGAATTCCGCTGAGCGTCCCTGGAATTCCAAGACGTCCGGGTTGCGGATCACGCCGTCGCGGATTTCGATGGCGCGGGAGATGGTGTCGCTGGCATCCCACGCGTCCGGGCCCGCCACCACAGTGTCCAGGAATGGCAGCAGGGCTTCGCTGATTTCCCAGCTGGCCGAGTTCCAAAGGTAGGACGGGCTGTGGTCCACGGCGTAGTAGTTGACGTGGCCGCCCACGCGGAACATGGGGTCATCGAACGTGGTGGTGCGGGCCCAACTGAACCCCATCCCCTCGTCGCAGGAAACGTCCACAATCAAACTGTCGGCCCGGAAATCCGTCAGGTCCTCCGTGCGAAGGTACGTCAGCGGGGCATTGGGGTCCTGCAAAGTGCAATTGACCACGATGTCCGCCGCCGCCAGGAACGGTGCCAACGGTTTGCGGCCCTTGTCCGTGATGACTTCACTAAGGAACGGTGCCTCATTGTCGTGGTCGAACTGGACGATCCTTACTGAATGGATCGGTGACCCGACGGCGGCAACTCCACGGTTGGTCAGGACCTGGACGTCGTGGACACCGTGGGCATTCAAAGCCGTGACGGCACCGCGCGCGGTGGCACCAAAGCAATGACGACGGCGCTCAGCCGGCGGCCGTAGTCGCCCGTGGAACCCGTAAGCGCCAAGGCATGGAGCACGGAGCAATAGCCGGCGAGTTCGTTGTTCTTGTGGAACACGTGCAGGCCAAATCCACCGTCGGCCGCCCAGTGATTCATCGCCTCAAAGGCAATGAGCGTCAACTTCTTGTCAATCGCCAGCTGGGTGATGGCCCGGTCCTGGACGCAATGCGGCCAGCCCCACAGTGTTTGGCCGTCCCGGAGCTCGGCCAGATCCTGGGCCTGCGGCTTAGGCAGGAGGATGACATCGCTGGACGCAATCAACTCCTTGCGGGTACCGAGCCCACCCACCATCGATTCCAGCGTGCTGTCAGAGACGCCGAAGCGATCGCCATAGCCATGTTCAAACCAGAGCTGCTGGCGCACTTCCGCATCGATGCGCTCCAGATGCTGTGGATGGATGGGTAGGCGGCGCTCATGGGGCTTCAGCGAGGAGGCCAGGACCCCGACGCTCAGTGGGCCGGTCACTTCTTGTTGCCGGTCGAAGGTTTCGCAGCCTCCGTGGCGGAGGACTCGGAAGCCCGCTTATCCGCTCGTTTTTCCTTGATGGACTTACTGGATTTTTTCGATGCAGCTTGGCGCGGTGATTTGTCGCCCATGGTGGCTCCCTTAGAGCGGAGCCGAAATGGCTCCTGACTCCTGACCCTACACCTCGCAGGGAGGCGCAGTGGCCGTGGTCACTATGCCGGGAGGATTCCCAGCCCACGGGTGGTGTGGGCGTGCGGCCCGGGCGGGGTGGGCGTCGTCGTCGGGCATTCAGCTCCTGGAACCATTCAACCCTTGGACGCAAAGAAACCCCGGATCGTGGGATCCGGGGTTTTCCTTGAGCGGGCGACGGGAATCGAACCCGCGTATCGAGCTTGGGAAGCTAGCGCTCTACCATTGAGCTACGCCCGCGTTGCCCGGAAAAATCGCCCGGGCGAGTCCTAGCTTAGCGCAGTTGCGGGGCTGCCCATGACAAGCACGTCCGGTGCCTACTTGAACAGTTTCAGCCCGTTCCATCCGGACCCCACCTGGCGGTACGTGGTCCACTGGCTCCGACCCAGGCCGTAGTTGTAGAGGTTGCCGTCGGCGGTCTGTGCCGTGATGCCGCGGGTGCCCGCGCCGGTCAGCCCGAAGCTCGGGGCCAGGACCCGCATGTACTGCCAGCCCGTGCCTACGGTAGTGGCCGGCCCATAGAAGCCGGCCCAACCGTCGCCGCGGTAGTTGATGAGGGCGCCGGAGCCCGTCCTCGCCAGGATGTCGTTGGCGCCATCGCCTTCCCAATCGGCGATGGTCAGCTCCATGCCGTTCCAACCCTTGCCGATGATCTGGGGAGCACTCAGCGCACCACCAAAGGTGTTGGGGTAATAACGCAGTACGCCGTCAGGGAAGTAGCCGACGACGCCGGGCCGGCCATGCGCGTGCGTCCACTTACCCACGGTGATGGTCATGCGCTCCCAGCCGCCGTTGCCCACCACCACCTGATTGGCGAACCCGCCGCCCGGCAGGCCCCGATAAACCCCCAGGACGCCGTTGTTCCACTGCGCCAGGAGATCGTAGACGCCGTCAATGTCCCAGTCCACCACGAAGGCCTGCTTCAACCCGGTCCACCCGGAACCAATCTGGACGGCACCGGCGTAGCCGCCCGCCGCCGTCGCGGGGTATCGCAACAGACGGCCCGAAGAATCGGCAGCCACCAGGTCCGCGCCTGACTTGATGCTGGCCCCGGCAGCGGTGTTACCCGCAAAGTAGTGCTCCATCGTGGGGAACCCGCGCCGGTTCATGTCAGTGGCAAGGGCTACTCCCACATAACGCAGGTGCCAGGGCTCGTAGCTATACCCGGTGGTGCCCGTGTAGCCGTTGGGGTAACGGACAATGAAGCCGTATTTGTGGGCATTGGCAGCCACCCACTTGCCCGCCACAGTGTCACCGAAGCACGTGCTGAGCCCACAGCTGCCGGCAGCGTTGCCGATGTCCATGGCGAGGCCCGTCTGGTGCTCGCTGTACCCCGGACGGGCGGAGATAGTGTCCGCGTACGCCTGGCCGTAAGCATTGACGTAGCCCCAGTACACCTGGCTTTGGGTGGCGTAGGAACGGTAACCGCTCACGATCGACAAGCCGCCGGTACCGGCGTCCGCTGCGCCTTGGAACAGCCCGTTGAGCCATGCGGCAGCTTCCGCCCGCATGTACTGGCCGGAGCCACGCGCGTTAACAAGGTCCGACGGCGCGTAGCTCGCCGGATTCAGCGGCCGCGACTTGTTGACCAGGACCGAGAAGTTGGCCGGATCCCCGATGGCGTCCACACTCGGCAACGGGTTGACCGTTGTGGGGATTTTCGTGGTGGCCGCTGTTTTAGCGGTGGCATTCACCGTTGGTGCTGCCGCCGTGGCAGGCAACGCTGTGACAACTCCGCCGGCCACCGCCACAGCGAGGAAAACAGCGCACGCAGCCATCCGGCGTCGTGCCTTGATAACAAAAGATTGATGTCCCGGAACCCGCATAACGCCCCCAAATCGGTTTTAGCCAGCCTCGGGAACTCTACCCCGTGGTGCCATGCCCTGTCAGTCGTAACTTTATGAAGCGCCAGATAACCATTCGGTCAAGGCTCGACTCTTATGTGTGCCGGTGGAGCGTCCGCTGACTATTCTGAAGGTGTTAGCTGCAGCGTATGGGGAACCGGGCTACGACATTCGAACCGTACGCCGAAAGAGGTTTCCGTGGCATTTGCAGACTACGAAGTGGTGATCAGCAGGGACGCCATGACCGTCTACGGATTCCTCATGGACGGCATGAACAACTCCCTCTGGCGATCTGGAATCCGCAGCATCTCGCTGCGCTCCGGCATTCGCGGCCAAAAGGGCGCGCTCTACCAACAGACCATCAACGGCCCGGGCGGGCGTCCCATCGCGGCCGATTTCCAGATCACCGAGGCCCGGCCCGGAGCGGAAGTCCGGTTCGCCGTCGTCGCAGGACCCGCCCGTCCCACCGGCGGCTACTACCTCAGCACCGAAGGCCAAACCACGCGGCTCCGGTTCGCCCTTGAATACCACCCCAAGGGCCTGCAAAAGCTGATGAACGGCATGATCCAAAAAACCATGGAAAGCGAAGTTGCCCAGTTGGAGCAGCTCAAAACCGTGATGGAGTCGCGCTCCGTAGTGTGAGCGCTACCGTTGTTGGCCGCCCGGCTATTGGGCCAGCTTGAAGCCGCTCCACCCGCCACCCACAGCAACCGGCGTCGTCAGCCTTCCAGAGGTCAGGTCCCAGTACTCCAGTACCCCGTTGGTACCCAGTCCCGCGATGCCGGTGGTGTTCGCTCCCGTTACCCCCTTCAGGGAACGCAGACCTGAATAGTCCGTCCACGCCGCACCAACTATGGGCCTTGCTTCCTGCCTGGGCGTAGCCAATCCGGTGCCACGGTAAAGCCGCAAGGAGCCGTTGGGCTCAACGGTGAGAAGATCCTGGAAGCCATCAGCGTTGTAATCAACCATGCTGAGCCGGAGGGCCTTGTTTCCCGTGCCGATCGCTGCCTGGGAACGGATGTACGTCATCCCCGCGTTCTTGTACAACCAGAGACCGCCCGATGCGTCCATGGCCACGATCTGCGGCAGCCGGTTGTTGGCGCACCAGTTCCCCACGGCAATGTTCAACGACTGCCACCCATGGCCCAGAACTCCCGGGGAACCGAAGCCGCCCGTCTGCCTGCCCGGATACACCAGGAGTGCTCCGTCGGTGCGTTGGGAGATGAGGTCAAAGACGCCGTCCCGGTCCCAGTCACTGACGAACAGTTCCTTGAGGCCCGTGAAACCTATCCCGATCTTGCGGGCCGCGCCGTATTTCGCGTTTCCCAAGGAGGGGTAGGAATAGACGGTCCCGTCTTTTCCGATCGAGACCAGATCCGCTGCACTCCTGATGGAGGCGCTGCTGAGATTGAGCGTCGGGGGCTGGTATTTGTCGCCCGGCTGGCACGCTCCAATGGGATCTGCAGGAGGAGTGACCGTCCCTCCGGGTGCCGTGGTGGTTCCGGCCGGCAGCGAGGTGTAGCCGAAGAAATTCACCACACCCCACAGCGTGTAACGGTTTGGCGTGGTCTGCCAGTTACCGTCCGTGTACGTAATGCCGATGCCCATGACGTTGAACCGGGGATCCCGCAGCAGGGCATCGTGCCCCGGGGAACCCTTCCACCACTCCACCAGTTGCGCCGCATCGCGGTCCCAGCGGACGGCAATGACCTCACCCGCCCCGTTGTTCGGGTTGAGTGCACGCGGGTCGGTCCAGAAATTGGGGCGGTGCTGGATCACTTCCCGTGTTGCGATGTTGTTGGACCAGTCCTGGGCCAGGCTCGCCACGGTCGCGTGGTACTTCACCGGGGCCAAGCCCAGGGACGCGCGGTAGCTGTTGATCGCGTTGAACACCGTCAGGATTGCGGCAGTGTTGCTGTCCGGGAGGAGGGCCAGGGCGCCGTTGTCCGGATCTGTTTCATCGCTGGGGGCCTTGCCGGGGAAGGGGGTGGTGCTGGGTGTTGAGGTCTGGGGCGCATCCGGGGTTGGCGGCTGCGTCTGCGTGGCGCTGGGCTGTGGTGAGCCGCTGGGTGCCGGTGATTCGCTGGGTGCTGGTGATCCGCTGGGCGTTGGTGAGCCGCTGGGTGCCGGCGCCGCTGCAGCCGGTGCCGACGGCGAAGCCGTGGGGGTTGAAGTCTGAGTGGGGGAGGGAGTCGGCGCTGACGGGGTAGCTGATGGCGTTGGTGTTGCTGTTGCTGCCGGTGATGCGGATGCAGAGGCCGTAGGCAGCGGGCCCAGGGCTGGTGCTGTCGGCGTCGGAAGTGCTGAGGATGACGACTGCGACGGCGACGGCTCAGCGGGGCTGGAAACGGCCGGTTCGCTGGGGGCAGGGTTCCCGGTGCCTTCCGTCGATGGACCGTCCGGACCACCCGGACCCCACGAAGGTCCGATGTTCGGCACCGGGGGTGGCGTCTCGATGACCGGATCCAGGGCAATAGGCCTGGTCGGCACAACGGTGGGCGAACTGTCGTCGGCCGTGGGCACTGCGGCGGGGTCGGAGGCTTCCCCCACGGCAGGGACATCAGCGGAAGGTGCGGTCTCCGGCGTCGTAGTTGGTTCGGGTGCCGTCAGGCCTGACTCGACATTGGCGGACGGGGTGGCGCTGCCGACCGGACCCGCATCCGTAGCAGGCAGGATCTGGCTCGAAGCCGCCACACACAGGGCCAGTGCCCCGGCCAGCACAATGGAAGCCGGCACTGCCAGTTTTTTCACAATTACCCCGCGGATGCTCGTTGCCCCCAGGTACGGGCGCGGTTCTACATGTCCGGGAACTATAGTCCCACGGGGACGCCCGGACAATGCATGGGGACTTGGATGCATGGGGTATTTTTGATGCTGTGCTGATCTCTGACCGCGACATACGTGCCGAAATAGACTCCCAACGGATTGTTCTCGAGCCGTACGACCCCGCGATGGTGCAGCCGTCTTCCGTGGATGTCCGGATTGACCGGTTCTTCCGTCTGTTCGACAACCACAAATACGCCCACATCGACCCCGCCGAGGAACAGCCCGAGCTGACCCGGCTGGTGGAAGTTGAAGGCGACGAACCCTTCATCCTGCACCCTGGCGAGTTCGTCCTGGGCTCCACGTATGAAACAGTCAGCCTCGCCGACGACATCGCGGCGCGCCTCGAAGGCAAGTCGTCCTTGGGTCGGCTCGGACTGCTGACGCACTCCACGGCAGGCTTCATCGACCCCGGATTCTCGGGCCACGTGACATTGGAACTCTCCAACGTTGCCACTTTGCCCATCAAACTGTGGCCCGGCATGAAGATCGGACAGCTCTGCTTCTTCCGGCTGACGTCCTCCGCCGAGCACCCCTATGGCTCCGGCGAATACGGCAACCGATACCAAGGCCAGCGCGGTCCCACCGCCAGCCGCAGCCACCAGAACTTCCACCGGACGTCCATCTAGCCCTACCTCCCCGCCGAGGGGCTGGCTCTCGGCACTTTGGGTGGGTCTTCTTCCCCGCGAGGGGCTGGCTCTCGGCACTTTGGGTGGGTCTTTCGGTCGAGATCCCGCCCCTCGATGAGGCCCACCGGGCTCCACTAGTCCTCCACACTGTGGGTAACCTCACGGGGCGTCCTCGACCATGCCAACAATGGCTGATGAGGATTTCCGCACCGCTCCCCACTGAGTTCCTGGGTCGTTCCTTTACGCTTGCCGAGCAACGGGCGGCCGGCATCCCGGAACATCGTGCGTGGAACATCGATCTCCAGGTAGCCAGCAGGGGAATCCGGGTTCCTTGGGGTGAACAGCAGGACCTTGCCCATACAGCGAGACTCCTCACCGGGATCAGCGAAGGAGCCATTTGTTGTCGTGAAACGGCTGCCATGCTCTGGGGGTGCCCACTTCCTTGGGATGCCCAACAGGATTTCCTGGTTCATCTCACCAGGTCCGACGCTGCCTTTCGACCCCAACGCAGGGGAGTCAAGGGGCATCGGATGGTTTTGGCGCCCTCCGACGTCAGAACCCTGCAAGGGATTCCCATAACGAGCCCCGCCCGTACATGGCTGGACCTGGCCGCCGTGCTGCCCTTCGAGGACTTGGTGGCTGCCGCTGATCATTTCATCTGCAGGCAAACAAGAAGTTTTGGTCACAACCGGGTACCCCTTTGTTCCCTCGAGGATCTCAAGACGCAGGTTTATCGGCATGCCGGTATGCGTGGCATCCGCAAGGCCCGCGCCGCGTTGGAATTGACGCGGGTGGGGGCTGATTCCGTGCCTGAGACGAGCCTGCGTCTGGCCATCGGCAGGGAATTCTTACCCGAACCGGTGCTGAGCTACGTCGTACGCGATAGTTCAGGGCGCGAAGTGGCGTGGCCGGATCTCGCCTTTCCAATCTTCAAAGTGGCAATCAATTACGACGGCGGCCATCACCTTGGCGCCGCGCAGAAGGAATCCGACATCCGCCGGGAAGCCGCGCTCGCAGCAAACGGCTGGATCTCCGTTGTGGTCACGGTGGAGCAAGTTCGGGAGCTCGGCTATGACGGGGTTGCGCGTCAGATTCGGGAGTCATTGATCCGGGGTGGGTGGTCGCCGAGGGGTTAGCTTTCGGTGCTTTGGGTGGGGTTTATGGGGTGAGATGTCGCCCCTCGGCGGAGGGGGAGGGGTGAGTGGTCGCCGAGGGGTTAGCTTTCGGTGCTTTGGGTGGGGTTTATGGGTTGGGATGTCGCCCCTCGGCGGGGTCAGGCCGGGGCGCGTTCCGGGGTGCGGGGCGGGGCGCCGGGGGTTCGGCGGAGGGCCTTGACCACGGGTTCGATGAAGCGTGCAGCCAGCGGGCCCAGGATGGCCATGATGAGGACATAGGCCGTGGCGAGTGCGGCGAGTTCGTCGGGAACTGCCCCTGATGCGACGGCCAAACCGGCGATGACAATGGAGAACTCACCGCGGGCGATCAAAGCGGCCCCCGCACGGAAGCGCCCGGGCATGGCTATGCCGGCGCGTTTCGCGGCCCAGAATCCCGTGAGCATCTTGGTTGCTGCAGTCACGACCGCCAGGACAAGTGCCCAGCCGAGGACAGGCGGAATCGAGGAGGGATCGGTGTTGAGTCCAAACGCCACGAAGAAGATCGCCGCGAAAAGGTCCCGCAGCGGCTCGAGGATCCGCGTGGCATTGTGGGCTGTGGCTCCGGAGATGGCAATACCCAGCATGAACGCACCCACGGCTGCGGATACCTGCAATGCAGAAGCGATGCCGGCCACAAGAAGAGCCAGCCCCAGAACGTTGAGCAGGAACACCTCCGAATTCTCGCTGTGAACCGCCTGCGAGACCCGGTGTCCGTGCTTAAGCGCGATGACCAGTACCACTGTGACAACGGCGAGGGCAATGCCCACGGTCTGGAGGCCGCCAAGGAAACCAACGCCCGCGAGGATTGCCGTAAGGATTGGGAGGTAGATGGCCATGGCGAGGTCTTCGAAAACGAGAATGGAGAGGACCACCGGTGTTTCGCGGTTACCAATCCGGCCGAGATCGGTGATGACCTTGGCCGCGATGCCCGACGAAGAAATATAGGTAACACCGCCCATGACGATTGCGCCTACGAGACCCCAGCCCAAAAGAACGGCCAAGCCTGCACCGGGTAGGAAGTTGAAGACGAAGTCCATGACTCCGGCCTGCCAGGATCGTCGAAGACCCGTGACGAGCTCGGAGGCCGTATATTCCAACCCGAGCATAAGCAGCAGGAGAATGACGCCGATTTCACCCGACAGGTGGGCGAACTCGTGCATGCCGTCCAGTTTGACGAAGCCGCCCGCGCCGAACGCCAGTCCGCCCACGAGGTAGAGGGGGATAGGGGACATGCCGATTCGGCCCGCTAGTCGAGCCAAGAGGCCGAGGCAGAAGACGACGGCCCCCAGTTCAACGAGGGCTAGTGCGAGCGGGTCCATCCGGTTCAGCCGTTGCGAAGGATGCCGGCTGCCGAGTCAAGACCTTCCTGCGTGCCGACCGCTACGAGCAAATCTCCGGAATGGAGTACGACGTCGGGTGCCGGTGAGGGGACAACCTCGCCTTCGCGCATGATCGCCACGATGGATACGCCGCTTCGGGTGCGGATCTGCGCCTTGCCCATGGGCTGGTTCACGAAGGGGGAATCCGGGGTAATGGAGAACTGCCGGGTGACAATGCCTGGGATTTCCCGGTGATCTTCCGCCAAACGCATGGCGATGTGCTGCCCGCCCAGAAGGTTCCCCAGAGTTGAGGCTTCATCGGCGGTCAACGGAATGGACGCCTGGCAAGTATCGGGGTCGTCCCACGTGGAGACGAAAAGCTCTGTTTCGCCTTCACGCAGCTCCACCACACCGATACGACGGCCCGAGGCCGTGACGAAATCCTTGCGCACCCCAAGGCCCGGGAGTTCGGTCTCATCCACGTTCATAGCTCCACCCTAAACTGTCCTGAACCCGGCTGGTACGACCCCCGCACTCAACGGGTCCTTTGTAGTTAACGCTCTGGGACCACAGCTATTTCCACTTTCGCCGGTGGCTTGACCGGCAGGATCACCAGGAGGCCGGCCAGGAGAACCACCATGATTCCGAGGATGCCCCAACGCTGGGCTTCGCCCTCGGCAACCAGGGGAGAAGCGATGGCAATACAAAGAGTGAAGAGTGTGGGAGCGAGGAAGCTGACAGCCCGGCCTGTGGTGGCGTACAAGCCGAACAGCTCACCAGCCTCGCCTTCCGGCGCAAGCCTGGCAAGGTAGGCCCGTGAGGAGGACTGTGCCGGGCCTACGAAGAGGCAGAGCATCAGGCCGAAGATCCAGAAGGTGTTGCTTGCGGGCCAGTCATTACCGAAGAAGACGTAGTCGCCGTTGCCCAGCACCAGAATGAAGGTGCCCGCGACGAGGAGGCCCACGAGCGAGAGGACAATGACGCTTTTGGGGCCGATCCTGTCATCGAGGAAGCCGCCGATGATGGCGCCCACGGCGGCGACGACGTTGCCGAAGATGGCAAAGAAGATGACTTCCTTGAGTTCAAAACCGAACGTACCTGCTGCAATGACGCCACCGAAGGTGAAGACAGCAGCGAGCCCGTCACGGAAGATGGCGCTGGAGAGCAGGAAATAGATGGTGTGGGGACTGGTGCGGTAGATGGCCCCGACACGGCGGATCAGCAGCTTGTACGAGGCCAGGAAGCCCAAGGATGCGGTGGCCTTCTTCGCGGGAACTTCAGGGACCGCGAACATCACCGGCAGGGCGAAGATGAAGAACCACAGGGCCGAGAACACTGCCACCAGGCGGATGTTGAGGGAATCCTGCGTGGACGCGCCGAACCAGTCGAAGGACGGCTGGACGAACAACTGCAGCACCAGCAGAAGTGCCACGATTCCGCCCAGGTAGCCCATGGCCCAGCCAAAGCCGCTGACTTTGCCGATGTTCTTCGGTGTAGAGATCTGGGCCAGCATGGCGTTGTAGTTGACGCCGGCGAACTCAAAGAAGATGTTGCCCAGCGCGATGAGGCAAACACCCAGCAAGAGGAATTCCGGCCGGGGAAAGACAAAGAAACAAAGTGCAGTGAGCACTGCAGTGGCGGCAGTGTTGACTCCGAGCCAGAGCTTGCGGCGGCCCCCGGCATCAGAGCGCTGGCCGGTGACCGGAGCAAGCAGTGCGATGGCAAGGCCCGCGATGGCCAGGGCGGCCCCAAGCGCAGCGGAGCCTGCGTCCTCTCCGCCGAAAGCATTGGACGTGAGGTACACAGTGAAAACGAACGTGGTCATGAGCGCGTTGAAGGCAGCCGAACCCCAGTCCCAGGACGCCCAGGCGAGGATCTGGCCCTTCTTCGAGGAGACAGGTCCTGACGCCAGCTCGGACGTCGGGTGGGAGGCTTCGGGAACTGCGGCCGCGTTCATAGCTCGATGCTATAGCGGCGGGGAGAACGGCGGGCGGATGACAGACCGCTATGTGGAGAACAGGGATTGAAACGTAACCTCCGGGCCGCTTCCCTGGCGAAAAACTGTCCGCCCCCCTTGATAAACTTGGTAGACCGAACCCAACGTATGACCGCCTGCTCCAACTTTTGACAATTGCTTCCTGACTTTGCGGAGAAAACAGTGCTCACAGTTCTCGCCATCACCTTTGTAGCGGCAACTGTGGCGCCCTTGATCTTCAGCAAACTGGGCCGGAACGCGTTCTACGTCCTGGCAGCGGTCCCGGCCGGTGCTTTCATTTGGTTGCTCTTCCAATACGGACCCGTGTATTCCGGTGGCGGCATAGAAGAACTTCTTCCGTGGATCCCCACTTTGCAGTTGGAGCTGGCATTCCGCATGGATCCGTTGGCATGGATCATGTCCCTCTTGATCCTCGGCGTCGGCTCTCTGGTGCTGGTCTATTGCGCCCGCTACTTCAAGAACAAGGATGCCGACCTTGGCGGGTTTGGTGCCCAGTTGCTGGCCTTCGCCGGAGCCATGTTCGGCCTCGTGACCTCCGATGACCTCCTGATGTTGTTCATCTTCTGGGAACTCACCACCATCCTGTCCTACCTCCTCATCGGTTATGCGCGTACCCGCTTGGCGGCCCGCCGCTCAGCGCTGCAGGCTCTCATGGTCACCACCGCTGGCGGCCTCGCGATGCTCGTCGGGCTCATCATCCTGGGTCAGGCTGCGGGAACGTATCGCATCTCGGCGATCCTGGACCAAGCAGCACCGCTCATGACCGGGCCCATGGCAGGTGCGGTGGCTGCCGCCGTCGTACTGATCCTGGCCGGCGCCGTCACCAAATCGGCGCTGGTGCCCTTCCATTTCTGGCTGCCCGGCGCCATGGCGGCACCCACGCCTGTGAGCGCCTACCTGCACGCGGCAGCGATGGTCAAAGCGGGTATCTACATCGTGGCGCGCCTCGCTCCGGGGTTTTCGACATCGGAGTTTTGGCTGCCCGTGGTCCTGGGGCTGGGCTTGGCCACCATGCTCGTGGGTGGATACCGGGCGCTTCGCCAGACCGACATCAAACTCATCCTTGCCTACGGAACGGTCAGCCAGCTCGGCTTCCTCACCATGGTGGTGGGCCTGGGCCAGCCCGACGCCGCTCTGGCCGGACTCGGACTTCTGCTGGCACATGGCTTGTTCAAAGCGGCGCTCTTCCTGGTGGTGGGCATCATCGACCACCAGTCCGGAACGCGCGATATCCGCAAGCTCTCCGGCGTTTTCCGTTCCTCACGGGCACTGGGAGTGGTGGCAGCAATAGCCGCCGCGTCCATGGCGGGTGTGCCACCGCTGGCGGGCTTTGTTGCCAAGGAATCAGTGTTCGAAGCCTTCGTCCACTACGGCGCAGGCGATCATGCCCCCGCCTGGGGAATCTGGATCCTGGTGGGCTTGGTGATCGGATCGATACTCACATTCGCCTACAGCGCCCGGTTCATGTGGGGTGCATTTGCCATCAAGCCTGGCGTTGAACCCACGCCGTTCAAACCCATCAAGCCCGCTTTCCTGGCCGCTCCGGCGATCCTGAGCCTGCTCACCATTGTCTATGGCGTGTGGCCCGCTCCCGTTGACACCTGGATCCAGCCATATGCAGCATTGTTCGCTGATGCTCCGGACGCCGCCGACGCCGGGCACTTGGCTTTGTGGCACGGCCTCACCCCTGCGCTGGGGCTGACAGCGATCACGTTCGCCGCTGGTGCTGCCATGTTCTACGGGCGCAACCTCGTTGCCCGGGCACAAAGCCTGGTACCGGACTGGGTCGACGGCGACCGCGCCTACCAGCACACCATCGGCGCCTTGGACGACATCGCTGTCTGGGTCACGGGCCGCACGCAGCGTGGTTCGTTGTACTTCTACCTGACGGTGATCCTGACCGTGGCCTTCGCGGTACCACTGGCGGCCTTGATCGCGGCCAACAAGCCCTTGCCTGAAGGCATCTACTTCATCGATCCGAATTCTCCGCTGCAAATGGTTGCCGGCGCGGGAATCGTGGTGGGCGCCCTGGCTGCTGTCCGGGCCAACAAGCGCTTCCTTGCGGTGCTCATGGTGTCCGTGACGGGCTACGGAATTGCCCTAATGTTCGCCTTGCAAGGCGCTCCGGACCTTGCGCTGACGCAGATGTTGGTGGAAACGATCGTCCTGGTGGCGTTCGTGCTCGCCATGCGCAGCCTGCCTGCTGAACTCCGGGACAGGACCGGCGGCAGGCTCCGGGTGATCCGCGTGATCATCGGGGCGGCCTTCGGCATCACGATGATTTTCGTGGCCATCTACGCCATGGGTGCCCGCGTGGCCACACCGGTTTCCTTGGACTTCCCTCGGCTGGCCTACGAGGGCGGCGGTGGCCTGAACGTCGTCAACGTGACACTGGTGGACATCCGCGCCTGGGACACCTTCGGCGAGATCTCGGTGCTGGCCATTGCGGCCACGGGTGTTGCCAGCCTGATCTTCGTCCGGAGCCGCGGCGATCGCATCAAGACTTCGGAAGCCGTGCCGGAAGGCAGCGTGGGGCGCCGCACCGGCGTCGACCGTGACTCCCGCGATGGCGCCACGCTGGCCGTGGCCAAGAAGTTCACTGACGTAAGCCGTGACGCCTGGCTGGTGGCGGGACGAACACTGGCGCCGGAACGTCGCTCCATCATCTTCGAAGTAGTAACAAGGCTGATCTTCCACTCGATGATCGTCTTCTCCATCTACCTGCTCCTCGCCGGCCACAACCTGCCGGGCGGTGGCTTTGCCGGCGGCCTCACTGCAGGCCTCGCCCTGACCATCCGCTACCTGGCGGGCGGCCGATTCGAATTGAGTGAGGCAGCGACAGTCAGCGCGGGGACCCTTTTGGGGACGGGACTTGCGACGGCGGCGGCCTCGGGTCTGGTGCCGCTCTTCCTTGGCGGGCAAGTGTTCCAGAGCGCAATCATCGAGTTCTGGCTTCCGGTCTTCGGAGACATCAAGTTCGTTACCTCCACCATCTTCGATATCGGCGTGTACATCGTGGTGGTGGGCCTGGCTCTGGATGTCCTCCGCAGCCTGGGTGCCGAAATCGACGAACACTTTGAGGGCAAGGGCGCACCCCTCGCTGAGGAAGACGCCGCCGACCTCGCCGAAGAAGCCGCTGAATCCGCCGCATCCGGGAAAGGTTCCGCATGAGCATCAACCTGACCCTGCTGATCGTCATGGGCGTTTTGTACGCCTGCGGCATCTACTTGATCCTGGAGCGGAGCCTGACGCGTGTGCTGTTGGGCCTGATGTTGCTGGCCAATGCCACCAACATCCTGATCCTGGCCACCGGAGGCTACGCCGGCTTGGCGCCCCTGTTCACCAAGGACACCGACCCGGAAGCCTACAGCGATCCTTTGCCCCAAGCACTGATCCTGACCTCGATCGTCATTTCCTTCGCCGTGACGGCCTTCATGCTGGGCATCATCTACCGCACCTGGGTCCTGGCACGGCAAGACGAGATCCAGGACGACATTGAGGACCGTCGAGTGGCCGAGACGCCAAGCTTCGACGCCGAGGACGACGCCATTGTGCCGTTGGAAACCTCGGAGTTCGCCGTGACCCCGGCCAACAGTTCCGATCACACGCATCCCGAAGCCACCGAGACGCCCAAAAAGGCACCCCATCAGGAAGGAGGCAGCGCGTGAATCTCGCAAACCTGTCGCCGCTAGCTGTCCTCCTGCCGATTCTGGGTGCCGCACTTGCGTTCCTGTTGATCCGGCACCACACCGCCCAGCGCGTGGTCAGCATCGGCATCCTTAGCGCAACCTTGCTGCTCGAGTGCCTCCTGTTGATTTCCGTGTGGGACGGCGGCACAACATCAGTTACTTTGGGAGGCTGGCTGCCGCCATGGGGCGTGGTTCTGGTAGTGGACCAGTTCTCCTCGCTGATGCTGGTTGTCTCCACCGTAGTGAGCCTCGCGGTGTTGATCTACGCTACTGGCCAGGGCATGGCCGACGGCGACCAGGAAGCACCCGTCTCGATCTTCCACCCCACGTACCTGATCCTGGTGGCGGGCGTGTCCAACGCCTTCCTTACCGGCGATCTCTTCAACCTTTACGTGGGCTTTGAGATCCTGCTGACGGCAAGCTATGTGCTCATGACCCTGGGCGGTACCGGGCCTCGCATCCGTGCAGGCGTCACTTATGTGGTGGTCTCAGTGGTCTCCTCGGTGCTGTTCCTCGTTGCCATCGCCATGATCTACGGTGCCACCGGGACCATCACGATGGCGGACCTGGCCATCAAGTTGGCGGAATTGGACCAAGGCACGCAAAACCTCCTGCACGTCATGCTCCTGGTGGCTTTCGGCATCAAGGCCGCTGTGTTCCCCTTGTCCTTCTGGCTTCCTGACTCCTATCCCACAGCGCCGGCACCGGTCACGGCAGTGTTCGCCGGGTTGCTGACCAAGGTGGGTGTCTACGCCATGGTCCGCACCGAGACGCTGCTGTTCCCCGGGGACACGCTGAACGTTCCGCTCATGGTGGTGGCGTTGCTGACCATGGTGGTGGGCATATTGGGTGCCCTGGCGCAGAGCGACATTAAACGTCTCTTGTCGTTTACCCTGGTGAGCCACATCGGGTACATGGTGTTCGGCCTGGCCATGAGTTCCGTGGCTGGCTTGGGCGCCGCAGTCTTCTACGTGGCGCACCACATTACTGTCCAGACCAGCCTGTTCCTGGTCACAGGCCTCATAGAACGCAGGGGCGGCAGCTCGTCCATTGACAGGTTGGGAGGCTTGGCCAAGCTCTCCCCGTTGCTGGCCCTGCTGTTCTTCATTCCAGCCATGAACCTGGCGGGCATCCCGCCATTCTCAGGTTTCCTTGGAAAGCTCGGCCTCCTGCAAGCAGGTGTGGAACTGGGGACGCCCTTGGCCATCACATTGGTGGTAGGCGGGGTGGTGACCAGCCTTCTGACACTCCTGGCAATTGCCCGTGTCTGGAACAGGGCCTTCTGGCGCAAGCCCGAAGACGCCGAGTATCCGGACCCCGTGCTCATGACCCCCGGGAACGTGGGCGTCCTGCCGCGCACCATGGTGGGCTCGACGGCGGGACTGGTGGTTTTCGGTGTTGCGCTGACGGTCTTCGCGGGTCCACTCTTCCAGGTGGCCGACGGTTCCGCGGGGATCATGCTGGACCGTTCGGCCTATATCCACTCGGTCCTGGGCGATTCTGTCGAAGTGCCACCGCTTGCCCAGCCCGAGGAAGCGCAGACGGGTGATGCCAAATGAGCCGTAAGCCCATCTCATTCCGCACCGAGCTCCCACTGCTCATCTGGCTGGTCATTGTCTGGGGTGCCCTGTGGCGGGACTTCAGTCCGGGGAACCTGCTTTTCGGTGCCCTGATCGCAGTCCTGGTAGCCAAGTTGTTCTATCTTCCGCCGGTGGAGCTCAGCGGCAGGTTCAACATCCTTCGCGCCATTCCTTTCGCGCTGATGTTCCTGGGCAAAGTGGTGGCAGCGAGCTTCCTGGTGTTGTTCCTGGCTGTAGTCAAGGGACCCAAGGTGCGCAGCGCCGTCGTCGCCGTTCCCCTGCGGAGCCACTCGGACCTGATGGTGACGGCCACGGGCCACGTGATCTCCTTGATCCCGGGCTCACTGGTGGTGGAAGTGGACCGTTCAACGTCCACCCTGTACTTGCACGCCCTCAATATTTATGAAGAAGCGGATATCCAAAAAATCCGTGAGGAAACGCGCGTCATCGAGGCGCGATTGATCCGGATCATGGGCACTCGGGAAGAGGTCGCGGCCTTGGACTCCGAACAGCGTCCGGGAATGGAAGGGGCAACGCTATGAAGGAATTTGTTCTCGTCGCCACAGCTGTGATCCTCAGCTTGGCCGCGGCAGGGGCTATTGTCCGCATCGCGATCGGCCCGTCGTTGCTGGACAGGGTTCTGGCATCGGATGTCCTGTTGGCCATCCTGGGCGCTGCCCTGGCAATCGACATGGCAATGAACAGGCACCTCAACAACCTCATGTTGCTGGTGGCCCTCGCGGTGATCGGGTTCATTGGATCAGTGACTGTTGCACGGTTCGTCGCGGAACGGAGGGAGCAGAGCAATGAGTCCTGACGCAACCGGCGTGGATGCCGTGATCGATGCCGTCACCGCTGTGTTCCTGGTGGTTGGTGCGCTGATGTCCCTGGGTGCTGCCATCGGTTTGCTGCGCTTCCCGGACCTCATGAGCCGCATGCACGCAGCCACCAAGCCGCAGGTTCTGGGACTGTTCCTCATGCTTGCCGCGATCGGCCTCCAGATGCGGACGTGGTGGGTGTGGCCTGTCCTTCTGGTGGCATGGATCTTCCAACTGCTGACCGCGCCGGTGTCCGCCCACATGGTGGGCCGCTCCGCCTACCGCACCAAGCACGGCCACCGCGAGATGCTCACGAAGGATGAACTCGAGGCCGTTGTGCAGCGGGCAGCTGCGGGGCAAGAGCCCACGGAACGTTAGAACGACGCGGGGTCACCTCCGGCCCTGAATCCCCTGGGGATGGGCAGGAAGTGACCCCGCATTGCTTCTGTTGGTGCCTAGACGATGTCGTGGGTCTTGGCGAAGCGTGCAATGGCGCGCTGAGTGCCCCTGCTCGCCAGGACTTGGATGAGCGTGCTGACGAAGGCCGAGATCAGGGCGAAAGTCAGTGCGGAACGCAAGCTCGTCTCCATGTCGTCATTGCCCAGGGGCGGCTTGTTGCCAGTGGCCTTTTCCCACCCTTTGTTGACGAGTTTTGTACCGACGAAGCCTGCTCCGAGGCTCACTCCGGTGCCCAGCAGCTTGAAGAAGAGGTTCATGCCCCCAGCCTAGCTGGCCGTGGGCCCACCCAAGCGCTAGCGGCGGCTTTCCCGCTCCTTCAGAAACGCAGCCAGCGAACCCACCGGTGCCAGTACCGGAACAACCGCGTGTTCTGCGGACCACACAGCGTCAACGGTTTCAAACTCCGCAATTTCTTTGAGCAGGTAATACGTGGGCGGCATGAGCTTCAAGGTCCCGGCTGCTTCGGAGTCCAGGATCTGATCCACGGGCATCCACAACGACTGCCACGCCTCCGTGGTTTGATGCCGGGGGGCAGCTTCCGGGGCCGGTTTGGCAACATAAAAATAGGTGTCAAAGCGCTTCGGCATGTCCGTGGGCGTGATCCAGTTGGCCCAAGGGCGAAGATCCGTGGCGCTGATGCTCAGTCCGGACTCCTCTTGGACTTCACGGATTGCGGCAGTGAGGACCGTGCCGGCACGGGTGGGCGCCTGTGAATCGTCGGTGCCGATTGAGCTTGAATGCCAGGCTGCGGCGTGGCGTTCAAGCAGGTCCGCTGGGTAGTCCCAGCCTGACTCGTCCGCAGCATCCACCCGGCCTCCCGGGAAGACCACCATTCCGGCCGCGAAATCCATGGTGCTCACCCTGTGCTGGACGAACGCTTGGAGACCACCGGGCGCATCGCGGAGCAGGATGACGCTGGCAGCGAGCCGGGGTTCGGATACATCAGTGGGAAGGGGGAGGTCTTGCTGGGGAAGGTCAGTCATGGAGGTGCCCCTTTGCCGCGGTGGATTCTGCTGGTTCATTCTCTCAGGTCGGGTTGTGGGGCCTGGTGTGCGTGGCACGACCGGCGCGAGGGGCGCAGAGCGGGCCCCGCAATGTACGGGGTGTTGTTGTGGGGCCTGGTGTGCGTGCTAATTCCCGGGGGTGGGGCGCAGAGCGGGCCTCGCAACGTAGGGGTGTTGTTGTGGGGCCTGGTGTGCGTGCTAATTCCCGGGGGTGGGGCGCAGAGCGGGCCCCGCAATGTACGGGGTGTTGTTGTGAGGCCTGGTGTGCGTGCTAAATCCCGGGAGTGGGGCGCAGAGCGGGCCTCGCAACGTAGGGGGTGTTGTTGTGGGGCCTGGTGTGCGTGGCACTACCGGCGCGTAGGGCGCAGAGCGGGCCTCGCAACGGGCACGGGCAGAGCCGATTGTGACCGCATTCCGGCAGGGGGCCAGCGCCGGCAACACGCGCAGGTGTAAACTGAACCAGCCCATCAGGGCAGATTTGATAACGACAGGGGAGCGCCGCCGTCGTTCCTTGCAGAGATGCAGGTGACGCGAGGGCGCTGAGAGTGCGGACAGCCGCAGACCCTCGAACCTGATCCGGTTAGTACCGGCGCAAGGGAGTCGAGCTTCTCAGAGTGTCCGGAAACGGGCGGCGCAAGCCGATCCCGGGATCCGGGGAGCACTTTCCCCTCCTGTAACCTCAGGAGGCAGAAAATGACCACGGTAAACGTGAAGAAGCCCAGTTATAACTGGCGTGTTGTAGACATTGTTGTGGCGGCCTTGATCGCCATTGCCGGCGGCGTGATCTTCTGGGCCTGGTCCCAGGGCGCTGCTTTGGTTTCCATCCCCATGAACGCGACATATCCGCCCCTGACAGGCTTGATCGCCGGTGGTTGGATGATCCCCGCAGTGCTGGGCATGCTCATTATCCGCAAGCCGGGGGCAGCGCTCTTCTGTGAAGCTGTTGCGGCTACGGGGGAGCTCATCATGGGTTCGCAGTACGGCACCACCGTACTCATCTCCGGCGTTCTGCAGGGTCTGGGTGCCGAGCTCATCTTTGCCGCTTTCCGGTACAAGAAGTTCAACCTGCCGGCTGCCCTCCTTGCCGGCGCCGGTGCGGGCCTCTTCTGCGGCCTCAACGACTCCTTCCTGCCTTGGGGCTGGAACATTGCCTACGAGGCCGTCGACAAACTGGCCTACATCACCTTCACCACGATTTCCGGTGCAATAATCGCCGGCGCACTGTCCTGGATCGCCACCCGCGGCCTGGCAAAGACCGGCGTGCTGAGCTCCTTCGCATCGCGCAAGGCCGCTTCGGAGCCAGTCTTCAGCTGATGTCCGCCACGCAAAGCGGCACGGTGAGGCCTGCCGCCATCTCAGCCGAGGGCTGGGGTTGGCGGCATGCCGGCCGGGCCCAAGCCGCCGTTCAAAGCCTCGATCTCCGGATTGAACCGGGAGAGCGCGTGCTGTTACTGGGGCCTTCGGGTGCCGGCAAGTCCACGCTCCTGCATGCCCTTGCCGGCGTGCTGGGCGACGAGGAAGACGACTCTGACGAGACCGGCTCCCTGCTGATCGACGGTGTTGTGCCCCGCGAGCAACGTGGGCGCGCAGGGCTGATGCAGCAGGACCCCGAGACTCAAGTGGTGCTGTCCCGGTTGGGTGACGACGTCGCTTTC
>NZ_JABMCX010000129.1 GCF_013179505.1 Paenarthrobacter sp. CM16 | reverse complement strand
GGCAGTGGAAGCGCCCCTGGTACTACCCGCAGGCCGGGGAGGACATGGACACCGCCGTTCTGCGCGAATGCGCAGCGGTCCGTGACTCCGTGGGCTTCATGGACGCCACCACCCTGGGCAAGATCGAGATCCGCGGCAAGGACGCCGGTGAATTCCTGAACCGCGTGTACACCAACGCCTTCAAGAAGCTCGCCCCGGGGTCCGCCCGTTACGGTGTCATGTGCACCTTGGACGGCATGATCTTCGACGACGGCGTGACCCTCCGCTTGGACGATGACCGCTACTTCATGACCACCACCACCGGCGGCGCAGCCAAGGTGCTGGACTGGTTGGAAGAGTGGCACCAGACGGAGTGGCCCGAGCTCGATGTGGTCTGCACCTCCGTCACGGAACAGTGGAGCACCATTGCGGTAGTTGGCCCGAAGTCCCGCGCAGTGATCGCGAAGGTTGCTCCCCAGCTCGCCGAAAACGGTGGCCTGGATGCGGAAAACTTCCCGTTCATGACGTTCCGCGAGACCACCCTGGCGTCCGGAGTGCAGGCACGCGTTTGCCGGATCTCCTTCTCCGGTGAACTGGCCTACGAAATCAACATCCCGTCCTGGTACGGCCTCAACACCTGGGAAGCAGTTGCTGCCGCAGGTGCCGAGTTCAACATCACCCCGTACGGCACCGAAACCATGCACGTCCTCCGCGCCGAGAAGGGCTACCCGATCGTGGGGCAGGACACCGATGGCACGGTCACCCCGCAGGACGCCGGCATGGATTGGATTGTCTCCAAGGCCAAGGACTTCATCGGCAAGCGCTCCTACCTTCGGCAGGATGCAAGCCGCGAGGACCGGAAGCACCTGGTGAGCGTCCTTCCCGTGGACCACTCGCTGCGGTTGCCTGAAGGCACCCAGCTGGTGGAAAAGGGCATCCCGGTCAACCCGGCTAACGGACCCGTTCCCATGGAGGGATTTGTAACCTCCAGCTACCACAGCGCCGCACTGGGCCGTTCCTTCGCCCTGGCCCTCATTCAAAACGGCCGCAACCGCATCGGCGAGACCCTGGTGGCCTCGTTGGGAGACCAATTGGTGGACGTGGTTGTTGGCGAAACCGTACTTTTCGATGCTGAAGGGACCCGCAAAGATGGCTGAAACAGCAACACCAGCAGAAACCGCACACGTCAACCGCGTCCGGGGCGCCCGCCGCAGCCCGGCCGAACACCTCGCTGACGCTTTCACCTCCGGCTCCGTGCCGGGCACGGTGACGCTCACCGAAATTGCGTACCAGACCATGGTGGGCGTCCGGGTTCACCCAGCGTCCGACGCCGGTACCCGGGTTGCGTCCGTCACCGGCGGCTTGCCTGCCACGTGCGGCGCCGTGACGGGGACCGGTTCCGTGAACACCCTGTGGCTCGGCCCCACCGAGTTCATGGTGGTGGCACCGGAAGAGGCCCACGATTCCTTGGGCGGCTCCTTGGTCGGCGATCTGACCAATGCCTTGGGCAACGACGCAGGCCAGGTGGTGGACCTGTCCGCCAACCGCACCACGTTCGAGCTCTCCGGCAGCCACGCCCGCGCCGTGTTGGAGAAGACCTGCGCCTTGGACCTGCACCCCCGCGTCTTCAAGGCCGGTACGGCTGTCTCCACTGAGCTCGCGCACATTCCGGTGATGCTCTGGAAGACTTCGGACCAGTCCTACCGGATCTTTCCCCGGGCCTCGTTTGCCGACTTCCTGGGACGCTGGCTCCTTGACGCAATGCGGGAGTACGCCTCCCCCGAGGTCCCCTAATGGCATTGAGTGTGCTTGACCTGTTTTCTGTTGGCATCGGGCCCTCGTCTTCACACACGGTTGGTCCCATGCGCGCGGCAAAGCAGTTCACGGACGGACTTGAATCCTCCGGCCAGCTCCCGGCTACGGTGCGCGTCCAGGCTGAGCTTTTCGGCTCCCTGGGCGCCACCGGCCGGGGCCACGGCTCAGACAAAGCCGTGGTTCTGGGGCTGCAAGGCCACTCACCCGAAACCGTGAACACCCACACCGCCGATGACCAGGTGGCCGCCGCGGCCCTCGACGCCGAACTCCGGCTGGGCGGCAACCACCGGGTGGACTTCAACTGGGACGAGGACGTGGTCCTGCACCGCCGCAAGTCGTTGCCGGCCCACCCCAACGGCATGACCTTCCGCGCCCTGGACCACACGGGCACCGTGCTCCGGGAACGCAGCTACTACTCCATCGGGGGCGGCTTCGTGGTGGACGGTGACGTCTCGGGAGCCGACAAAGTGGTAGCCGATGACACCGTGCTGCCCTACCCGTTCACCACAGCGGACGAGCTGCTGGCCATCTGTCTCCGCGAGGGCAAGTCGATCTCGGACATCATGCTGGCCAACGAGCTTGTGTGGCGTTCCGAGGATGAGCTCCGCGAACGCTTGCTCAGCATTTGGGCCGTCATGCAGGAATGCGTGGACAACGGGTGCTCTGCCGAGGGAATCCTGCCGGGAGGCCTGAAGGTCAGGCGACGGGCGCCGTCGTTGTTCAAGAAACTTTCCGAAACTGACGCCGAGCTGAACGGAGCAAGTTCGGCGGACCCCCTCCTGGCCATGGAATGGGTGAACCTTTTCGCCTTGGCCGTGAACGAGGAAAACGCTGCGGGCGGCAGGATCGTCACCGCGCCCACCAATGGTGCCGCCGGAATTGTCCCAGCCGTGCTGCACTACTACACCAAGTTTGTTCCGGGAGCCAACGACGACGGTGTCGTGCGGTTCCTGCTGGCGGCGGCCGCCGTCGGAATCCTGTTCAAAATCAACGCGTCCATCTCCGGCGCCGAAGTAGGCTGCCAAGGCGAGGTGGGTTCCGCCTGCTCCATGGCCGCTGCCGGGCTCTGCGAAGTCCTGGGTGGAACACCGGAGCAAGTGGAGAATGCCGCGGAAGTGGGCATTGAACACAACCTTGGCCTCACGTGCGATCCCGTGGGCGGGCTGGTGCAGATTCCCTGCATCGAACGCAATGCGATCGCCAGCGTCAAGGCCATCAATGCCGCGCGCCTTGCCCTGCATGGCGATGGCAGCCACAAAGTATCGCTGGACAAAGCCATCAAGACCATGCGCGAGACAGGCGCAGACATGAAATCCAAGTACAAGGAGACCTCCCGTGGAGGCCTCGCCGTCAACGTAGTGGAGTGCTAGCCATGACTGCCATCCAAACTGAAACTGCCGCACCATCCTCCGCGGAAACCACCGTGGAACACGTCCTCACCCTCGACTGCCCCGAAGGACCGGGAATCCTGCACGCAGTGTCCGGCTTCCTGCTGGAACACGGCTGCGACATCATCGACAACAAGCAGTTCGGCGACCGCGCCGAAGGCCACTTCTTCATGCGGGTGCACTTCGCCTCGTCCGGCGACACCTCAACGGTCGATGCCTTGCGGACCGCCTTTGCCCCCGTGGGGGAGAAATACAGCATGAATTGGGAGCTTGAGCGCCAGGGCTACAAGCGCCGTGTGCTGATCATGGTCTCCAAGTTCGGGCACTGCCTGAACGACCTCCTGTTCCGTGCAAGGATCGGCGAGCTGCCCATCAACGTGGTGGGCGTAGTGTCCAATCACACGGACCACCAAGGTTTGGCGGAATGGCACGGGATCCCGTTCTTCCACGTCCCCGTCACGGCCGCCACCAAGCCCGCGGCTGAGGGGCGCCTGCTGGAGATCATCGACGAACTGGACGTGGAACTCATTGTCCTGGCCCGGTACATGCAGGTGCTCAGCGATGATCTTGCCCGCAAGCTGGACGGCCGGGCCATCAACATCCACCACTCGTTCCTGCCCAGTTTCAAGGGTGCCAAGCCCTACCACCAGGCCTACGCGCGTGGCGTCAAAACTGTGGGCGCCACGGCCCACTACGTCAACGGCGAATTGGACGAAGGTCCCATCATCGCCCAGCAGGTAGTGGAAGTGGACCACACGTTCGGGCCGGACGATCTCGTAGCCGCCGGCCGGGACACCGAATGCAAGGCCCTCAGCAACGCTGTTCGCTGGCACTGCGAGGGGCGGATCATCCTGAATGGGAACAGGACGATCGTGCTGAAGTAGGGCTCTGCAAAGCAACCATTTCGATGGTTCCCTGCGTATACGCTGTTGCGAACGGCACCGTATGCAGGGAACCATCGAATTGGCGTTTAACGGGGGCCTACAAACGAGCCAGCCGGGTTGCCAGATGCAGCGCGGCCAGCCGGCCTGTCCCCCGGGGATCTCCCCCGCACAGGTCAAAAATCCGTTGGAGCCGGTGATGCAGCGACTGCCGCTCCAGATGCAGCTCGCGTGCCGCCTGGGCCGTGTTGCACCCCGTATCCAGCCAAACGGCCAGCGTCAGCATCAGTTCAGACTTCTTCACGCGGTCATGCTCGACGACGGCCCCCAGCTGCCGCTCCACGAACCCTTCACGCGTGGCCGGGTCCAGTGACTCGTCCGCAAGGAGCTCCACTGCCAAGGTGTCAGCATCCACCACACCGTTGCCTGCCGGCGCTAGTTCAAGTGCCCGACGCGCCTCAGCCAAGGACCATGGCGCCTGCGCAATTCCCCTGCCCAACGGGCCCACCGCCACCAAGGATCCGGCCGGAACTTCCAACTGGCGCAGGGCATCCAAAAGGCCCCGCCGGGTGGCAGCCCCATCGCCCAAGGCAGCGAGCGCCATCAGCTCAGCATTGTTGGCATAACTCGCACTGTGCGGAACGCACTGGCGGAGCAGCGCGTCCACGGCCGGACGTAGGTGCCCGGCCCCGGTGGAGCGGATCACCACGGCGGCCACTGCACCTTTAACAGGAAATCCCGACGCCGGCCCGAGCTGCTGCAGCTGCCACTGCTGGCTTCCCGAGTTGATGGCCCGCATGAGTTCGATGCCTGCGAGTTCCTTCAGCCCGGGCGGCATCCGTTGCAACAGCGCCAGGCCCAGGATGTCTACGGATCGTTCACCGGCCACCCGCGCCAAGGCAGCGTCGCCGCCGTCGGGCATGTGAAGTTCCAGACGCGCCGCCAGGACACCTCGCACCGGCACGTCCACCGTGGTGACGCTGCCGCCGTCGTCCATGGCATAGGTGTTGTTGGTTGCCGGACTGCCGTCCGGTGCGGAGGCGCTGCCGGCGGGAAAGGTGCCGCCGGAGGCACCGAGGGTGAGGCCCGACGGCGAGACCAGCCTTGCACTTGCGCCTGTCCTTTCGGACAGCACTGCCAGGAGCTGGTCGAGCCCGCCGCCGTGGGCAAGCTCCGCAGCCATCGCGTGGCTTGCTTGGTCGCCGCGCTGAAGATGCTCCACGGATTCGCTGACCAGGAGCGAGTTGATCTCCTGCATGACTCCGACGAAAGGGACCACGTGGCGCAGCTCAATCACCGGCAACCCGGCGGCCTCGGCTATTGCCAGCATGGCTTCCGGCACTTCGGGAAGGGCAGGACCGGTTTCCAGCGCCAGCGCCGCGATCCCCCGGGCTGCCAATTGCCGGACGTAGTCCCCCTGCCGTTCAGGGGTAACGCCTGCGAGCGCCTGACCGCCGCTCAACAACAATTCGCCACCGCTGAGGAGCGGTGCGATGTCCAGGACCTCGCTGGAATGCACCCAGCGAACCGCCCTGTTCATGGCATCCGGAACCAGGTTGAGGACCCGGGGAGCAGCAGATTTCAGGCTTTCGTACTCCAAGGCTGCGCCTAAAGGGATAGACATGACACTCCGTATGGTGAGGCGGCATTTGCTTAGACACATCGTATCTTGTTGCTGTGATCCGGGGCACATACGCTGAAAGGGTCCCTTTCACACACGGAGGCTCTCCCCATGCAAGACAACCTCTCCCCCGCGCCTTCAGGCCCAGTGCCGTCAGGCCCAGCGCCTTCCAACTCAACGCAGTCAGATCCGGCAACGGCGCCGGGTCACGACAGCGAGGCCTGGCTTCAGCCCATCCCCGAAGCCGACCGCACCCGCAAAGTTTCCGGACAGTTCTGGATCTGGGCCGGCGCCAACCTTGCGCCCATCAACTGGGTGCTCGGCGCCCTTGGTATCCACCTCGGCCTCGGCTTCGCGGACACCGTGATTGTCCTTGTCCTCGGAAACCTGATCGGCATGCTGCTGTTCGGCTGCTTCGTCCTCCTCGGCCAGAAGACCGGCGCCACGGGCATGGTGTTGGCCCGCGCCGCTTTCGGCCGTCAAGGCAACTACCTCCCGGCCGCCATCCAAGCCCTGCTGGTGATCGGCTGGTGCGCCGTCAACACCTGGATCATCCTGGACCTGGTCATGGCGCTCTTCGGCACCCTTGGTTGGGTAGATCCCGACGCCAAGAACTACGCCTGGAAGATCGGAGTCGCCACGGCCATCATGGCGGCCCAGGTGGCCATCGCTTGGTTTGGCTACAAGGCCATCGCGGCCTTTGAAAAATGGACCGTCCCGCCCACCATCATCATTTTGGCTGTCATGTCTTGCGTGGCCTGGTTCGGGATGAAGATCGACTGGGGCTACGCAGGACCCGCCGGCAACATCCTGGAAGGGTCCGAGCGCATCGCGGCCATGAGCGCCGTGATGACGGCCATCGGCATCGGCTGGGGGATCACTTGGTTCACCTACGCCGCCGACTACTCCCGCTTCGTCAGCACCTCGGTTCCCAAGCGCAAGGTCTACCTCGCTTCGGTCCTGGGCCAGTTCATCCCCGTGGTGTGGCTCGGCGTTCTCGGCGCAAGCCTGGCCACCAACAGCGGTGAGATCGACCCCGGCAAACTGATCGTCCAAAACTTCGGCGTCCTCGCACTCCCCGTCCTGCTGATGGTCCTGCACGGCCCCATCGCCACCAACATCCTGAACATCTACACGTTCTCCGTGGCCACCCAGGCCTTGGATATCAAGATCAGCCGCCGCAAACTGAACTTGTTCGTGGGCGTCTTCTCGCTCATCGCCGTGGTGTTCTTCATCTTCCAGGAGGACTTCGCAGCAGTGCTCGATGCCTGGCTGATCGGTCTGGTGGCCTGGGTGGCTGCCTGGGGCGGGGTGATGCTGGTGCATTACTTCTGGCTCGAGAAGCGCTGGCCGGCCAAGGTGGATCGTCTCTTCGACGGTGTTGGAACGCACCGCTTGCCGGTCATCAACTGGGCTGGAATCACGTCCCTCCTGGTGGGCATCTTCTCCACCTGGCTGTTCATGTACGGGCTCGTTCCCGCCATGCAGGGCCCCATCGCCGTGGCCCTGGGCGGTTGGGACCTCTCCTGGCTGGCCGGTGGACTCACCAGCGCGGCGAGCTACGCCATCCTCGGCCCACGGGCCCACAAGAAGTTCCTCCTGGCGGACTCAAACCATGTCTCAGTCACGCAGCCCGCCCCCACCCCGGCTGTTGAAAGGACCACAGCATGAACAACCCCGCTTTCGCTGATTCGCTCCACCCGATCACGTGGCCTGAGGGATACCAGGCAGCAGCGTCCTTCACCTTCGACGTCGATGCCGAGTCCTGCACCATCGCCCATGACCCTGCCAGCACCAAGCGCATGTCCCTTATGAGCCACCAGTCCTACGGCCCCAAGATCGCAGTACCGCGGCTGCTCAAGATCTTGGACCGGCAGGACATCAAGGCAACCTTCTTCATTCCCGGCTTCACGGCGGAAAGCTACCCGGACGTGGTCCGCAGGATTGCCGACGGCGGGCACGAAATTGCTCACCACGGCTACCTTCACGAACCCATGCAGGGCATCGATGCCGCCACCGAGGCCAGCTACCTGGACCGCGGCCTCGAAGCACTGGCCAACGTCGCCGGAATCCGGCCGGTTGGTTACCGGGCACCGTGGTGGGAGCTGAACTGGCAGTCCCCGGCGCTGCTGGCGGACCGCGGATTCCTCTACGACTCAAGCCTGCTCGACGGCGACGCCCCCTACCGCATGGCCGTGGCCGAGGACGACTCCCGGGACATTGTGGAGATTCCCGTGGACTGGGCGCTCGATGATTGGGAGCAGTACGGGTTCTACCCCGGAGTCACCGGCAGCGGGGTCATCGAGAGCCCGGCCAAGGCCCTGGAAATGTGGACCCTCGAAGCGCAGGCGCACCACTCCCAAGGAAGTTGCTTCGTCCTGACCAACCATCCGTTCATTTCCGGACGACCGTCCCGCGCCGTTGCATTGGAACAGCTGATTGAGAGGGTCAAGGATCTGGACGGCATGTGGGTCACCACGCTGGCTTCCATTGCCCAACACACCAAGGACACCGTGCAGGAAATCCACACGCACGCACGGATCGACATCCCGCTGTTCCCCGGTGCCGGAGCCGCCTTCCGCCCGGCGCAGGTCCACGCCCCGGTTGGAGCGCCTGCACACCACTAAACGCCCCGCAAACTCCCGCCGAGTTGGCACTTCACCCCCATGTTTGGCCGCGACATGGGGGTGAGTTGCCAACTCGGCGCAGTTTTTAAGGGGAAGGCACAGTGTTTTAAGGGGAATGCGCAGTCTTTTAGGCGCAGTGCTTTAGAGGGAATCTAGCCGTTCACGGCGTTGATCCACACACCAATGATCCACGTACTTGCAGCGGCACAAGCGAGTCCGAATTCCACCAGGATGCCGATGCCGGTGGCTTTGAGCGCGGCGCCGCTGGAACGAACGGCTGTGCGGAAATCACGGGTCCGCTGGACTTCGCTCAGGAGCAACCCGACGGCGAACCCCACGAAGAGCCCCACCACCGGAATGACGAACATTCCCACCACACCCAGCACCACGCCAATCAGAACCGACCTGTTGGGGATGCCGTGTTGTTTCAGTTTCCGTCCGGTAAGCACGGCACTGGCTGCCATGCCGGCCACCACAAAGACCATTCCGACGGCGAAGATCACCCAGCCGAGCGGACCGGCGCCTCCCCAGATGGCCCATGCCAACAAGCTGGCACCGATGAGGATACTTCCGGGCAGCACGGGAATGATGGTTCCGGCGACACCGACCGCAATGGCCAGGCCGCACAGGATGGTCACAATGAGTTCGGCGTTCATGGCCCCCAGTCTATGGGCCGCTTGGCCGGCAGACGGCGCAGCCGGACCGGCTTAACCACAAACGACGGCGACGCTCCCCAGCACGGGGGCGTCGCCGTCGTCGGTCCAGCAGTAGTAGCCGCTACACAGTCGTGGCTACTCAGCCACGGCTGCGGCAACCGCCGCGGTGACAGCCGGTGCCACGCGGGCATCCAGCGGGCTCGGCACGATGTAGTCGGCAGAAAGGTCTTCGGCTGCCAGCTCAGCGATGGCGTTGGCAGCGGCAATCTTCATGGCGGGCGTGATGCGGCGGGCCTTGGCGTCGAGGGCGCCGCGGAAGATGCCGGGGAAGGCCAACACGTTGTTGATCTGGTTGGGGAAGTCGCTGCGGCCGGTGGCCACAACGGCTGCGTACTTCCGTGCAACCTCGGGAAGCACTTCCGGGTCCGGGTTGGAGAGGGCGAACACGATCGACTGATCGTTCATGAGCTTCAAGTGTTCTTCGTCCAGCTTGGAGGAGGAGACACCCACAAAGACGTCGGCACCCGTCAGTCCCTCACCGGGACCACCGCTGACGCCACGGGGGTTGGTGCGCTGGGCCATGCGGGCCTTGACGCTGCCGGGATCGGCCACGAGGTCGGCACGATCGGCGTTGACCACGCCCTTTGAGTCGAGCAGGATGACGTCCTTGACGCCAACAGCAAGAAGAATTTCGGCAATGGCAATGCCTGCGGCACCTGCGCCGGAAACAACAACCTTGAGCCCGGCCAGTTCGCGCCCGGTCACCTTGGCAGCGTTGGTCAGGGCGGCAAGAACAACGACGGCGGTGCCGTGCTGGTCATCGTGCATGACCGGGCAGTCAAGGGCTTCGATGAGGCGCTCTTCGAGTTCGAAGCAGCGGGGAGCTGAGATGTCCTCGAGGTTCACGGCGCCAAAGCTGGGGCGCAGGCGGACCAGGGTCTCGATGATCTCATCAACATTGGTGGTGTTGAGCACCAACGGGATGGAGTCGAGGTCGCCGAAGGACTTGAACAGCGCGGACTTTCCTTCCATCACCGGAAGGGAGGCGCTTGGGCCGATGTTGCCAAGGCCCAGAACAGCGGTGCCGTCGCTGACCACAACTACCAGGCGCTCGGCCCAGGTGTGGGTGCGGGCAAGCTCGGGGTTGGCGTGGATTGCGCGGCTGACCTGCGCAACTCCGGGGGTGTAGGCGATGGAAAGGTCGCGCTTGTTGTTCAGCGGTACGGTGCTGGAAATGGTCAGCTTGCCGCCTTCGTGGGCTGCGAAGATCTCTTCTTCGCTCAGTACCAGGGCGTCGTTGTCTGTAGCAATTGTCTCAATGGACACGTCTTTGTCTCCTCAGGCTAGCCGTGGACCCACGGCATGGTTCGGGCAGGAACAGAACTGCTGTTGCGGACCAAGGATGGCTGGTCCGGCGTTGCTTCTGCAGATAGGGGGCTGCTAGCCGCTTCGGTGTTTCCAGCCTAAGGAGCGTGAAGGGGTACAAGATTCAATACCAAGAGAGACGATTCGAGAGTAAAACGTTCAACCAGCAGTCAAAGTGATCCAGCTCACGCGAAAAAGCGCATTCCGAGGAGGAGGTGGTCTAGACCGGAGAGCACATTTCGTCATTCACCCGTCAGCAGGGTGCAGGCCTTCTTCAGATCCTTCTCCGCCTCAAACAGGGACAGCCTGCGGCACCGCACCGCCTGCACAAGGCCGCTGACCAGGTGCAACAAGATCCTCGCCCGGACCGCGTCCTTGCCGGTGTCCTTGCTGAGCGAGCCCACCACTTCCTCGGACAACGCATCAATTTCCCGCAGAAGCTGCGCGGTGTCGTCGTCTTTACCTGCAGGACGGATCAGGCAGTGCTCCACCCCCGGCTGCATGACCCTCAGGTGGAAGATCTCCATCATCAACCCCGCGAGCGCGTGCCCTTTGCCTTCGCGCCGACGGACGCCGTCCCGGAGCTCCCGCAACTGCTGCCTGTACACGGCCAGCATCAGGTGGGCTGTGGAGGGAAAGTAGCGGTAGAGCGTGCCAAGGGGGATGTCAGCCCGGGCCGCGACGTCGGAGAGGCTCAAGGTATCAAACTGCCGCTGGGCAAACCCTTCCGCCGTTTTCAAGATGCGGGCATAGCGCAGCTGCTGCCGCGGGGTGGTAGGCGCGGCAGCCATACGGGGCAACCCCGTGGTCAGGTCAAGGGAATATGGTTCCAGTGAGTTTGAGGCGGGCATTTCCGGCGATCTCTTGGCAGGCTGACAAGGAAGCGGCCGGCTGGGTCAAGGACCCGCGGCTGGCCGATCGCATCAATGATACGGGAGCTAAATGACCGTTTCCTGAGAGCGTGCCGGCCATGAATGCACGCACGCCGTTCCCGTGTATTGCTGCTCTGCGCACATACACTGCATGCAGGTCTGGAGCACAACCGGGCACGCAACGGGAGGAATACCGCCATGGGGACATTTCGACGCCGGATGGCAGCGGCGCTGCTGACCGCCGCTGTGGCGGCCATGGCACTTGGTCCCGTCCCGGCGTCGGCCGCTCAAAGCAGCGGACCCGATCCCGTGCTCAGCGGAAAAGCGTTCGTCGGCCACAAGCTCACCGCGGACATCGGCCCCTACACCTTCTACGGTTGCGGAGGCGGAAAAGGCCCCGATTTCACCATCTACTGGACCCGGGACGGTTTCCTGGTAGCCGGCGAGACCGCGCGCACTTACGCGCTGCAGCCCGACGACACCGGGGCGCGGATGGCCGCCCATGTGACCGCCAGCAAGACCGCCTGCAGCGGCGAGTCCCTGCACAGCGACGAAACCAAACCCGTGGGCGCCGCCAACCGGGCGGCCGGGTTTACCGGCAGGAGCTTCGAGCTGCTGGCACGCGGCAATGACGGCGCGTTGCAGCTTTACGGCCGCAAGGGAACCGCATGGGAGGCTGCCCGGACGGTGGGCTGGGGCTGGAACATCTTCAACCTGACCTTCTCCCCGGGTGACTTCAATGGCGACGGCAAGGGCGATGTGATCGCCAGGGACGCCGCCGGAACCCTATACCTGTATGCGGGCGATGGAACCGGCGGCTGGAAACCAGCCCAGACCATCGGCAAGGGCTGGAACATCTTTGACACGATCGTGAGCCCCGGAGACTTCAACGGCGATGGCCACAACGACGTCCTTGCCCGCGAACCGGGAGGTGCCCTCTATCTGTACCCGGGAAATGGTGCCGGAGGCTGGTTGGCAAGGACCGCCGTCGGGCAGGGCTGGCAAATGATGGACGCGCTGCTGACGCCCGGGGACTTCAACGGCGACGGCAATGTGGACGTGCTGGCACGGGACCGCAGCGGCTACCTCTACTTCTACGGCGGCAACGGTGCGGGCGGCTGGACAAGGTCGTGGTTGATCGGGGTCGGCTGGAACGCGCTGAAAGCAGCGGGTGCCGCCGGGGACTTCGACAATGACGGTTTCAATGACGTTTATGGCGTAGACCAGCAGGGCCGGCTGGTGATCTATTACGGCAATGGGCGCGCAGGGTGGCGCGGGTCCGAGGTCGCCGGTAATGGTTGGGGCGGATTCACCGCGATCTTCTAGAGAAATCCCCGTCGCGGTAGAATTGGCCGCATAAAGTCTGGGGAGGACATCATGAATGCACCAACGCGCCCTACGTCAGGTGTGCGCCGGGTGGTGGCTGGAATAGCAGCGGCGGTTGTCGCCGCCATCGCCTTCACGCCGGCACCCGCAATGGCAACCATGGACCCGTCGGATCCCGTGATTCATGGTGCACCCTTTGTAGGCTCAACGCTCACGCTTGAAATCGACCCCGCGTCCTACCGGGGTTGCGGCGCTGCCGCCGGCCCCGATTACCAGATCTACTGGACCCGCGACGGCGTTCGGGCCACCGACCACTGGGAATGGTTGCGCTACACGCTTGATGAGTCAGACCGCGGCAAGACCATTGCCGCCCATGTGGTGGCCAGCCAAAACGGCTGCGAACCCTTGGAAGTTTCCAGTGAAGAGACCGCACCGATCGCTGCTTCGAACAGGGCGAACGGATTCACCGGACGCGGCGCCTATGAATTGCTCGCCCGGCGCACCGACGGCACCCTCATGATGTATCCGCGCGTTGGCAATGCCTGGGAATCTCCCCGGACGGTCGGGCCAGGCTGGAACAGCTTCGGAACAGTGGTCTCCCCCGGCGACTTCACCGGCGACGGCGCCAACGACATCCTGGCCAAGGACTCCGCCGGCAATCTCTATCTTTATGCAGGAACGGGCAACGGTGGTTTTCTTGCCGGACGCCAGGCAGGCAGCGGTTGGAACGCCTTCACTTCGATCGTTTCCCCGGGCGACTTCAACGGTGACGGCAGCAATGACATCCTGGCACGCGACGCCGGTGGCCTCCTCTACCTCTACCCGGGCAACGGCAAAGGCGGCTGGCTCAACCGTTCCGTGGTGGGCACAGGTTGGAACGCGGTCAACAAAATCATCACCCCTGGCGACTTCGACGGCGACCACAACGTAGAT
>NZ_JABMCX010000128.1 GCF_013179505.1 Paenarthrobacter sp. CM16 | reverse complement strand
CGGGTCTTCCGCAACTTCCCAGGCGACGGCGACCGGGCGGGAAGGCATGCTGCCCAGGCCGTCCTCGGCCACGGGGTTCACCGCCAGGCGGGTCCAGATCACGAAGCCGTCCGGCCATGGTTCGCCCGACGCGATGCCGAGCGTAAACGGATCGGTGCGGAGACCGGCGTCGTCCGCTGTTGAAACCGCCGGGAGGGCCCCGGCGACGGCGGCACTGGGGAGGGCTGCGACGAGCCCGGCCCCGAGGCCGGCTGAGATGAGGGACCTGCGGGAGATTTTTTCCATAGCTTCGACCCTAGGAAGTCCGGGTTGACTGGATCCAAGGGCCGCATGAATGTGTGGTTAATTGTGTGACAAAAGGTGTCACCCCTGCCCGCGACTGTCCCTGCCTGGAGGGGCCCTCATCTATGCTCGGTTCATGACGACGGGGGAAAGCCCTAAGCGGCCTGGTGCGGTGACGTTCTCAGTGGTGCTCATGTACATCGGCGGGATTGCCCAAATCATTTTGGGGATCCTGACGATCTTCCTGCGGTACACCCCGGAGGCCCAGTCCGGGGGCATCGCCCTGCCCATCACGTTGCTCGGTGCGGGCATGATCCTGTTCGGCCTCCTGGTGATCGGACTGGCCTCCGGCGTGGCGCGGGGAAGCAGCGCGGCACGCCGGGGCGCAACAGCGGTGATGCTGCTGGGCTTGGCCTTTGCCGTGCTGGACCTCATCATTGCCGCAGATAATGACTGGTCGGCTGTCATTTCCCAGTCCGTTGCCACGGTCGCCGTGCTGGTGCCGTTGTGGACGGGCCGTGGACGACGCTATTTCGAGACGCGCTGATTGGAAACCCGGTGATGCAGCGCCTCCTGGGCATCCCGGTAAGCAACACGGCGGTGAACGAACCGGACGATTTCGATCAGGGCAATGCAGGCCACGGAGGTTCCCAGGACGAGTAATGCCGTGGGCAGGGTTGGGTCGGTGAATTGCAGGAAGTCACGGGCAATCGGCACGGAATAGACCAGGATGAGTCCGATCATCATCGCCCCGATCACCAGGCCCTTGAACCGCGTGACCGGACGCGAAAGCACCACCAGGATCCAGATGCCGATGATCGTCAGAATGAGGGTGGAGCCTGTCCTGATCTCGGCTTCAGGTATCTGCAGGTTCGCGGCAAGGCGTGCATAGGAAGCAAGCCCCAAAGTCACGGCGACACCGGCCGGAACGGCGAACGTGAGTGAACGTCGCAGGAAGCCGGGAATGTAGCGCTGGGCGTTGGGCAGCAAGGCCAGGAAGAACGCGGGAATGCCGATGGTCAAGCCGTCAGTGACTGAGAGTTGCCGGGGCAGGAACGGGAAAGGCAGCAGGAGGATGCCGAACGCGATGGCAAGGAAGGTGGCGTAGGCAGTCTTCGTGAGGAACAGCATGGAGACGCGCTCGATGTTGGCAATCACCTGGCGTCCTTCAGCCACCACGCTGGGCAGGTGCGAGAACTTGCCGTCCAGGAGCACCAACCGGGCTACGGCCTTCGTAGCGGCAGCACCGGAATTCATGGCCACGCCAATATCGGCTTCCTTGATGGCCAGGGCATCGTTGACGCCGTCGCCGGTCATGGCCACCGTGCGGCCGGCAGCCTTCAGTGCCACCACGATCCGCTTCTTCTGGTCCGGGGATACCCGGCCGAAAACTACGTTGCTGTTGATCACTTCCATGAGTTCTTGCTCATCATCCGGCAACTCCCGGGCATCGAAGCCATGGGGTGCATCCAGGCCGACTTCGCGGGCGATGGCTGCCACCGTTTGCGGGTTGTCACCGGAAATGATCCGGACATCCACATCCTGGGCCGCGAAGTAAGTCAGCGTCTCCGCAGCATCGGGACGGATGTTCTCCTTGAACGTCAGGAGGACCACAGGGACAGCATCGGCCGGAACAGTCTCATCGCTGGTGGGGGTGCCGTGTGCCAGGACCAGGGTGCGCCGTCCTGTGGCTGCCAGTTCCACGGCCTGGGCGGCAAGCTGCCGAAGCACGGGATCGGTGGATTCACGGGCCGGGAACACCATTTCGGGCCCGCCCAGCACCCACATTCCGTCGTCGAAAATCACCGCGCTCCACTTACGGGCCGAAGAGAACGGCACCCGGTCAAGCGGGAGTCCGGCTGGCTCATTGAAGTGCCCGGCAAGGCTGCGGGCCGTCGCGTTGGCATCCTTCTGCACCCCATACCAGGACAGCACGGACTCCCAGCCCGGACGGGCGGTCAGGGGATGGGCGGCGTCAAAAACGATGTCGCCCTGGGTCAGTGTCCCGGTCTTGTCGAGGCAGATGATATCCACGCGCGCCAGGCCCTCGACGGCCGGAAGCTCCTGGACCAGCACCTGTTGCCGGGCCAGCTTTACCGCCCCGACAGCGAAGGTAATGCTGGTCATCAGCACCAGCCCCAAGGGGACCATGGCGACGACGGCGGCAATAGTCGCCGTCGCAGCGTCACGCCACGCGCCACTTGCCGAGGCTTCGGCCCACCCGCCCTGGGCAATCATTTGTGCGTTCAGGACCAGCAACGCCACCGGACCCACAAACCAGGTGACCCATTTCAGGACGCGGTCGATCGAGGAGCGGAGCTCGGAGGCAACCAGGGAGAATCGCTTGGCTTCGGCCGCGAGGGAGTTGGCGAACGAGTCCGCGCCCACCCGGTCCACCGCCGCGGAGCCCTCGCCGGCCACCACCACGGACCCGGACAGGACGCGTTCGCCGTCGGACTTTTCCACCGGATCCGATTCGCCGGTCAGCATGGATTCATCCACTTGGAGTCCCCGTGAACCGGTCACCACGCCGTCGGCGGGCACTTGATCACCGGCCCTAAGGATAAGGGAGTCGTCCAGCACCACGTCATCCAGGGCGATTTCCGCCTCGGCACCATCCCGCATCACCCGGGCGTGGGGTGCGTTCAGGAGGGCCAACCGATCCAAGGCCCGCTTTGCCCGGTACTCCTGGACGCTGCCGATCACCGCGTTTGCCACTGCACTGAAGCCAAAGAGGGCATCCTGCCAACGGCCAATCGCGAACAGGACAACGAAGCAGGCCAGGATGATGCCGTTGAACAGGGTGAGCACGTTGGCGCGGACAATGCTCCATACGCTGCGGCTGGTGTCCTGGGCGAAGGCGTTGGTTTGTCCTGCGGCCACCCGCTCGGCGACCTCGGAAGTGCTCAGTCCTTGGGCCGAGGCACCCGCTAAACGGACTGCCGCATGTGAATGGTGCTTGTCCTCTGGCACTCATGCCCCCAGTTGTTGAGTCAATCCAAGGAGCTGAGTCTGCCCGAGGATGGGTGGAGCGATGGGACTGAGTATGCCAGCCGCGGGCGGTAATGTCGCCGTCGTCCGTGTCTTGGGACGTGACTGTCAGGCCGTGAAGGCGAGGTCCTTCGCGTGCAGCCTGTGGCGGAGCGGTTCGCTGCGGGAGACCCGGTGTGCTTCCTCGATGGTGCTGACGGCCATCCGCTCCAGCTCCATGCCCAGTGAGCCGGCCAGGTGAGGAGTGAGGAGCACGTGGGGGTGCGTGTAGAAACCGGATTCGGCAGGGAGTACCCAGGGCGTGGTGACGTCCAGGACGGCGTAGAGGTCGCCCTCCTGGATCCGCCGGAGCAGCGCGTCCTGATCCACCAGCTCACCACGGGCGGTGTTGATGAAAGTGGCACCGGGCTTGAAGCTGGCCACCAGCCCTTGATGGATCAGGTTGCGGGTGGACGGCAACGACGGCGCGTGGAGGCTGACGACGTCGGACGTCGCCACGAGTTCTTCCAAGGAAACACGTTCGACGCCGAGGGCCGCGGCCGCGGAATCGTCCAGGAAGGGGTCAGCCACCACAACCTGGACGTCATAGGGCTTCAGGAGCCGGATGACATGCTTGCCGATCCTCGAGGCGCCGATGAGGCCCACCCGTTTGCCGAAGTTGCCCATGTCCGGGAACACTTGGTCCGGCTCGATCCCGGTTTTCTCCGAATGCAGTTGGCGGGCGATCTGGAGGACCCGCTTGTTGGCCAGCAGGATCATGGCCACCGTGTATTCGGCAACGGGGATGGAGTTTGCGTCCGCAGCTGTGCTGATTTCGATGCCCCTTTCCCAGCATTCGTCGCCCACATGGTGTTTGACCGTGCCTCCCGCGTGGAGGACATGGGTCAATCGCGGGGCTGCGGCCAGGGCAGCGGCATCGAGCCTCGGGCAGCTCCATCCGGTGATCAGGATGTCCGTTTCAGCCAGGATTTCCAGCGAACGCGCGGAGGTGAAGTCTTCCATGGGCTCGGGGCTGAGCAGCTTCAGGCCGGGGGAGAGGGCCTCGAGGCGGCGGCGGGGAAAGACGCGGGACACGACGCCGGGACCCATGGCCAGCGCGACGTTTGGTTTGGTGCTGGTCACTTGACGCTCCCTGCGGTGAGGCCTGACTTCCAGAAGCGCTGGAGCATGATGAAGGCCACCAGCAACGGAAGGATGGAAAGCAGCGAGCCCGTGATGACCATGGGAGTGAACTCGGGCTGCGGTACCGAATACCCCTGCCAGATGGAGATGCCCACGCTGACGGGAAGTAGCTGCTGGTCCTGCAGCATGACCAAGGGGAGCATGAAGTTGTTCCAGACGCCCACAAACTGGAACAGGGCGATGGTGATGTAACCGGGCATCATCATGGGCAGGCCTAGGGAGAAGAAGGACCGGATGGGCCCGGCGCCATCCATGCGGGCGGCTTCGAGGGTTTCAGCCGGCACATAGCTGGCGGAGTAGACCCTGGCCAAGTACACGCCGAACGGGTTGCACAGAACGGGGATGAGGATGGCCCAGACCGTGTTGGTCATGCCCACCACGGAGGCCAGAAGGTACATGGGCAGCACAGTGGCGGTGTTCGGAATGAGGACGCCAACCAGAACGAAGCCGAACAGTGAGTCCTTCCAACGGAACTGGAATTTGTCGAACGCGTACCCTGCCATGACCGAAATCAGGCTGCCAAGGACGGCGCCCACCCCGGCGTACATCACTGAGTTGCCCAGCCAGCGGAAGAAGAGGCCACCGTCCTGATTGGCCACGTTGGCGATGTTCTCGAACAGGGAGAAGTTCCCCAACGCGTAGGCACTGGTGCCGTACAGGTCAGCTGCGTTCTTGGTGGAAGCGAACACCAGCCACAGGACGGGGACCACCATGTACGCGGAGCCGATGATCAGCAGGCCGTTGACCGTGAGCTTGCTGGCGAATCCTCCTGCACGTTTGGATGCGCCGCGGTTGGTACGGCCGCCGTTACGGCTTGGGTTTTGCTTGGCAGCAGCGCTGCTGTGGGGCCGGGAAACTGTTGAGGTGCTCATGCTTTGTTCATCCTGGAGCTAAGGCGGGTGACGGCCAGGGACAGGATTGCGGCCAGCCCGGCAATGATGATGGAAGCCGCCGCTGCCTGGTTGAGGTTGTGGCGGATGAACGCTGCGTCGTAGGCCCACAGGTTGGGAACCCAGGTGCTGGTGACCGAGGCTGTGGCCTTGGAGATGATGTTTGGCTCGGTAAACAGCTGCAGGGTGCCGATGATGGTAAAGAGCATGATGACGCTCAGGGCCGGGAGGATCAGGGGGAACTTGATGCTCACGGCGGCCCGGATTTCGCCGGCGCCGTCCACCCGGGCGGCTTCCAGGATTTCCCGGGGCACAGCCTGCAACGCGGTGAACAAGATAATCACGTTGTAACCCGTCCACTCCCAAACGCCGATGTTCACAATGGACGGAAGGACCAAGTGCGCGTCCAGGAAGTTGATCTGGATGCCGCCGCCCTGGAGCGCTTGAACCAGTGGGCTGATGCCCGGGGTATAAAGGTATGCCCAGATAAGGGCAGCAATGACGCCAGGGACTGCGTGGGGCAGGAACACCAGGAGTTGGAACAGTTTGCGTGCCTTGGCCACTGAGGCATCCAGAAGGAGCGCAAAGACCACAGCGCCACCCACCATGCAGGGAATGTAGATCAGGCAGTACAAGCCGAGGCGGCCGATTCCCTCCATGAACGTTTCGGACTGGAACACCTGTACATAGTTCTCAAGGCCAACGAACACGGTCTTGGCTTCCCCGAAGCCCAAACCGGACTTCTGCTGCGAGTGGAAACTCAGCACCAGGGAGTAGATCACCGGTGCGATCATGGCGATCGCGAAGACCGCGAAGAAGGGGACCAGGAACAGCGCGGCAGTCCGTCCGCCGGTTCCCGCCAGTGCACGGCCGCGGCGGCGCACTGTGGTGGTGAGGGCCTGGATGGCCATGGGGTTCTCCTACTGCTCTTTGGCGGAACTACTCTTTGACCGACAGGCCGGCCTGCTTCAGGCTTGCCACGGTGGCGTCCTGGGCGGTATCGACGGCGTCGTGGATGGTGCCGCCGGTGGTCAGCTTGCCGTAGGCATCCTTAAGGGCTGTGTTGGTGATGTCCCAGTTGGGACCCCATTGCCAGCCGGGGGTGATGGTGCCGTAGGCCTTGTTGAAGACCTCGTAGATGTCGTTGCCGAAGTAGCTGGCGTCATAAGCCTGCTGGGCTACAGGTGTCAGTCCCGGGAAGGCAAGGAACGCCGAGCCGGTGTTGCCGCGGGCCTTGATGGCTTCCTGGCTGGTGGTAAGGAACTCAACGAACTTGGCGGCAGCGGCGGGGTTCTTGCTGCTCTTGGTCACGTTGAAGCTGGAGCCACCATAGAAGGCGCCGGATTCATTGCCCCAGTTGGGCAGTTCGGCGGCGATCCACTGGCCCTTCTGGGCGCTGGCTTCGGTGCGTTTCTGGATGCCTGTGGCACTCCAGTTGGCGCCCACTACGCCAACAACGGTGCTGTTGGCCAGGTCCAGGCTCCACTCGTCGCTGTACGCCTGGGTGACCTTGACGATTTTCTGGTCGATCAGTTTCTGCCAATAAGTGGCAACCTTCTGCGTTGCTTCATCGTTGACGCCCACCTTCCAGCTCTCGCCTTCGGTTCCGAACCACTTGGCCCCGGCCTGCCAGGCCAAACCGGCGCTCGCCGCTACCTCGTTGGGGTTGAAGCTGGCCAGGTAGGAATCAGGCGCTACGGCTTTGAGTTTCTTGCCTGCCTGTTCGAATTCATCCCAGGTTTTAGGGACCCCGACGCCGGCCTTGTCCAGCATGTCTTTGCGGTACCACATGAGCATGGGGGCTGCGTCGTACGGAAGGGCGTACGTCTTCTCTCCGAACTGGACCAGTGCCTTGGTCTCGTCAGTGAGCTTGTCCACCGTTTCGGCCTTGTTGATCAGGCCATCGAGGGGAATGACCTGGCTGTTGCTGACGAACTGGGGCAACTGCGGGTATTCGATGGTGGCAACATCCGGGCCGTTGCCTGCGGTGATGGCAGTGGAGAGCTTTGCGTAACCGCCGTTGGCGCCGTTGGGGATGGTTTCGAAGCTGACCTTGATCTTGTCCTGGCTGGCGTTGAACGCCTCAGCCACCTTGTCCATGCCGGCCAGCGAGGACCAGAAGGTGATGGAACCCGAAGGGTCTTCGGTGGGTGTAGGTACTGCCGCAGGGGTGGGGCCGGTGCCGCAGGCTGCGAGCAACAAGGTGCTGGCAGCCAAGCCGGCTACTCCGGCGAAGAGATGGCGACGCTTCATGGTGTTCTCCTTTGAAGACTTGCGATGCGAAGAAGTTTGGTGTGGTTGGGGCCACATGCGATGGATCCATGTAACCGTGCTGCTTCGAACATCTACAAGATTTCAAACATTTTCAAACATCGGGATTGAGTGTTTACCAAGGCGGGTCATGAGCGGCGTCGGAAGTGTCGGGCGCCAATATTGTTTGAACGAACAGAAAGTGTAGACCTCACGCGGCCGCCCCTGCTATGAATTTTGGACACCATCCCCATCCCCACTACTGAGAAGCAGGCGTTTCAATGGAGAAATCGAACATCAGCAGGCGCGCGGTCCTGCACGTTGGTGGAGCGGCGTCCTTGGCGGCGGCCTTTGGGCTGGCAGCCGGCCACCCGGCGTCGGCGTCCACGGTGCCGGGTACCAATCCGAAGGCGACTGAAGTCCTGGACCTGGGCCCCGGCGTCGTACAGTTCTCCCTCATGAGCGGGCTGCTGGTAGGCGACACTCTGTTCATCGGTTCGCGGAACCTGGACCCCGTCCGGGTGGTGGCATTCCACGTTCCCAGCGGCAAGGTCACCGGTGTGACCGAACTGGAGAACGGCTACGCCATCCAAACCATGGCCGCTGACGCCTCCGGCCGCTACCTCTACGCCGGCGTGCTGCAGAACGCTACCGGGCCCAAGCCGAACCTGTTCCGCTGGGACGTGTCCAACCTGGCCGTGAAAGCCAAGCCCATTGGCCGCATCGGTGACCGTGACGTCCGGGACATGAGCGTGGCCCCGAACGGCCGCCTCTATGCCGTGGGCGGCGGCAGCGGCACGGCGCCCGCGTTGTGGGAGTACGACCCCGCCACCGGATTGGTGTCCAATTTGGGAGTCCCCGACGCCGGCGCCACCTTGGCCCGAGCCGTCGCGGCCACGGACTCCACCATCTTCTTCGGCGCAGGCAGCACTCTGGCCGGCGGAGGAAGCGCCAGCCGTGCCTGCCTTTATGCCTACAACCATGCCGCCAAGACCTTCACCAACGTCACGCCGGCGGAGATGGTGGCGGACCCGAGCATCCGTGACCTGGCGATCGTCGGAGACAAAGTCCTGGTGAGCTCCGCAGCTTCGACGTCCACGTCCAAGATTGCTGCGGTGAGCGTCGCTAATCCGTCCTCGTATGCTGCCGTTGCCTCTGAAGGAAAAACCGCCAAGAACTTCGCGGCGATCGGGGACAAGGTCTACTTCGCCAACGAGGCCGGGCTCCTGGCCTACTCCTTGTCCGGCAACCAGGTTTCATCGGTGCCTTACCAGGGGCCGTTCCTTGGCGAAATCTGGGGCGTTGATGCCCTGAACGGCAAGCTTCTGGTGACTTCCGCGTTCGGTTTCGTGGCCGAAATCGATCCCGTATCAGGGGCCTGCAAAACCACGGACCTCGGCGAGGCAGGAGCGCCGTCGGACGCGCAGGAAGCCATGGGGCTGGCAGCCGGAGGCGGTCTGGTTTTCGTCGGCGGCAACGGTGTGATCTCGCGCCGGTCGCTGACGGACGGACAAGTCACCAACATGACCGTTCCGGGCGAAGCGAAAGACGCCGTGGTGGTGGATCAGGTTTTGTACACAGGCCAGTACAGCTCCCAGGGCATCTGGAGCTACGATCCGCGCAGCGGCAAGCCCATCAGCCAGGTGGCCAAGTTCTCCTCCGAACAGAACCGGCCCCTGGATGTCCACTGGGATGAGGTCAACAAGCTCGTCCTGGTGTGCGCGCAGGCTGACACTGAGGGCGGCGGCTCGCTCTGGACCTACGACCCCGCCACGGGCAAATCCGGGTTCTTCCTCAACCCCGTGGACAAGGTGCAGTTGGTGCGGGCAGTAACAGCGCACGACGGCGTCGCTTACCTTGGTGGCGGACAGCCGGGTACCGAAGGACCCGGCGCAGTTGTGGCAATGGACCCCGTGACGGGCAAGGAATTGTGGCGCCTCGATCCGGGCCTGGGCGCTGGTGTGTCTGCCTTGGCTGTGCAGGGGCGTTACCTCTACGGGATTGTCCGGACCGGGCGCTTGTTTGTCATTGATCTGTCTCGGCGTGTGGTGGTGCACCAAGCAGACATCAGTTCGGTCTGCGCCGGATTCGCGGCCTTGGTGACCAACCGTGGCGCTGTTTATGGTGTCTCGGACACGGATGTCTTCCGCTTTGACCCGAAGACGTTCGAGCTCGCCACGGTGGTAGCGGACATCAATGGCGGTTGGTACAGCGGCTCGCACATCACCAATGACGAAGACGGTTACCTGTACACCATGCGCGGCCGCAACGTAGTGCGGATCAACGACCACCCACGGCGGTAGGTGCCCGGCGTTGCGGGGCCGCTTTGCGTTCTCTGGCGAGTTTTTAACGCGCAAAGCAGGCCCCGCAACGCACGTGCATATGGTCACCTATGCTTATTTGAACATCGCGATTCCGGAGAGGGTGGGCATGCTCAGCAGCGAACGCCACGAGAAGATTCTGCGCGAGCTTGAAATGCGGGGAACCCTGACGGTCAACGGGTTCGCGGAGAAGAACGGGCTGTCCACCATGACCATCCGGCGGGACCTGACACAGCTTGCCGCCCAGGGGCTTTTGCGCCGCGTGCATGGCGGGGCTGTCCCAGTGCCGTCCGAGCGCTCCGGGGACACGGTCCATAGAAGATCCCGCCAGCCGCTGGCCACCCTGGGTCTTATTGTGCCCACCACGGGTTACTACTTTCCCGAGGTTATCCGGGGCGCGGAAGCAGCAGCCAGGGAGCTGAACGCGCGGCTTATCCTGGGCGTCAGCAACTACTCCACCGAGGACGAGCACCGGCAACTCCAACGCATGGTGGCCAACTCCGTGGACGGGATACTGCTGGCAACCGCCGGGTCACTTGAGCCCGGTTCGTCCACCTTTGACCTGCTCTCCGGGCTGCGGATCCCCGTGGTGCTGGTGGAACGGTCAAGCAGGGTGTTCGAATCCGTGATGTCGGACCACTCTTATGGTGCTGAGCTTGCCATCGAGCACCTGGCATCCTTGGGCCACCGCAGGATTGGGCTGGCCATCGCCACCAGCCCCACGGCGCCGTGGCTTCGTGAAAGCCACGAGCGCATGGTGTCCAAGCTCGGCCTCGAAACAGATGCGCCCGTCATGGAATATGTCAGGTCAGTGGTGGGGGCAGGCAATAACCAGAAGGAGTTTGCCAAGTTCCTGAAGGACTGCCGGCGCACCGACACCCACGCAGCCTTGGTGCTACCTGACGAGGAAGCCATCACCCTCATCAACCTTGCCGAGGAGTCCGGGCTGGACGTTCCGGAGGACCTGGCGATTGTGGCCTATGACGACGAAGTTGCGGACCTCGCCCCAGTGCCCCTGACCTCCATCGCCCCGCCCAAGCGCGATGTGGGGCATGCCGCCGTCGCCATGTGCATGGAAAGGCTGGGCGGGAAGACCGGCTCCTTGGCGTCTCCGGCGCTGAGGCGCGTGAGCCTGGCCCCGACGCTGATCATCCGGGAGTCCACGGTGACGGGGGAGGACGCGGAGTAGGGGGTTGCTCTGAGAAATGTCAGTGGCGGTCAATAGGTTTGTGTGCATGACTGATTCGCGTGCCCTGGCTTTACCGGCAGACTACAAAGATCTCCTGGACGCACTCAAGAAACGCGTGCGCGATGCGCGTCAGACTGCGCTTCGAACCGTCAACACACAGCTGATCGAGTTGTATTGGTCGATCGGGAAGACTGTGTTGGAGCGCCAGCAGGTGGAGCAATGGGGGAGCGGCGTCATGGGGCGCTTGGCTGACGACCTCCGGGCAGAGTTTCCGGAGATGAAAGGCCTTTCACGATCGAACCTCTTTTATATGCGGGGATTCGCAACGGCCTGGACGGATCCAATTGTCCAACAAGCTGTTGGACAATTGCCGTGGGGTCACATCACAGTGCTCTTAGACAAACTGGACAACCAGTTGGATCGGGATTGGTACGCGGCTGCCGCAGCTGAACACGGCTGGTCTCGCAACGTCCTCCTGAACATGATCATGAACCGGACGCTGGAAAGGACAGGTGCGGCACCATCGAACTTTGTCCAACGGCTTGTTGGACAAGATTCCGAGCTGACCCAGCAGGTCGCCAAGGACCCTTACAATTTCGAATTTCTTGGCTTGTCGGGGGAAGTCGCCGAACGAGACCTGGAGCTGGCCCTTACCAGCCGGATCGCCGAAACTCTGAGGGAACTTGGGCCGGGATTCTCGTTCGTTGGCCGTCAGGTCCACTTCGATGTCGACGGCGACGACTTCTACATCGACATGCTGTTCTTCCATATGGACCAGAACCGGTATGTGGTTATCGAGCTGAAGACGGGAAAGTTCCAGCCCGAGTATGCCGGCAAACTGAACTTCTACGTTGCCCTTGTGGATGACATGCTTCGCCGCGAACATCACAATGAAACGATTGGCATCCTGATCTGCGGTACCAAGAACGACCGCAGCGTCAGGTACAGCCTCGGGCGGTCAACCTCACCCATGGCAGTCGCCACCTATACATACGACAAGCTCCCGGCCTCCGAACAGCAAGCCCTGCCCAACGAAAGCCACCTTGTCGCTGCCCTCGAATGGGCAGATCCTGACGAGGAACAGCCGAGCGCCTCCCAGGAGACGCTTGTAAATTAGTCGCATTGCCTTCACCGCGCGACCCTGCCGCCATCACCGCCGCGAGACTAGGATGACGCGCAACGGCCAGCGATCCTTACAACGTAGAAGGGCAACGAATGAACTATCAGACCCCGGACCCGGAAGCCGGTTACGCAGACGTCAACGGACTACAGATGTACTACGAATTGCACGGCTCAGGTGGTACGCCCTTGCTGCTCCTGCACGGTGGACTATTCGACATCGAGCAGCAGTTCGGTGCGCTTATCCCGGCCTTGTCAGCGGAGCGTCGGGTGATCGCCACGGACTTCCAGGGCCACGGCAGAACCAACGACATCGACCGCCCATTGAACACCGCTGACTTTGCATCGGATGTCGTTGGCCTTCTGGAACACCTGGACGTCGGCGAGGTTGATGTCTTTGGTTTCAGCGTCGGCGGGGCCGTTGCACTGCATCTGGCGATCAAGCACCCCCAGCTCATCCGGAAGCTCATCGTGTCGTCGGTGTCGTTCAATCCCGACGGCGATCGCGGTGGAAATGCTGAAGCTGTCACCGAAATGACAGTGGACATGATCGTGGGCACTCCCATGGAGCAGCGGTACATGGCCGTCTCGCCGCACCCGGATTACGAGCACCTGCAAGGACTCCTGACCAAGCTCGGCGGCTACGACACCGGGTCAAAGGGGTGGTCGGATGACGAGATCCGCGGAATCCAGGCCCCTACCTTGATCACGGTGGGGGATTCCGACATGGTCAAACTGGAGCACGCGGTGCGGTTCCTCCAGCTGCGCGGCGGTGACGTCAACGGCGATTTTGAGGGCGTACCCGCCTCGCAGCTCGCTGTATTCCCTGGCACCACACACTTCTTCGGCCTGGCGAGGACCAATCTTGTGCTGGACGTTGTGACCACATTCCTGGACGCCCCGACAGCTCAGGGCTGGCAAGATCAGCGACCCTAACCACAAGTAAGAGGAGCACACCATGGGAATTCTCTCCGTTGACCTTTTCATCACCCTCGACGGCGTGTATCAAGCGCCCGGCGGCCCGGACGAGGACCGTTCGGGCGGCTTCGAGTTCGGCGGTTGGCAGGCGGCATATTCAGATCAGGAAAGCGGTGACGCGATCGTCGCAGGCATCGATCGGATGGATGCGCTCCTGCTGGGCCGCAAGACGTACGACATCTTTGCCGGGTATTGGCCCAACCAAAGCGACCATATCGGCGAGACGTTCAACGCCCTGCCAAAGTTCGTTGTGTCGCGGACCCTGGCCGACCCAGGCTGGGAGGGCACCACGGCGCTAGCGAATGTCACGGAAGTAGCCGCATTGAAGGACCGATT
>NZ_JABMCX010000127.1 GCF_013179505.1 Paenarthrobacter sp. CM16 | reverse complement strand
GTGCCGTCAACGATCCCGTTCTCAATGAGTTCGGCGATCTGGAGGAAAATCGGTTTGCTGTCATCGATCATCAGCGCCACCGCCTCACTGGTTCATTACTCATGTAACTAACCATACAAGCGGTGAAGCGTGAGTCAAGAGGTCCCGCACACCGAAAATCACGACGACGGCTGTCAAGTAGGCTTGTTGGGTGATCTTTTCTGCGATAAACGACCTTGCCGTGACCACTATCGGGGGTGCGGGACCGGTTCAGCCCTCCATGGCTTCGTTCCTGCCGGACTGGTTGAACCCCGACGTCTTCCTCCGCGATTCACCGCTGGGACCTTGGGTGGTCCTCCTTGTCTGCGCCATTGTTTTCGCAGAAACAGGCCTCCTGGTGGGCTTCTTCCTGCCGGGCGACTCGATGCTGTTCACAGCCGGACTGCTGGTTTCCACCGGCGCCATCGAATTCAACCTCTGGGCCATGTGCGGGATGATCATCGTGGCAGCCATCATCGGCAATCAAACCGGCTATCTCATAGGCTCCAAGGCCGGCCCGGCCATCTTCAACAAGCCGGATTCACGGCTTTTCAAGAAGGAAAATGTGGAGAGCGCCCATGCGTTCTTCGAAAAGCACGGCGGCAAGGCTTTGATCCTGGCCCGCTTCGTTCCCATCATCCGCACGTTTGTGCCGGTGATCGTGGGCGTCGCGCAGATGGATAAGCGCAAGTTCTTCCTCTTCAACGTCATCGGTGCCGTCCTTTGGGGCGGCGGCGTCACCCTGCTCGGGGCATGGCTCGGCCAGTTCGAGTGGGTTGGCAACAACATCGACATCATCTTCATTGTGATCGTCCTGATCTCGGTCATCCCCATCTTCATTGAGATCGGCCGTGGCTTCGTGGCCAAGCGCAAGGCAGCGGCAGAGGGCACCGACCCCGTGGAAGAGTTCATCGAGGAACACGAGGGCGGCAAGCACGGCGAGCACTAAGGCGCCACGTACCGCTTCAAAAGCACAAGCCTGACAACAGGCTGGTACACCAAAAAAAGCACCCTGCGCAGGCAGGGTGCTTTTTTTGGGTGCCGGGGAAGAACCTACGTCGAACCGGCCCCGGACAACGCTGAGACAATCGCCGGAAGCAGCGCGCGGAACGCCTGTCCACGGTGGCTGATGGCGTTCTTCTCCTCCGGGCTCAGTTCTGCACAGCTGCGGTCCATCCCGGCAGGCTGCAGCACGGGGTCGTAGCCAAAGCCACCCTCGCCCCGGGGTTCACGCAGTAGCGTCCCCTCAAGCTGGCCATACTCCACGGTTTCATGGGCAATGCCATCGGAACCCGGCACAGCCAAGGCGGCAGCACAGACAAACGCAGCTCCACGGAACGCGTCCGGAACATCAGAAAGCTGGGCAAGCAACAGGTTCAGGTTGGCGACGTCGTCCCCATGGGTTCCGGACCATCGTGCTGAGAAAATCCCGGGAGCTCCGCCCAGGACGTCAACGGCCAGGCCGGAATCATCGGCAATAGCCACCAGACCCGTCGCCTCTGCCACTGCGCGGGCTTTGAGGAGCGAGTTCTCGGCAAAGGTGACGCCGGTTTCCGCAACATCCGGGGCACCTGCGGCAGCGGCGTCCACCACTTGGGTGTCGACGTCGAGTCCTGGAACCTGGCCCCGCAGCAGTTCCCGAAGTTCCCTCAGCTTGCCCTTGTTGTGGGTGGCGAGGACAAGGCGCGGAGCATCGCCTGGCAGTGTGCCGCTCACGGGGCCTCAGCCAGGGTCTCGCGCTGGATCGCGGACAACTGGGTGGTGCCCAACAGGGCGAGATCCAGCAGTGCGTTGAGTTCATCGCGGTCGAACGGGGCGCCTTCGGCAGTGCCCTGGACTTCTACGAACTTCCCCGATCCAGTCACTACGACGTTCATGTCCGTCTCTGCCCGAACGTCCTCCACATAGGGAAGATCCAACATGGGCACACCGTCAATGATCCCCACGGAGACGGCTGCAATGGTGTCCACCAGCGGCTCCGCGTTACGGGCAATGAGCTTGTTCTCCCGGGCGAAGCGGATGGCCTCGGCCAGTGCCACGTACGCGCCGGTGATCGCAGCGGTGCGGGTGCCGCCGTCAGCCTGCAGGACGTCGCAGTCGAGGACGATGGTGTTCTCACCCAGCGCCTTGGTGTCGATGATGGATCGCAGAGAGCGTCCGATCAGGCGTGAGATCTCGTGCGTGCGCCCGCCGATCTTGCCCTTGACGGACTCACGGTCGGATCGGGTGTTGGTGGCGCGGGGAAGCATGGCGTACTCGGCAGTGACCCAACCGCGGCCTTCGCCCTTGAGCCAGCGCGGCACGCCCTCGGTCAAGGAAGCTGTGCACAGGACCCGGGTGTTGCCGAACTCGATCAGCGCCGAACCTTCGGCCTGCTTGGACCAGCCGCGGGTGATGCTGATGGGACGCAGTTGGTCAGGTGTCCGGCCATCGGCGCGGATGACGGGTGTGGCTGTAGCTTCAGAAGTCATGGTTCAAGCTTAGCCAAGCCCCGGGCGCCCTCCGACGCCGGTCGTGTCTGGATCGCCCGGCTAGATGGTGTAGTGGACTCCGGCAACTGCGACGGCGACGTCGCCGGCGAATACCGGTTTTGCTTCGGACAGGACCTTGGTTTGCGATGTCCAGACGGGTATGTGGGTGAGGAGCAGCCTCTTGGCAGCAGCGTTGGTCGCCGCCTCGCCTGCCCGCTTGCCGGTGAGGTGGACATCCTTGATGTCGTCGTCGCGTCCTTCCTCGAATGCTGCTTCGCATAGGAAGAGGTCCGAGTCCTTGGCCGCGTCCTCAAGGCCCTGGCAGGAATCGGTGTCCCCGGAGTAGGTCAGGATTTTCGTGACAGGCACGCCGTCCTTGCCGGGTTCGGTGGCCGTGACGCGCAACGCATATGCCTCTTCCACCGGGTGGTTGACGGCATAGGGTGTCACCGTGAAGGGACCCACGGTGACTGGCCGGCGTTCGGCCCAGTGGGTGAAGTCGAATTCCTCGTGCATGCCCGGATCAAGGTCCAAGCCATATGCCGTGGCCATCCGGTCTGCCGTGGCAGCAGGTCCCCAGACCGGGAGCCGGTCCCGTCCCCATCCGCCGGGCTTCCACCGGACAGCTACATGGAGTCCACACAAGTCCATGCAATGATCGGGATGAAGGTGCGTCAGGAAGATCGCGTCGATATCTTCCAGATCCGTGTAGCGCTGGATGGCGCCCAAGGCACCACTGCCTAGATCCATGACGATCTTCCACTCCCGCTCACCGTCGTGCGCTGTGACCAGATAGCACGACGCCGGGGAGCCGGGACCCGGGAATGAACCTGTACAGCCCACGATGGTGAGTTTCACAGTCCACGCCCCAAGGTCATGCCCGCACTGCCGTACGCGGTGGCGTCCGGCTGCACAAAGTACGAGCGCCGGGACAACCCTGTTCCCGACCTTGCCGCTTCCAGCATTTCGGGAGTGATGCGGGCGAGGCTGCCGGTGGGGTACTGGGCCGCTACGTGGTCCACGTGCTTTACGGAAAGAACTTCCGGTCCGAGGAAACGCCGGGCCAGGGTCTCGAACTGGGCGGCGTCTCCGGTGGCAATGAACTCGTGGCTCGGCGTGGTGGGATCCGTTCGTTGGATGCCATGGTTCGCCAAGGCCCGGTAGACGTCCTTGGCGGTCTCCTCGGCGCTGGAAACCAAGGTGACGTCCTCACCCATGACAAAGGAGATGACACCTGTCAGCAGCGGATAGTGGGTGCATCCCAAAACCACTGTGTCCACGCCGGCCTTCTTCAGCGGTTCCAGGTATTCGTTGGCTGCAGCGAGCAAGTCAGGGCCGGTGGTGATGCCCGCCTCGACGAAATTCACGAACGCCGGGCAGGCCACGGAGGTGATGCTGAGATCGGGGGCGGCAGCAAAAGTGTCCTCATAGGCGCGCGATCCCACCGTTGCAGAGGTTCCGATGACGCCGATCCTGCCCGAACGCGTGGCAGAGACGGCCCTGCGCACAGCCGGCTGGATGACTTCGATAACCGGAATGCCGTAGCGGGCCGTGTACCGCTCCCGCGCATCCCGCAACACGGCCGCAGACGCAGAGTTGCAAGCGATGGTCAACAACTTCACACCCGAGTCCACCAACTCATCCATGACACCCAAGGCGTTGGCACGCACCTCGGCGATGGGAAGCGGACCGTAGGGGCCGTTGGCGGTGTCACCGACGTACAGTATTGATTCGTTGGGAAGTTGGTCGATGATGGACCGCGCAACAGTCAACCCACCTACGCCGGAGTCGAAAATGCCGATCGGGCGCGTCCCGACAAGTTCCCCCGTGCTGATGGGGGCGTCAGAGCCCAGGGCGCCGCTTGGTGAACCCGATGCTGAAGTCATAATTATTCGAGAATAAGGCTTCCCTGGGTGTGCGGCCATTACCTGTGGTCTCCGCCTCGTGTCTGATGTGTCACACGGCAGATGCACTCCGTGGCCGTCCGGATCAGGATTTCGCCTGCCTTGCGGCCATCATGGCCTGCACCAGGGACTCCTGGAGCCAGGTGGTGAAGTTGTAAACCAGTGCCAGGTAGCTTTCCACGTCTTCGGCCTGGCTCCAGTCCTGCATGCTGTGAATGTGTTCTGCATCCGCCTCATCCCGGATGTCCAGGCGTTCGGCGAGGACCAGGCGGACATCGTTAAGCGCCATGGACCACCGCGTGGCAGATTCCGGGGTCAGGACCAGGTCGTCTTTGTCCAACCCCATGGCCGCAGCCTTCAGTGCGCCGATCTTGTTTTCCCGCACCGAGCGTTCGGTGAGTTGCCTGAATTCCAGCGAGCCGCCGTCGTCGTCCTTCATGACGTTGGGCAGCAGCCGCAACAAGGCGCGGTCACTCGGCTGCTTGACATCCATGTCCAAGCCGATGAGGGCCGCCAAAGGGTCCTCATTTTCCCGCACGTCCTGCTCCAGCATGGAAATGACGTCATCCAGCAACCCGCGCAGGAGGTCGCGCTCGGCGGGTTCGAGGTATCCGGTGATGCCCTTGAGTCCGTACTTGAATGCCTTAGCCACGCTGGCGGCCGCCCTTTCCGGGTGTTTCGTTGCCGTTGGCGGCCTTCTCCACAGTGGCCCACAGGCCAAACCCATGCATGGCCACCGCGTGCTGCTCCACCTGTTCCTTGCTGCCATGGGCCACGATGGAGCGGCCCTTCTTGTGGACCTCCATCATGAGCTTGTGGGCTTTGGACTCCGAATAGCCGAAGTAACTCTGGAAAACAAAACTCACGTAGCTCATCAGGTTCACGGGATCATTCCAGATCACAAGGTTCCACGGGATATCAGGGGCGCTCAGGACATCGGTAGCGGACTGCTCTGCAGCTTTGGTCCGTTCATCAATGTCCGTGCCGTACGCAACGCTAGGGCTCATCTGTCCATTCTATGGCGGCTCGCACTAGAGTGAATTCGTGAGTAGAGCCACGTCCTGGGACCATCCCGCAACTTCCTTGTACACCGACCATTACGAACTGACCATGCTGCAGGCCTCTTTGCATTCAGGCGCCGCGCATCGTCGTTCGGTCTTCGAAGCCTTCGCCCGGCGGCTGCCGGACGGACGACGCTATGGCGTAGTGGGCGGCACGGGACGCCTGCTGGAGGGGATCGCAGACTTCCGCTTCGGCGACGCCGAGCTCGCCTTCCTCGAGCAGAACAAAGTAGTAAACCAGGAAACACTGGACTACCTGGCCGACTACAAGTTCAGCGGCGACATCTGGGGCTATGCCGAGGGCGACGCCTATTTCCCCAACTCCCCCATCCTGATTGTGGAATCCACGTTCGCAGAAGCCTGCATATTGGAGACCTACATACTGTCCGTCCTCAACCATGACAGCGCCATTGCCTCCGCCGCTTCGCGCATGACCTCGGCGGCGGGCACCCGGCCCTGCATCGAGATGGGCTCCCGGCGGACCCAGGAGGAATCAGCGACGGCGGCAGCGCGCGCCGCCGTGATCGCCGGCTTCGCCAGCACCTCCAACCTGGAGGCCGGACGCCGTTACGGCATCAAGACAGTCGGCACGGCAGCCCACTCCTTCACCCTGCTCCATGACACCGAGCGGGAGGCCTTCGAAGCACAGATCGCAACGTTCGGGCCAGGGACATCACTGCTGGTGGACACCTACGACGTCGAAACCGCGGTGCGCACCGCCGTCGAACTCGCCGGCGACAAGCTGGGTGCGGTCCGGCTGGATTCCGGCGACCTCATTGCACAGGCACAATGGGTGCGGCAGTTGCTCGATGACCTTGGCAACGTCAACACCAGGATCGTGGTGACCTCGGACCTCGACGAGTTCGCCATCGCTGCGCTGCAGTCCGCCCCGGTGGATTCCTACGGCGTTGGAACCTCCCTGGTGACCGGCTCCGGCGCCCCGACCGCCAGCATGGTCTACAAACTCGTCAGCCGCACCAACGACTCCGGAGAGTTCATTTCGGTAGCCAAGGCCGCCAAGAACAAAGCCAGCGTGGGCGGCCGCAAATACGCCCTCCGCAAACTCAATGAACACGGCCGCGCCACCCAGGAGGTGGTAGGGATCGGCCACCGTCCCGAAGACGACGGCAACGACCGCGCCCTGCTGCACCAATTCGTCAAGAACGGCGAGGTACTCCCTGGCTGGACCGGCCCCGAAGGCGTGATCCGCGCCAAGGAAAGGCATGCTGCCACCATGGCCGAGCTGCCCGCGGTCGTGAACCGCCTCCAGCGCGGCGAGGCCGCCATTCCCACCATTTACGAGGAGAACTGATGTCCCGTGCCCTGATCATCGTCGATGTCCAGAACGACTTCTGCGAGGGCGGCACCCTGGCAGTGGAGGGTGGCGCAGCAATCGCCGGAGCCATCACGGAATATGTGGATGCCAACCAACAGCACTTCGACCACATTGTTGCCACCCAGGATTGGCACATCGAACCTGGCGAGCACTTTTCAGATGACCCCGACATGGTGGATTCCTGGCCGCCGCACTGCCGGGCCCGGACCAAAGGCGCGGAGCTGCACGAAGACCTCGATCCCGAGTACATCCAGGCCTACTTCCGCAAGGGCCAATACACGGCGGCCTACTCCGGCTTTGAAGGAGTCCTCGCCCCCGAGGACGACGTCCCTACCGGAGACCTGAAAGCCGGTGCCGCCGTTGCCGAAGTCCTCGACGAGGATGCCATAGGACTCGATGACTGGCTGCAAAGCCATGACGTCGAAGACGTCGTGGTGGTTGGGCTGGCCACCGACTACTGCGTGAAGTCAACGGCGCTCGATGCCGTACAGGCCGGCTACAACACCACCGTCATCGCCGGGCTTACCGCCGGAATTGCCGAAGACCTCAGCGAGGCCCTCGACGAGATGGAAGCAGCCGGCGTCGAGGTTGAACGCGACTGACGCGGGCAGCTGTACCGCAGGAAACGCCGGAGGGCGCCGCAACCGCGGCGCCCTCCGGCGTACCTGATGAAGGTCCGTCACTTCCTGCCGATGAACCAGTCCTGAAGCTTGCGAAGACGGGCCTGCAATTGCTCCTCGTTGGCCTGCGCCACCGCCGGACCGCCGCACACTTCACGAAGCTTGGTGTGCACCACTCCGTGCGGGGTGCCGGTTCGGGCAGCCCAGGCGGCAACGTTCTTGGCCAGTTCGTTCCGGAGATCCATCAGCATCCGGTGGTCGGGCACAGCAGGCGAAGCCGCAGCCGCCAGCGGGGATTGGCGCTTCTTGCGCGATTGCTGATCGTGCTGGCGTTGACGCAGCAGCGTTCCCACTTGCTCGGCGTCGAGGAGCCCTGGAATGCCGAGGAAATCCAGCTCATCATCGGAACCGATGTCCGCTCCCGTGCCGAACTCGCCGCCATCAAAGAGGACGCGGTCAAACGACGCCTGGGAGTCCAAAGCTTCGAATTTGCCCTTGGTGAGCTCGTCCGACGCCTTGTCCTCGCGGTTGGCCTCAGCCATCAGGTTTTCTTCAGGGTTGAAGAGACCGTCCTCGTCCTTCTCCGGGCGGTCCAAAGCGTGGTCCCGCTCGGCCTCCATGGTGTTGGCGAGGATCATCAACGGCGGTACCGACGGGAGGAAGACCGAAGCCGTCTCACCTCTCTTGCGGGCACGCACAAAACGTCCAACAGCCTGGGCGAAGAACAGCGGAGTAGAAGTGGAGGTGGCATAGACGCCGACGGACAGGCGCGGAACGTCCACGCCTTCGGAGACCATGCGGACGGCAACCATCCACCGCTGATCACCCGCGGAGAATTCTTCGATCTTGCTTGACGCCTTGGAATCGTCAGAGAGGATCACGGTGGGCGACTGCCCCGTGATCTTCTTGAGCTGACCCGCGTAGGCACGGGCGTCGTCGTGGTCCGTGGCAATGACCAGGCCACCGGCGTCCGGCACTGTCCGCCTGACCTCACTGAGGCGCTTGTCAGCCGCGGCGAGGACGGCAGGGATCCATTCACCGGTGGGGTTCAACGCCGTGCGCCACGCCTGGGAAGTGATGTCCTTGGTGACGGCAGCTTCACCCAGCGAGGCCGCCATTTCATCGCCCGCGCTGGTGCGCCACCGCATTTGGCCCGAATAAGCCATGAAAAGTACAGGGCGGACCACATGATCCCGCAGCGCGTTGCCGTAGCCGTAGGTGTAATCAGCCTTGGAACGGCGGATGCCGTCCCGGTCCTCAGCGTACTCAACGAAGGGAATAGGCGAGGTATCCGAACGGAACGGAGTACCCGTCAGGGACAGGCGCCTCGCGGCCGGATCGAAGGCCTCACGCAATCCATCACCCCAGGACAGGGCTTCACCACCGTGGTGGATTTCGTCCAGAATTACCAAGGTGCGTGCCGCTTCAGTCTTGGCACGGTGCAGCATGGGCTTGCTGGCCACCTGCGCGTACGTCACGGCAACGCCAACAAAACCCCGGCCGTGCTGGCCATCGGAATTCTTGAAGTTGGGGTCGATGGCGATCCCCACCTTGGCTGCTGCGTCCGCCCACTGCCGCTTCAGGTGGTCCGTGGGAGCAACGATCGTAATCCTGTTGACCACACCGCTGTCCAACAGGGTGCTGGCAATGCGCAACGCGAAGGTGGTTTTACCGGCGCCGGGGGTTGCCACGGCGAGGAAGTCCTTGGGGTTACGGGTCATATAGAGGTCCAAGGCCTCCTGCTGCCAGGCACGGAGCTTGGGCGCAGTTCCCCAGGCGGCCCGTTCAGGGTACGCCGGAGGCAGGGATGGGCCACCGAAAAGTGTTTCTGTCATGCTGACTCCCCCGGCCTGATGGCAGCGTCCATTACCTCCAGCCAGGCGGGCAAGCCTGGCTGGAGGACACAACGGCAACGATCAGATGGGACCTGTGTTCTCTTCCCACCCACTACTTGGAGTTGCCCGGGCCGCCGTTTTTTCCACCGTCATTGCCGGGGCGGAGGCCTTCGTAGATCTCCTTGCACTCCGGGCAGACCGGGAACTTCTGGGGATCGCGCCCGGGCGTCCAGACCTTGCCGCACAAGGCAATGACCGGTTCGCCGGTCAAAGCCGACTCCATGATCTTTTCCTTGCGGACATAATGGGAAAACCGCTCGCGGTCGCCGGGTTCCACTTCCTGGCGCGTTTCCTCGCGCTCAATGGTGGCAGTGGACGTTCCGGCTCCGGAAAGCTCGCGCATGGGGTCGTTTTCGAATGGATCCGGAGGAAGCGTAGTCATGCCAAACATCTTACCGTCTAGATGCCCTGCCACTCCGGCTTGTTGTCGTACGTGTGCCGATAGTAGTCAGCCAATTTCAGTGACGAAGCGGCCGCCTCATCCACCAAAATTGTCGCGTGGGGGTGCATCTGGAGGATCGATGCAGCACAAATCGCAGCCACGGGACCCTCCACGAAATCGCGGACTGCCTGCGCCTTCTGGGCCCCCGTCGCCACCAGCACCACATGCCGGGCATCCATGATGGTACCCAGCCCTTGCGTCACCACATGATGGGGAACGTCATCGATGCTGTCGAAGAAGCGGGCGTTGTCCTTGCGCGTCTGCTCGATCAGCGTCTTGATCCGGGTCCGCGAGGCCAGGGAGGAGCCCGGCTCGTTGAAACCAATGTGTCCGTCAGTGCCGACACCCAGGATCTGAAGGTCCACGCCGCCTACGGCCTTGATGGCGTCCTCGTAGTCTTGGCAGGCCGCCTCCAGATCCTGGGCAGCACCGTCCGGGCCATGCACATTCTCCGGCTTGATGTTGACCCGGTTGGTGAATTCGCGCCGTATCACCTCGCGGTAGGACTCGGGATGTCCAGCCTCAAGGCCCACGTACTCGTCCAGCGCGAAACCGTGTGCCTGGCTGAAGTCCAGCCCTCCGGCGTCGTAGCGGCGGGCGAGTTCGTCATAGACAGGAAGCGGCGAGGACCCCGTGGCCAAGCCCAGCACGGCGTTCGGCTTACGGCGGACCAATGCTTCAATGGCATCGGCTGCAAGCGCACCGATCTGCTTGGTGCCAGGGAGAATGACAACTTCCATCGTCACGGCCTTTCTTGGTAAGGATCTTCGAGCTATCTGACAGAGACGTTATCCCATGTCCCATCTGCGGGCATGGTTGTTACGTGGCTAGCGGTTCACACTGAGCTGGGCGAACATTTCCGGACCCCGTGCGTCCAGCCATTTTCCACCGAGACGGATGCCCACCACGAACAAGATGATGCCAAGCACCGGCCCTGCTGCCAGGTTGATCCAGCCGGCCTCCGGGCCGCCCGTGAAAGCCTGGACTGCCACCAGCGCGAGCTCCGGAACCAACAGGAGGGCCAGGACGCCCATCCCCACCGCCTGGACAACCAGGGTCTGGGCAACGTTTCCCGGCGGCTTCTTGAACGGGCTGTCTCCGGGCAACGGGACGGCAACGTTGTAACGGGCCGAGATGACTGAAGAAAGCCCCAAGCCCGTGAAAAGAGTTCCCAATGACAATCCCAGGAGGTTGGGCAGCCATTGCCAATCCCCCGTTATGAAGAAAGGCCCCACCGTGAAGATCAACACTATGGGAAGAGATATTGCCAGGCAGGCCAGCGCACGGCCCAGCCTGTCATCCACTCCCCGGACCCCGGCTGCGAGGTGGAGGGCAAAAGCGGTGTTGTCGTAGGAGACATCGGCGCAAATGGACCAAGCCATGACGAAAGCGGTCAGGGGGCCCAGAATCATGAGCAGGCCGTAGCTGCCGCTCTGGGAACCGCTGAAGAAGAAAAGCACCGGAAACAAAGGAACGATGACCAAGGACGCTGCATACCGGGGATCCTTCAACCAGTAGATCAGTGCCCTGGCAGCCACAGCCCCGGACGGCGTCCCGGGAAGCCTTCCGAACAGTCCAAGCTTGCCGCCCTTCCGCGCTGTGCCTCCCGAGTATGCGGGGGTCACCAGCGCACGCTTCAGGAGGACGTGCCAGCAAAGCAGGAGCGCGGCAATGGTTGCAGCGGCGATCAGGAACTTCAGTCCAGCCGCACCCACATTGCCCGAATCCAAGTCACCGCCAAGGGACCAGGCAGCACCCAGCGGCGTCCACGACACCGTCCGGGCGAGCACCGGAAGGTAGTCCGCGCTGCCACGGACCCCGTCCACCATGCCCATCATGATGGGACCCAGCAGGATCAAGGGTATGAAGACGATGATGCTGCTGACATCCTTGAAGCGCCGGGAAGCGGCCAGGCCTGCCGTCGCGGTGGTGACCACTTTGGACAACACGATGCATGTCAGGGCACCCAGGACCGCGCCCACCAAGGCACCGGTAACTGCCGGCACACCGCGCCACCAGGTTCCCACTGTTCCCAAGGCGGCGATCAGGGTGGCCAGCCCGGGAATACCGATGAAACCTGCCAGGGCAAGGCCGGTCAGGAGTTGCCTGGACGGTATCGCGAACGTAGTGAACCGCGCAGGATCCAAGGTCATATCTGCAGCCGAGGCAACGAGCGGGATGATGGCCCACCCCAGGACTGTGGCCGCTCCACCCAATACCACCACGGTGTGGGCGATCTCCGGATCAGCCAACCGCAGTGCTATGAGGCCTCCAACAAGGAGGACCAGCAATCCCAACGCATAAAGGAGCCCCAGGGCCATGCCCACCAACTGCCACGGACTGCGCTTGAATCCGTTAAGGAGCAGGCGCCATTTGAGGCTTAGAAGGTGCGCAACCATTCCAGACCCTCCGTTCGGTGTCCGCCGCCCACAAGCTGGACAAAGCGATCCTCCAACGTAGAGCCATCGCGGACCTCATCCACCGACCCTGCCGCCAGAACACGTCCACCAGCAACCACGGCGACGTGGCTGCACATGCGCTGGACGAGGTCCATCACATGGCTGGAAACAATGACCGTTCCTCCGGAGGCGACGTACCCCTCCAGGATGCCCCTGATATTGGCGGCCGAGACAGGGTCCACCGATTCAAAGGGCTCGTCAAGGACCAGGAGCCGGGGTGCATGGATGAGTGCCGAGGCCAGCGCGATCTTCTTGGTCATGCCGGCGGAGTAATCCACCACCAAGGAACCAGCATCGGCTTCAAGGTCCAAAGCGGCCAGCAACTCGGGAACACGTGCACCGACAACGTCGCGGTCCATGCCGCGAAGCAGGCCGGAGTACGTCACCAGTTGCTCGCCGGTCAGCCTGTCAAAAAGGCGCACACCGTCAGGCAGCACGCCCATGAGCTTCTTGGCCTCCAACGGGCGGGCCCACACGTCTACTCCATGGATCAAGGCCGCGCCAAAGTCCGGCCTGAGCAGCCCGGTGGCCATGGACAGTGTGGTGGTCTTGCCTGCGCCGTTGGGACCGACCATCCCGTAAAAGGATCCGGCGGGCACTTCGAGGCTGACGCCATCCACGGCGATCTTGTTTCCGAAGCGCTTGGCCAGGCCCCGGATGGACAAGGCCGACAGCGGCGCCGACACCGACGGGCCGTCGGGCGCCAGTGCAGGATTCGGTGCCTGTGCAGGATTCAGTGAGTGCGCAGCTTGTCCTGGTTGGGCCGCATTCTCGGGTGGTGGCGCAGCAGCAGCCTGCGGCGCGGATGTGGGCATGGGTTCATGGCGTGATTCCGTCATGTGACCAGCCTAACCTCGGATAACAGGGCCGGAGCCGGTTCTAGAAGCCGTGGCGGGGGACGGCCCGTTGATACTGCGGAACCCAAGGGATGTCATGGCCAAGTTCGTACGCAGCCCGCAGCCACCAATGCGGATCACGCAGGGCCGCCCGGGCCATGAAGACGGCATCGGCCCTGCCATTGGCAACGATGTCCTCGGCCTGTGCAGGGCTGGTGAGAAGCCCCACCGCACCGGTGGGAACACCGGCGTCGCGCCTGATCTGTTCCGCGAACCCGGCCTGGTAGCCAGGGACTGCCCTGATGTCCTGGTGCGCTACGGCGCCGCCGGAGGAGACATCCACCAGGTCTACGCCACGCGCTGCGGCGGCATGGGCCAGCCGGACTGAGGCCTCAGGGTCCACTCCCCCGTCAGCCCAATCGGTAGCGGAGATCCGCAAGAGCAACGGCATGGAATCCGGGATGGTGTTGCGGACAGCGTCCACCACGCTGAGCAGGAGTTTGTTGCGCCCGTCCTCGTTCCCTCCCCAACTATCAGTCCGGGTATTGATGAGGGGGCTTTGGAACTGGTGCAACAAGTATCCG
>NZ_JABMCX010000126.1 GCF_013179505.1 Paenarthrobacter sp. CM16 | reverse complement strand
GGAATGCCAGCTTCGGCGTCCATATCAACGCCACGGAAATCTACCCGGAAGCCAAGTCATTCAGCGAAGACCTCCTCCGGGCAGACAAGGGCCTGGGCTGGAACTGGCTGGACCAGTCGTACTACATGAACCAGCGTGCAGACATCACCTCCGGTAAGCTCGCGCAGCGCATCAAGGAACTCCGCGAGGCCACTGATAAGAACCTGGACTTTGTCTACGTGGACGTCTATTACGAGTTCGGCTGGCTCGCCGAGCGCCTGCAACAGGAGCTGGTCAAGAACGGCTTCCGGGTGGGTTCCGAATGGGCCGACCACCTGGCCCGGAACAACACCTGGTCACACTGGGCCAACGACGAGAAGTACGGAGGCTCCACCAACAAGGGCATCAACTCCCAAATCCTGCGCTTCATCAACAACACCCAGTCGGACGTCTGGAACCCGGACCCCAAGCTGGGCGTGAGCCACATTGTGGAATTCGAGGGCTGGACCGGACAGAACGACTTCAACGCATTCAGCGAGAACGTCTGGACAGCCAACGTGCCCGCAAAGTTCCTTCAACACCACCCCATCAGCAAGTGGACAGCTGACAGGATTGACCTCGCCGATGGCGTGTCCGTCACCGGAAACACAGCAGCAGAACGGAACATCACCGTGGATGGTGCCTCGGTCCTACAGGGCGGAAGCTACCTGCTGCCCTGGTCTTCCAAGGAAAACGGCAAGGCCGACAAGCTCTACCACTACAACCCCGCCGGCGGTCCCAGCACGTGGACGCTTACCAAGGAGTTCGCCAAAGCCGACACCTTGGAGCTGTTCAAACTGACAGACAATGGCCGCGTCAAAGTTGCCGACGTCCCCGTAGTCAATGGCCAGGTGACTGTCGCCGCAGATGCCAAGCAGCCCTACGTCCTTGCCCCGAAGAACAACAAGGCTGAACTGCCCCGCGAGGCCGGCTTCGGCGAAGGGACTGCCTTCAACGATCCCGGCTTCAACGGCGCCGATATCGCCCCTTGGAACCCCACCGGCACCGTCACGCACGTCCGCGATGACAAAGGCCGCCGCTATGCGGAGATGGCGGCAACGGCGTCGTCGATCAGCCAGGAAGTAAAGCTCGACGCCGGAACCCAATCAGTCAGCGCCTGGGTGGAAATCCAGCCCGGCAAAACACGGCCCACCACCCTCTCAGTGGACGTCAACGGCACCACCGAAAGCGTCACCATCGACTCCTCCAACGCCGAAAACTACGTGGCCGGCGACGAGAAACACGGCACAGCATTCCAGCGCATGCGTGTACTGGTGGACGTCCCCCACAAGAACACCAAGGCCAAGGTCACCCTCACAGCGGCCGACGGCGACGCAACAGTACGCGTTGACGACTTCCGTGCGGTGACAACCAGCCGGGTGCCCACCACGGGTGTGCTCAGTGAAGACTTCGAAAACGTTGACCAAGGCTGGGGACCTTTCGTGAAGGGCAACGCCGGAGGCTCCACGGACCCGCGCACGCACCTCACCGAACGCCACGAACCCTTCACCCAAAAGGGCTGGCACACCAACGTGATCGACGAAGTCCTGGACGGTACGTGGTCGCTGATCGCACACGATGAAAATCGCTCCCCCGACGGCGGCCCGGGCATGGTGTACCGCACCACGGAGGCAACAGTGCCGTTCCAGGCCGGCCACAAATACAAGGTCTCCTTCGACTACCAGAACTCCAAGGCCGGGCAGTACGCCTGGGTTTCCGGCTACGACTCGCAGGCGGGTCCGGCAGTCACTGGCACCCATTCGCTCGATGCCGCAACCTCCACCACACGTTTCGAGCAAATCCTGGACACCGGGTTCTGCGGCGACTACTTTGTGGGGCTGCAGCGTACAGGCAGTGCCAATGGATCAGATCTCACTTTGGACAACTTCCTGGTGGAGGACCTCGGGGCCTCGGAATCCGTTCCGGCGTGTGCGCAACTCTCTGCTTCCCTCCAGGGGGACGTGGTCCAGCAAGGCAAGGCCCAGGACTTCGTGACGAGCTTTGTTTCCGACGAACCGGCAGCCATCAAGGACCTGGCCATCACCCTGGCACTTCCGGCAGGGTGGTCGGCAACGGCATCAACGCCCTCTTCGGCAGGCACCCTCCCAGCCGGAGGAACACTCACCACCACGTGGAAGGTCACCGCGCCTGCCTCGGCTGACGGTGACTACCCCATTACTGCGACGGCCACCTACAACACCACGTCCGGGCAGGCGGGCAGCCGGACCATCAGCACCACCACCAACGTCCGCACCCTGCCCAAGCCACCCCAGGCCACCGTGTTCGCCAGCGACCACCCATGGGTCAGCGCCACCAACGGCTGGGGCCCTGTGGAAAAGGACCAGTCCAATGGCGGAACCGGGGCCGGTGACGGCACTGCGCTCACACTGAACGGCACCGTCTACGCCAAGGGACTGGGCGCACACGCCAACGGCAACGTCCGCTACTACCTCGGCGGCTACTGCACCGCCTTCACCGCCACAGTGGGCATCGATGACGCCCAAGCGACCCGGGGAAGTGTGAAATTCTCCGTGGTAGCTGACGGCAACACCAAGGTGACCACCCCGGTATTGGGTGCTGCGAGCGCTCCCCTTCCACTCACTGTGGACGTCACCGGCGCCCAGTACGTGGAACTGGTGGCCAATGACGCCGGCGATTCCAACGGCAACGACCACGCCGACTGGGCCGATGCAAAGTTCACGTGTTCCACCACCTCGCAGGAGCCCCCGGCTCCCGTGCTGACGGGCACTGTGTTTGCCTCCGACCTCCCCTGGATCGGCAGTACCAACGGTTGGGGCCCCGCGGAACGGGACCGCGCCAACGGTGAGCAAAACGCCGGTGACGGGCCGGCGTTACGGCTTGACGGCGTCGTGTACTCCAAGGGCATCGGCGTCCACGCCGACTCGAAGATCAGCATCGCCACCGAGGCCAAGTGCAGCGGGTTCACTGCCGTAGTGGGAGTCGATGACGCGAAGTTGAACAAGGGCCTGCACGGTTCGGTGGTGTTCATTGTGAAAGGCGATGGCCGGGAATTGTTGCGGACTCCTGTCCTCAGCGCCGATTCCGCCGCACTTCCCCTCACCGTGGACATCACCGGTGTCCGGAACGTCGAGCTGATCGCTGACAAGAACGGCGATGACGCCGGGGATGACTGGGGCGACTGGGCTGACGCGAAGTTCAACTGCGCCTAATCCCTTCCTCCCGCACAAACAGGGGCGGTGTTCCTACCGGAACACCGCCCCTGTTTCATGCTTTTGCTAGACAGCCCGGACGCCGGCGCGCCACACCGCATGCGTCAGCGGAATCCCGGGGCGGTAGGCCAGGTGCGTGGCCGAGGGCGCTTTCAACATGTGCAGGTCTGCGCGATGTCCGACGGCGAGCGAACCCACCGCCCGTTCGCCGTCGACGTCGTTCCCTGACTCCCGGCCCAGCGCCAGGGCGCCGCCGTACGTCGCCGCGCGGACGGCTTCGTGGACGCTGAGGTGCATCTGAAGCACTGCCGTGGTGACGCAGAAGGCCATGGAGCTGGTGTACGAAGTTCCCGGATTGCAGTTTGCTGCCAAGGCGATCTGTACCCCGGCGTCAATCAATTCACGGCCCGGCGCCAAGGGCTGGCGGGTGGAGAGGTCGCAGGCGGGAAGGCAGGTTGCCACAGTGCCCCTTTTTCCTCGACCTGTTGCCGGATCCCAGTCCGCCCAGGTTCCCGCGAGGTCCCGGATGTCCATGTCCGAGAGGTAGTTAACGTGGTCCACGCTGGCAGCCGCGAACTCCACGGCCAAGGCAACGCCAGGGCCTTCCCCGAGCTGGTTGCCGTGAACCCTCAAGCCCAAGCCTGCCTTTTTCGCTGCCGTCAGGACCCGCCGGGACTGGTCCTCCGTGAACGCCCCCCGTTCGCAGAACACATCAGCCCAGCGAACATACGGCAGGACGGCGTCCAACATCGGACCGCACACCAGGTCGGTGTATTCCTCGGGATCTGAGCCTTTCGGGACAAGGTGCGCCCCAAGGTAAGTGACCTCATCAACTTCGGCTGCGGCGATGCGGGCGCTGCGGGCCTCGTTGTCGACGTCGAGCCCATACCCGGTCTTGCTCTCCAAATATGTTGTTCCTTGTGAGACCGCCTCGGCCACGCGGTCCCGCACCAGGCGGGTAAGTTCGTCGTCGCCGGCGCTGCGCGTGGCACCTGTGGTGACGGCGATACCTCCGGCGCTATAGCTTTCGCCGGCCATCCGGGCCTCGAACTCAGCGGTGCGGTCTCCTGCAAAGACCAGGTGCGAATGCGAATCGACCCAGCCCGGCAGGACGGCACGGTCCTCGGCGTCGATCCTCTGGTCGGTGGCAGGGGCGTCCTTGGCCGCACCAATCCAGGAAATCCGTTCGCCCTCAATCACGATTGCAGCGTCCTTCAGGACCCGATGCTCCAGGTCCTGCGTCATCAGTTCGCCGATGTTGGTGATGAGTGTGCTGCCGGTGTTCCCGTTCCTGTTTCCGCTCATGACCCTATTGTTCAGCGCCGGATGGACCAGCGTGTGGCTGCGAGCTGCTCCGCTGTCCGGGATTCCGGACTGTCCGCATTGACTGTGCCCAGGATCAATCCGGCGGCGAGTTCCGCAATGGCGGACGACGTCTGGAAACCGTAGCCGCCCTGCCCTGCCAGCCAGAAGAAGCCGGGCGCTTCAGCATCAAATCCAACCACCGGGACGCCATCCGCGGCTTCGGTCCGCAGGCCCGTCCACGCGCGGTCCACCGAGCGGATCCCCAGCGTTGTCACGGTGTTGAGGTTGCTGATCAACGCATCCACATCGCCGGGATACGGCTTGGCGTCTTCGGCTCCGCTAGGCACGCTTTCCGACGGCGAAATCAGCACCTGGTTGCCTTCGGCGCGGAAGTAGAACGAGTCATCAGCGGCGCACACCATAGGCGTTTGCGGGCTCAAGGGGTTCTCGACATTCACGATCGCAGCCGTCCGCCGGTAGGGCTGCAGTCCCAGCTTCTCCACACCGCTGATGACGGCCATCTCGTCCGCCCAGGCACCTGCGGCATTAACCACGACGCCGGACTGGAAACCCTCAGTGCCGGCGCCCACCTGCCAGCCGCTCCCCAATCGCTGCGCCGAGTGGACCTTGGCTCCGGTGATGATGTCCACGCCTGCAGCCTCTGCAGTGCGGCGGTGTTCTTCCAGCAGGAGTGGGGCATTGCAGCCGAAGGAGCCGTTATCCAGTCCAGCCGATGTGAACGACTCCGGATCAAGAGCCGGGCAAAGGCGCATCGCTTCATCGTGGGTGATGGCGTGCATGTTCCCGCTGGCCTCGGCCCGAACCGTTTCTTCGTCGCCCACCAGCATGAAGCCGCGCGGAGTCAGGATGGGTTCGGCCGCCGCGGCATCGCGTGCTGCCAGCATCTCCAAGGTTCGAATGGTCAGGTCCTGCACCACCGCCGGGCCGTAGCTGGGGATGAGTTGCCGGGCAGAACGCGAGGAGGTGTGGAAAGCCAACGTTTGCTCAGCCTCGACAAGGGCAACTGTGCACTTGCCTGCGAGAGCCGCCGCCAAGGACAGTCCCCCGATGCCGCCGCCAACGATTACCACGTCATAAGTCGAAGCCATGGCTCCATCCTGACAGACCGGACGCTCTCCCACATCCCGCGCCCTTCAAGGAAACCTTCTCCCACATCCCGCGCCCTTCAGGGAAACCTTCTCCCACATCCCGTACTCAATGGGCGCCGGGTCCCTGGGCTTCAACGTCGGCCAGTGCTGCAACAATGACGGCATGCACCTCAACCACCCCCTCCGGCGAGTAGCGGAAGATCCCGCCAAAGCACTGGACCGCCGCCAATGGCCGGCCAGCCTTCCTCCGGTGGCACAGCTTCTGGAAGAAGGCCTCGATCTGTCGCCTGCAACCATCTTCGTGGGCGAAAACGGTTCTGGTAAGTCGACAGTTGTGGAGGCAATCGCCCTGGCCTACGGTTTGTCCCCGGAGGGCGGCTCAACTGGGGCCCGGCACACCACAAGGTCCACGGAATCCGAATTGGGCAACCACCTGCAGCTCATCCGTAACGCAGGAAGCAGCAAGCGTGGTTACTTCCTCCGGGCTGAGACCATGCACGGCTTTTTCACTTACCTGGAGAACAACCCCAGCAGACACGGCGATATGCCCTTCCACGACATGTCTCATGGTGAATCGTTCCTTGAGCTTGCTCTCGACCGTTTCCGCGGGCCTGGGCTATGGGTATTGGATGAACCGGAATCGGCCCTCTCCTTTAACGGCTGCCTCAGCCTGCTGTCGGTTCTGAAAGAGTTGTTGGATGGAGGCAAGTCACAGGTCATTATGTCTACCCATTCGCCGCTGCTTGCCGCACTTCCGGGTGCCCGGATACTTGAAGTCGGGCAGTGGGGCTTGCGGCAAAGACAATGGTCCGACCTGGATCTGGTCACCAATTGGCGGTCATTTCTGGACGCCCCGGAAAGATTCATCCGGCACCTTTAGCCCGGAAGCCGATGCTCTCTCACTCTCGTGAAGGAAGTGAGAGAGCATCCGCCCCAAACCCGCGGGACATGCGAGAGCGTCGGTCTTAGGCGACTGCGGCGCGACTCTTGACGAACGCCTGGACGCACGCTTCGACGTCGTCGGCGCTGTGTGCGGCGGAGAGCTGCACGCGGATCCGGGCCACGCCCTTCGGCACTACGGGGAAGCTGAACGCTGTGACGAAGACGCCGTTGTTGAGCATCTCGTCGGCCACCTTGGCAGCCATCACTGCGTCACCGAACATGACCGGGATGATGGCGTGTTCGCCGTCGAGGAGTTCGAAGCCTTCCTCGCTCATGCGGCGGCGGAACAGGGCGGCGTTCTCGAACAGTCGGGTACGGAGGTCGCCGGATTCCTGGACAAGCTCGATCGCCTTGATGGTGGCAGCAACGATGGCCGGCGCAAGCGAGTTGGAGAACAGGTACGGGCGGGCCTTCTGGCGGAGCATCGCAACGATCTCGCCGCGGCCGGACACATAGCCACCCGAGGCGCCGCCAAGTGCTTTACCAAAGGTGCCGGTGTAGATGTCCACGCGCTCGGAAACACCAGCGTGCTCGGGAGTGCCGGCGCCGGTGGGGCCCATGAAGCCAACGGCGTGGGAGTCGTCCACCATGACCAAGGCGTCGTGCTTCTCGGCGAGGTCGCAGATGGCTTCGAGCGGTGCGAGGTACCCGTCCATGGAAAACACGCCGTCGGTAACGATGATCTTGCGCCGCGACCCCGAAGCCTCAACCAGCTTGGCTTCGAGATCGGCCATGTCCTGGTTGGCGTAGCGGAAGCGCTTGGCCTTGCTCAGGCGGATCCCGTCAATGATGGAGGCGTGGTTCAGCGAGTCGGAAATGATGGCGTCTTCGGGGCCAAAGAGTGACTCGAACACGCCGCCGTTGGCGTCGAAGCAGCTGGAGAAAAGGATGGTGTCCTCAGTACCAAGGAACTGGGAGACACGGGTCTCGAGTTCCAAGTGCAGATCCTGGGTGCCGCAAATGAAACGCACGGACGCCATGCCGAAGCCGCGCTCGTCCATCGCGGACTTCGCGGCGGCAATGATGTCCGGGTGGTCAGCCAGGCCCAGGTAGTTGTTGGCACAGAAATTCAAGACTTTATTGGCGGGCTGGCCGAGCTGGCCCGCAGCGATGTGGCTGGCCTGCGGGGAATCGATGTGGCGTTCGGTCTTGAAGAGTCCGGCGCTGCGGATCTCCTCCAGTTCGCCCTGCAGTTGGTCTTTGATGGCTGAGTACATAAGGGGTGCTCCTGAAGTTGTGGGGCCGGGCTCACGTCCGGCTGGGGTGGCAGTCCGGTGGGGTTACAGTCCGGTGGGGTTAGAGTTCAGTCCAGTCGAGGACCACTTTGCCGCCGGTGCCGTTCCGGGCGATCTCGAAGCCCTTCTCCCAGTCCTTGGCAGCGAGCTTGTCGGTGACTACCGCGGAGATGTTTCGGTGCAGCACGGGGTTGGAGGACAGCATGGCGCTCATGGCGTACCAGGTCTCGAACATTTCGCGCCCGTAGATCCCCCTGAGCGTGAGCATGTGCGTGACGACCTTGCCCCAGTCGATGTCAATGGATTGGCTGGGCAGGCCGAGCATGGCGATGCGGCCGCCGTGGTTCATGTTGTCGATCATCTCAGGCAGTGCCGTGGGGTGTCCCGACATTTCCAGGCCGATATCGAACCCTTCGCGCATCCCCAATTCCTGCTGGGCGTCGCGAACGCGCATCTTGGAGACGTCCACGGCCAGGTCAACGCCCATCTGGCGGGCCAGCTCGAGTCGCGGAGCGGAGACATCCGTAATGGCGATCTTGCGGGCACCTGCGTGGCGGGCCACCGCGATGGCCATGAGTCCGATCGGTCCGGCTCCGGTGATCAGCACGTCTTCGCCCACCAGCGGGAAGCTCAGTGCGGTGTGGACGGCGTTGCCGAAGGGATCGAAGATCGCACCCAGTTCCGGAGTGACGGACTCGTCATGGTGAACCCAGACGTTGGTTTCCGGGATCACGACGTATTCGGCAAAAGCTCCATCGCGCTGCACGCCGACGGACACGGTGTGAATGCACATCTGGCGGCGGCCGGCGCGGCAGTTTCGGCAGATCCCGCAGACCACATGGCCCTCGCCGGAGACCCGGTCCCCTACCTTGACGTCGCGGACGTCGTCGCCGATTTCCACGACTTCGCCATAGAACTCGTGGCCGGCGATGAGGGGCGTTTCGATGATGCCCTGGGCCCAGGCGTCCCAGCTCTGGATGTGTAGGTCGGTGCCGCAGATACCGGTGGTCATCACACGGATCTTGACGTCGCCGGGGCCCGCTTCGGGCTCAGGACGTTCGACGAGTTCGAACCCCGCGTGGGGTCCGGATTTGTAGAGAGCCTTCATGGGATTCCTCACTGCCTGGGCTGCTTCGCTGCTGCTGAGTCCATTAGAGCCCCGCGCACGATTTAGCACAACTAGATTCTTCTCAATCAACGATTTAGGATTTGCTAATGGAAATTCATCAGTTGCAGATGCTCCGTGAGCTCGGCGACCTGGGCAGCGTGAAGGCCGTGGCAGAGACGCTGATGGTCACCCCGTCTGCCGTTTCGCAACAACTCGCCCTGCTGCAAAAGTCAGTGGACGTGCCGCTGACGCGCAAGGAGGGCCGGGCGCTGGTGCTTACCGATGCCGGCCGCGTCCTCGCCGAGGCGGGTGCCGCCGTCGTGAACGCCATGGCAGATGCGCGGGCAGCAATCGGCGCCTATCACGATGCTCCGGATGCGCCCGTGAGCGTCAGCGCGTTTCACAGCGCAGGACAGGCGTTGTTCGCGCCGTTGGCGGCGCTGCTGGCGTCCGGATCAGCGTCCGACGGCGGGAAGTCGCCTAGGCTGCGACTGTCCGATGAGGATGTGGCCCAGGAGGATTTCCCCGGGTTGGCCGCACGGTACGACCTCGTTTTGGCACACCGGATGGACAACAGCCCGCAGTGGCCGGAGGACAAGGTCGCGGTGATTCCACTTGCAGACGAGCCCCTGGACATCGCCCTCCCCGCGGATCACCCCCTGGCGGCCCGGCCGGAACTGAAACCATCCGACGTCGTGGGTGAATCCTGGGTGACCAGCCGTGACGGCTACTCCCCCGCGGACGTGTTGGCCGCCGTCGTTGCCGTGAGCGGCAGGCCGGCCGAGGTCCTGCACCGCATCAACGACTATTCGACCGTTGCCGCGCTGGTGTCAGCGGGCGGTGCAATCGGACTGCTGCCGCGGTTCACAGCGCGCCGCGTGTTGGATGCCGGAGTGGTGCTGCGTCCGCTGTCCGGAGTGAATTCGGTGCGCAAGATCGACATTTTGGCTCGGCCGGAGACCCTCAAACGGAAATCGGTCATGACGGTTTGCGAGTCACTTCAAACCGTCATGACCGAGCTCGTGGAACTGTCCAGCTCCAGCTAACCGCTTGCCGTCAGTCGCGGACCAAGGCGGGCTGGCCGGCGTCGAAGTACTCCACCAGTGCGGCAGGGAGCTCCGGGACCTCGCGCGCAGAGCCGTCGCCGCGGAGTGATTCCGCCGCCAGGATGCCGGCCACCACTGCCTGCCGCGCCGCAACCGGGCTGGTCTGAGTCTGGCCGCCCTCGGAGGCAAAGCGCAGGAACTCCTCGATCAAGCGTGGATCCGCACCGCCGTGACCGCCTTCGCCGTCCTGGATGGTGATGATCTCATCCGGCACCGCGTAGCCCGATGTGCGGCTGGTCCATACATTGATGGTCTCCCCCGGCCCATCGCCCAGGTTCTCGATCCGGCCTTTGGTACCGATGACGGTGTAGTTGCGCCAGTAGTCAGGCGTGAAGTGGCACTGCTGGTAGGAAGCCAGAACACCGTTGTCCAACACCATGTTCATCATGGAAATGTCCTCGACATCGATCACCTCCGCCAGGTCCTTCTGCTCCGTGGGCGGCCAGTTGTCCATGGAGAACCAGTCCCCCATACGCTTGCCGGCGTTGTTGCTCCGATTGGCCACGTCACCGTAGACCGCAAGATCCCCGACGGCGGCAACCCGCTTGGTGTATCCGCCGGCAAGCCAGTGGATCACGTCGATGTCGTGGGCACCTTTCTGGAGCAGCAGCGAAGTGACGTTGGCGCGCTGGGCGTGCCAATCCTTGAAGTAGTAGTCCCCACCGTGGCCCACGAAGTGCCGGCACCAGACCGCTTTGACCTCGCCGATCCGGCCGTCTTCGATGAGTTGGCGCATCTGTACTACAACCGGCATGTGCCGCATGTTGTGGCCGACGTACAGCCGGGTGCCGGTCTGATAGGCCGTGGTGAGGATCAAGTCCGCGGAGTCCACTGTGATGTCCAGCGGCTTCTCGCAGAAGGTGGGGATGCCCGCCTTAAGCGTGCGGACGGCGACGGCGGCGTGCTGGTTATCGGGGGTCAGGACCAGGACGGCGTCAATCCCGCTGGCCAGGAGTTCCTCAAGGTCCCCGGTGACGCGTGCGCCGGGGATCCGTTCTGCGGCGTCTGCCCGTCCCCGCTCGCTGAGGTCGCAAACAATGGTGACCTCCGAGCCCTGGCCCGGCTTGTGGGCATGTTTCCACAGCCCCGAACGCAGGCCGAAACCTACGATGCCGACCTTCAAATCCTTTTCCATGGTGTGCAGTTTCCTTCTTCTTTTTCTTAGTAAAGTCTGGTTGCGGCGCTGCGGTGCGGCGCCGATTCACGCACGAACAAGTGCCAAGGGAAATCCAGGACCCCGGGTTCATCTGCTGCGCTGGTGTCGGCGTGACCGGTGTCGGTGTGACCGGTTGCCCGCCGCAGGAGCAGCCGGGCAAGCTTGTCGAAGAAATCCACGGGGCCAACCGTGCTCAATGACGGCGACATCCTTTCGCCTTCCACGGTGTTGCCGACGCCGATGATGTCCACATCCGTGCCAACGGCCAGGCCCAGGCGCTGGGCTGCGTTGATGGCGCTGACTGCCGCGAAATCGGTGGTGGCATAGACGGCCGTGGGCCGATCCGGAAGGCTCAGCACCCGGGTCGCTGCCGCGTACGCCCCTGCGCTGGTGCCATCGAACAACCCCACATAATCCTCGCGTTCGGCAATACCCGCATGCTTCAACGCCTCGGCATACGCCCGGTACCTGCTGCCACCGGACGTGCCGGCCGCCGTAGCAGGAGTCAGGCAAGCGATCCTGCGGTGGCCGTGGAGCAGATGCTCCACGGCCATGCGGCAGCCCGGCCCGGCGATGGATCGGATCACATCGAAGCCGTCCGCGGGCACCTTCTCGTCAAAAACCACCAGCGTTGTTCCATGTTTCGCCAGCTTGAGCAGGGCCTGCCGCTGGTCGGGACGGACGGCATCCACAAACACAGCATCGGCATTGTGCGTGCCGAGTACTTTGACCCAATCCGCGTCCCCAAGGATCATTGGCGTGATTCCCAACGGAGCGGACGCCTTTTGAACGGCCTCAATCACTGACAGTGACCAAGGATCGGACAGCATTGTCAGGGACAGGATCACCGTGTTGGTGCGGCCCGTCCGGATGGCCCGGGCGGCCTGGTTGGGGCGGTAGCCAAGCCGCTCCGCAGCCTCCTTGACCTTTTCCGCCGTCGGATCTGAGACTCCGGGTCCGGCATCGCCGCGTCGGCCGGACAACACGTAGGAAACCGTGGCGGTGGACACGCCCGCCAGCTCGGCCACCATGCGGATGGTGGGCCGGACTCCGGTGGTGCTTGCTTTTGCCATGGTTCCCCCTGCTGTGTTCTGTGAAAATGCGCGTTGGTTCGTTATTGGTTTGAGGCTAGCTCCTGAAGACCGGCACGTTAGGGTCCAACGCGGCCTGGTACTCGTCGCGCATCTTGTCCCCACCCTCGCTCTTCCAGCGCTTGACGGCGTCCTTGAGTTCGTCGATCTTGGCGCGGCCCGTGATGATGTCCACCACCTTGTCCCGCAGCTGCTTAGTGATCTTGGCGCCTACCTTGGCGTTGGTATCCGAGTAGGAACCATTGGTGGGGTTGCGCCAGGCGAACTCCAGGAGCTTCTCTTCCTGCTGGCTGACGTAGCGTGTGTCGTCGTCGAACCCGGGGTTGAAGATGACGTTTTCAGGGCTGGACATGATGTTCAGCGCCGATACCAGCCCCGGGGCGTTGGTGGTTCCGGTTTCGGTGCGTGCCGGGTTGCCGGAAGCATCGATCGTGTAGTCCTGGCCGAGCTCGCCGAAGTTCTTCTGCATGTACTCCACAGTGCCGAACGGAGCCGAGAGGTAGTTGATGAGCGCCAACAGCTCGCGGATCTTGCCCTCGTCGGCCTTCTTGAACGGCGTGAAGCCCACCGTGCCGTAACCCATGTCGTAGACCGGCTTGACCTTGCCGTCGGCACTGAACGGAATGAGGACATCGAACTTGGCGGTCTTGTTCAAGGCACGGTAGCTGCGGATATCGTGCGGGCCAACCACCACCTGGGCGGCCACGCTGCCGTTGGCTACGCGTGAGCGGATATCGGTGGCTTTGGAGTCCGGGTAGAACACACCGGCGGCGAACATTTTGGCAGTGAATTCCACACCGGCCAGGTATTCGTCGGTCTCATAAAGGTGGGTCAGGGTGCGGTCCTTGTTGACGGCCCAGCTATTCGGGGCGCCAAACCATTCAGTGACCATATGGAGGGCATTGATGTAGGCCGGTTCCAACGCATACTGCTGGTCACCGGGACGGGTCAGCTCCTTGGCTTTGTCCAGGAACTCATCGGCGCTTGCCGCTTCAAAGCCGCCCACCTTCGCCCACATATCGTGGTTGCCAAGGTACACCTGGCCGAACGGGGTACTGGGGATGGGAGCGCCCCAGATCTTGCCGTTCACGACGGCGGTTTTCCAGGAATCAGGCTTCAGTGCCGCCAGGTTGGGGTATTCAAGGACTGCGTCACCGGACAGGTACGGCGTCAGGTCCTGGAACTTGGCTTCCAGCATGGGCCCGACGTTGGGGATGCCCTGGTTCGGCGGAACCCACATCATGTCCGGAAGATCGTTGCTGGCCAGGACGGTGGCGAACTTGGCCGGATAGCCGTCGCCGATGTCCTCCGCGATTTGCAACTCCAGGTCGCCGCCGAGCTTGGCGTTGAGGCGCTGCCAGAAAGGGTTGTCCTT
>NZ_JABMCX010000125.1 GCF_013179505.1 Paenarthrobacter sp. CM16 | reverse complement strand
TTCACCGCTTGTATGGTTAGTTACATGAGTAATGAACCAGTGAGGCGGTGGCGCTGATGATCGATGACAGCAAACCGATTTTCCTCCAGATCGCCGAACTCATTGAGAACGGGATCGTTGACGGCACCATGGCTGAAGAATCCCAGGTGCCCTCCACCAATGAGTTTGCTGCCTTCCATCGGATCAACCCGGCAACCGCAGCCAAGGGCGTCAACCTGTTGGTGGATTCCGGAATTCTTTACAAACGCAGGGGGATAGGGATGTTCGTAGCAACAGGAGCCCGCGCCCAGCTGATAGCGCGCCGCACTGAAGAGTTTGTGGAGCAGTACGTCAAGCCGCTGGCGCTGGAGGCCCGGAAACTGGGCATTTCGGCGGAGCAGCTGAACATCATGATCGAACGCACCTCCGGGCTTGCGCCGGAAACCGGGACAGACAAGGAAAGGAGCGCGGCCCTGTGAACGAGACCATCGTCGAGGCCCGTAACCTGATCAAGCACTACAAAGACCTCAACGCACTGGACAACGTCAACCTGACTCTCTCGGCGAACCGTATCTACGGCCTGCTGGGTCGAAACGGCGCAGGCAAGACCACGCTGATGTCCATCCTCACCGCGCAGGCGTTCGCCACCTCCGGCGAAGCACTCGTCTTTGGCGCGAGCGCCTACGAGAACGACGCCGTACTGTCGCGGATCTGCTTTATCCGTGAATCGCAGAAATACCCGGACGACTTCCAACCGCAGCATGCCTTCCGCAGCGCTGCGCTCTTTTACAAGAACTGGGACCAGGACTTCGCAGACCGGTTGGCCGAAGACTTCCAACTTCCCGTCAAGCGCCGGATCAAGAAGCTCTCCCGGGGCCAGTTGTCCGCCGTCGGAGTGATCATTGGCCTGGCCTCGCGTGCCGAGCTGACGTTTTTCGATGAGCCGTATTTGGGTCTCGACGCCGTTGCCCGGCAATTGTTTTACGACCGCCTGGTGGAGGACTACGCAGAGCACCCACGCACCATCATCCTTTCCTCCCACCTGATCGACGAGGTCGCAAACCTTTTGGAACACGTGGTGGTGATCGACCGGGGCCGGATCATCATGGATGCCGATGCCGAGGAAATCAGGGGTTCGGCCGTCACTGTTTCCGGTTCCGCCGAAAAAGTGGACGGCTTCCTGGCCGGCCGCAGGATCCTGCACCGGGAAACGCTGGGGTCCTTGGCCTCGGTGACCGTAGACGAGGCACTCGGAAGCCGGGAACGCGCCGAAGCAGCGGAACTGGGCCTGGAGTTGGCTCCCGTTTCGCTGCAGCAATTGGTGGTCCGTAAAACGATGGTCAGGCCGGATGGCGCCGGAAGTGGATCCATCGCCGGAGAATTCGCTGATGACACGTTGGAGGCAAGGCGATGAGCAGGACAATGGCAGTTGCCCGGATGCAACTGATCAACAAGTGGACGTACATCGGATGGCCGCTGACCATTCTGGCCGCTTCCTTCCTGATGTCGCTGGCCATCTTCGCCTTAATTCCGGTGCAGGAAGGTAAGTACGGAGGGGGCAGCCAGGCTCCCATGTGGTACTTCCTGGTTCTGGGGATACAAAGCATGACGCTGGTATTTCCCTTCTCCCAAGGGCTGAGCATCAGTCGCAAGGCGTTCTACCTGGGGACGCTGGGACTCTTCTCCCTCATTGCCCTGGGGATGACAGGGCTCTACCTGCTGGGCGGTGTCATCGAAGGGGCCACCAACGGGTGGGGGGTCTACGGTTACTTCTTCAAGATCCCGTGGGTGACAGATGGGCCCTGGTACTCCACCGCGGCGTTCTTCTTCATGGTGATGATGTTCATGTTCATCATTGGATTCTGGTTCGCCACCATCTTCAAGCGTTGGGGAACCACCGGAACCTTGATCTCAACCCTCGGGACCGGACTGGTCCTGATCGGGTTGGCCGCGCTGTCCACATTGTTCCAATGGTGGGGAGTGGTCGGAACCTGGTTTGCCCAGCAAACCCCCTTGAGCATCAGTGGTTGGGCAGCCCTGCTGTGCGTTGTCCTGGCAGCCGGCTCCTACGCCACCCTGCGCAAAGCCACCCCCTAGGGGAGGCATGTATCGTTCGCCACAATAACGGCCGGAAGGGCCGCCCCGCCGCGGAAATCGGCGGAGGCGGCCTTTTCCGGCTGTAATCTTGACCAGTGGCATTGGACTTTACGGCGATCGACTTTGAAACAGCCAACGGATTCCGGGGGTCGCCGTGTTCGGTAGGCCTTAGCAAGGTCCGCGGTGGAGTTGTGGTGGAAGAAGCCTCCTGGCTGATGCGCCCGCCGGCCAATCATGATCAGTTCGAGTTCCACAACACCCGCATCCACGGCATCCGCGCTGACGATGTCGCCGGACTCCCGCGGTTCGGTGAACTCTTTCCGGAAATCGGGGCGTTTATCGGTGGTGACATCCTCGCGGCGCACAATGCAGCCTTCGACCTCGGCGTCATCCGTTCCGGTCTTGAAGTATCAGGCCTTGCCGGACCGGCCTATGACTACGTCTGCACGGTCATGCTGTCCCGTCGCTGCTACTCGTTGGTCTCCAACTCCTTGCCGTATGCCGCAGAAGAGGCAGGGGTACCTTTGGTCAACCACCACGACGCCGCCGAGGACGCGCGGGCCTGCGCCGGAATCCTGGTGGACATCGCCCGGCGGAACAATGCGAACAGCATCGCCGAACTCTATCTTTCCCTGGGCCTTGACCTGCCCCGCCAGCAGGCCTTCGATCCCACCCAAGGTCTTTCCAAAGCCACGCTGTCCGCGCTCGCTGCCAGGACGGAAAGTGCCGCTGTTGGTGCGTCGGACCGCGCCGCTGGAGGTCCCTCCGGATGGTCAGCCTGGCCCGAGGAAGGGCCCAATCCCTTGCCGAATCCCGGCGCGGAGCCCGGGCACCCCTTGTTCGGACAGACAGTGGTTTTCACGGGGGATCTGGCGATCACCCGGCCCGAAGCCAAATCGAGGGCCGCGGACATGGGCGCCCGGCCGGAAAGCAGGGTGACGGCAAGGACCACAGTGCTCATTGTTGGCGATGGCTTCGTTGCCGGGGACCTGCGCGCCGGACGACTCACGGGGAAGGCCAAACGGGTTCTGGAATTGCACGCCAAAGGCCAGCAAATCGAAGTTGTCTCCGAGGGCGAATTCCTGCAAATGGTAGGCGGGGCCTGACCCCTGACAGGGGGGCCGGAACGGTCACACTGCGCAACAATGCTTCCCGCCGGTTGAGCTGCGCTCCTAGCCTTGGGGAATGACCAAGCCTTCCCTTCGCCCGGCACCGCTTCGCCGGCAGTCGGACGCCCCTGAGCCGGCAGATCCATCCGTGCGCGGTGGGCTGGATTGGCGCGCCGTTTTCGCGTTCCCCAACCCCGTGAACGAATATGCGGCCCGCATCACCGCCGGGCTCGTGGTGGTTCTGGCTGTCGCAACGCTGCTGACCGGCTGGGGTTGGGGCTTGGCGGCACTTGCTGCCGGTTTCTGGCTCCGCCTGCTGTTCGGCCCCCGGATCTCCCCGCTCGCACTGATCTCCGTCAAGGTTCTGGCGCCGCGGATCGGACACGTGAAGCTGGTTGCCGGTCCTCCCAAACGCTTCGCCCAAGGCCTGGGGGCCGCCATGACCAGTGCCGCCGTCGTGCTGTTCCTGATCGGCTACCAGCCGGCTGCCTGGGTCTTGCTGGCGGTCTTGATCGTTGCAGCCTCACTGGAGGCTTTCGTTGGCTTCTGCCTCGGTTGCGTCATCTTCGGTTTCCTGCAACGCCGTGGCCTGATTCCGGCCGATGTTTGCGAGGCCTGCAACAACATCGCACTTCGCCGGGCGTGACGAATGACCAACTGATCCGCCAAGAGTGACGGATCAGCCAGCGGTCACGGATCAGCCAGTGGTGACGGCGAGAAGCCTGTCTGCCATGCCATGGATGACCTCGGGCGCTTCCAAGGCTTCCAGCCACTGGGCCGGGAGGCATTGATCACCGTAGAAGGCCCCGAGGATATTTCCCGCGATGGATCCGGTGGAATCGCTGTCACCGCTGTGGTTGATGGCCACCGAAACCGCGTTGCGGAAATGGTCCGCGGGTGAGCCTCCGCTCGTGGCCAGCACGGCGTAAAGTCCGACGGCGAGTGCCTCCTCTGCGACCCAGCCCTCGCCGAGCGCTGCGGTGACCTCTTCAGGGTTCAGTGCCGTCGCCTGCTGCGACAGGGCCAGGGCGGCTTCCAGCCGCTCGCCAAGCTCGGGAGCCTTGGTAGGCACGCCGTTGACGTAGCCAAGCGCATCGGTTGCCGCTGTCCGCACATCGCTTCCGGCCACGATGTTGTGAATGAGCAAGCTAAAGGCTGCTGCGCTGAGCCGGGCTGAAGGGTGTCCATGCGTCAAGGAGGCAGCGTCCGAGCTCAGCTTGTAGACAGCCTCCCGGGAGATATGGGGGATCAGGCCGAAAGGGGCCGAGCGCATCACTGTGCCGCATCCCTTGGAATCAGGATTGACCGGGCGGGCCACCGTTCCCATCTCGCCCGTAGCCAGGCCGCTCAGGCAGGCATTGCCCGGTGCCCTGCGGTGCCGGAGGACTTCCTGGGTGTCGATCCAGCGGGGTTGCGGCACTGGTGCGGACGAGCCAACTGCGACGTCCTGGGTGTTGAGCCACCGCAGATAGGCCAGCCACAGGCAGGCAATTTCATCTGCCGCCACCCCGTCGTTAGCCCACTCGAGGGCTTCCACCAGGCCGTCAACGGTGTACAGCGTCATCTGGGTATCGTCCGAAAAGTGGCTGCCGCCGTCGAGTTGGCCAAAATCGGTCAAGCCGGCAGGGCCGAAGGTCGCGCGGATTGCTGCGATGGAATCGAACTCCACGGCGTAACCAAGGGAATCGCCCAATGCGCCACCCAAAAGTGAGCCGCGGACACGGGATTCGAAAGATGGCGCTACGGGGGAGGAAGGTTCAACACTCATGCCAGTAACTTACCGTGCCGTGAACACCCGCTGGTAAGGTGGGGAAGCTGCCCGGCACCGATGAACACTGGAGAGACTGCGTGCGTGAACCTGCTTGGCGACGGACCGGCAAGACACCTGATTACAGGTTCTCGCTTGCCAATGAACGAACCTTCCTCGCGTGGATCCGTACCTCCCTGGCCCTCCTCGCCGGTGCGGTGGCCGTTGACCAATTGGCTCCCAACATCGCGCCGACTCCCGTCCGACTGGTCCTCTGCGTCTTGCTGGCACTGGTCGGAGCGGGACTGGCCGCGTTGTCTTACCGCAGGTGGGGACAGATGGAAGCGGCAATGCGCAACGACCAAGCACTTCCGTTCTCCCGCGTCATGTTGTTCATGACCATCGTGGTGGCCCTGGCAGCCTTCGCCTTCGCGGCGCTGATCCTGCTGGCCCGGTGATGGAGGGCATCCATTGAGTGCGGACGTCCGCGATCCCGGCCTCCAACCGGAACGCACAACCTTGGCCTGGCGCCGGACCCTGATCTCCTTAGTGGTTGTGGACCTCTTCATCTGGCGGAGCTGGCTGACGTCCGAGCCCTCTTCCGGCCCCGTTGGCGCAGGCCTCCCGGGGCTGGACTTCCAGGGCATTTGTGCGCTGATGGCAGCGGCCGCCACCATCGTCCTGGCCTCCGTGGTGTGGATTAGGTCACGCCAACTCCAGGCCGGAAACACTGCTGCTTCGGCCCGGTTGGTGCTGATCAGCACCGTGGCCGTCATCTGCCTGGGGGGAACGGCGATCGCGGCCATAGCTTTGGGCGGCTAAGCTCGGAGGCAGGATTCAGAACTCGGAGGCAGGATTCAGCACCGGGTCGCAGGATTCAGCAACCGCCCAGACTCGGCTGGCACAATGCTCAGGGGCTTTCGACCTCCGGTCCGGCGTCACCAGGTTATTGCCCGCCGGCGGCAGAGAGCAGTAAGACAAGTGCGTGCAGAGCGCGCTGCGCGGCAAGGCCGCCTTCCAGACCAACCGTAAGGACACCTTCGACATGACCACTCCTGTACAGGCCGTTTCTGAACCTCAACCGGGGCTTCTTGCCCGGTTGTCGGCTGAAGCATTGGGATCGATGTTCATTGTGGTCGTAGCGGTGGGAGTCGGGATTTTCTCCAACCCCGGGGGTGCGCCTGTTCCGGTGGCTCTGGCCGCCGGGCTCACCGTGACAGTGGCCATGCTGGCCTTCGGCCATGTTTCCGGTGGTCACTTCAATCCGGCCATTACGCTGGGTAACCTGATTGCCGGCCGGATCAAGGCGGTCGCCGCCGTCGCATATTTGGCGGCGCAGCTCATTGGCAGCGTAATTGGTGCTGCGCTGGTCTACTTCGTGGTGACCACCGTCCCCGTCCTGACGAACGCGAGGGCTGCTTTCGACGTGGTGGCGCCTGGCTTCGGGGAGCATGCTGCGGCCCAAACGCAGATGGCAGGGGTCTTGATGGTTGAAATCCTTGGTTCTGCCTTGCTTGTTGCGGTTTTCCTGGGGGCGACGGCTGGTCGCCGGGCTGTTCCCGCCGTGGCACCCTTCGCTGTGGGCCTTGCCATGGTGGTGCTGCTCCAGCTTGGCCAGGTCCTGGGCAACCTTCCGTTCAACCCCGCACGGGCAACGGCCCAGGCTTTCTTCAGTTCGACATGGGCCATTGAGGGCCTGTGGCTCTTCTGGGTGGCCCCATTGATGGGTGCGGCGCTTGCCGGGCTGGTCTTCCGTGGTTTCCAAGGCTTTACAGCTGCCAATGATGCCGACATCACGGATGTGCGGACGGGCACCCATGACGGCGTCCACGATGACTTCGATACTGACCATGATCTTGCGGTGGACGCCCCCGACACTGCTGATGCCAAGGCCCAGGAGTCTTCTTCCGGGAAGAACACCGTCAGCCCCGCACCCTCCCCTGCTGCGGCAACGGATGATGCCCGTGATTTCTTCGACGGCAAAAAGGGCTGACTGAGCAGAGAGGATCGACGGCGGACGGCTTGCCTGCGCTTTATTGTCGGTGGCTGGCGGTTAACTTGAGAATATGCGGTTACTTCACACTTCGGATTGGCACCTCGGCCGGTCATTTCACGGCGTTGGCATGCTTGAAGCCCAGCGCGATTTCGTGGACCAATTGGTGTCGGTTGTTCAGGCCAGGTCCGTTGACGTTGTCCTGATAGCAGGTGATGTCTATGACCGCGCGTTGCCGGGCCTGGACGTGGTGAAACTCCTCGACGATGCCCTGGTTCGTATCACCCAGGCAGGTGCCGCCGTGGTCTTGACCAGCGGCAACCACGACTCCGCCATCAGGTTGGGCTTCGCCTCCCGGCTGTTGGAACGAGGGGGAGTGCACCTCCGGACGCGGGTTGAGGACTTGGATGTACCGGTGGTCCTACCCCTGGGATCGGATGGCCGCAGCGGGGACGTGGCCATTTACGGCATCCCCTACTTGGAGCCCCGGTTGGTGGCTGAGCGGATGGGCGTCGATAACGCCAACCACTTTGATGTCACCTTGGCGGCTGTTGAACGGATCCGCCATGATGTGGAGCGGCGTCGGGAAACCGGACCGGTGCACCCTGTAGTCCTGGCCCACACATTCGCCAGCGGAGGCATTACCTCTGACAGCGAAAGGGACCTCAGTATCGGAGGACTGGGCGCCGTCCCGCTGGATCTCTTTGAGGACTTCGCCTACACCGCATTGGGTCACCTTCACGGGCGGCAGGAACTGGCCCCGAACGTTCGCTACTCGGGTTCACCCCTGGCCTATTCCTTCTCCGAAGCCAAACACCGCAAGGGTGCTTGGCTGGTTGACGTCGGCGCGGAGGGTGAAATCGGGGTTGAAGAGGTCTTGTGGGTGCCGCCCAGGGCATTGGCCATCCTGCGCGGCCCGCTGGATGACCTGCTGGGATCCGAAGAGCATGCGTGGGCAGAAAATGCCTATTGCCAGATTACTTTGACCGATGCTCAACGCCCTGCCCAGGCGATGGAGAGGGTGCGCACCCGTTTCCCCGACACCCTGGTTCTCGCCTTCGATCCCGAAGGGGCGGGATCCCAGCTGAAAACCAGCTACAGCACCCGGCTCGCCGAAGCGGAAGACGACCTCGGAGTGTGCTGCGGCTTTTTGGAACATGTCCGTGGCCGTGGTTCAGGAGATGCCGAGGAAGCGGCGTTGAAGGAAGCACTGGAAGCTGTCAGGTTGGAGGAAGCAGAGCTGTGAGAATCCACCGTTTGGACATCGAAGCATTCGGTCCATTTGCCACGCCCCAGCACATCGACTTCGACCACCTGAGCGCACAAGGCCTCTTCCTCCTCAATGGCGCCACCGGTGCCGGGAAGACCAGCATCCTGGATGCCATTTGTTTCGCCCTCTACGGGTCTGTCCCCGGCGCCCGCCAGGAAGGCAAACGGCTCCGCAGTGATCACGCCGCTCCTGGCGCGGAACCCCGGGTGGTGTGCGAGTTCTCGGCGCGCGGACGTCGTTTTGAAGTGACCCGCTCACCTGCATGGGAGCGGCCCAGCAGCCGTGGCCGCAATGGTTTCACCACCCAGCAGGCCAAGACCCTGCTCCGCGAGCGGGTGAATGGAACCTGGGAAGAGAAGTCATCCCGAAATGACGAGGTAGGAGCTGAACTTTCCGACGTCCTGGGAATGGACCGGGAGCAATTCACCCGGGTTGTCATGCTGCCCCAGGGTGATTTTGCCGCCTTCCTCCGGTCCAAGGCAGGGGACCGCTTGGAACTCCTCCAGAAACTGTTCGGCACCCAACGCTTCGAAGCCGTTGAACGACACCTGGCACAGCAGGCCGCTGCAGCCGCCGGTGCCGTGCAGGAGAATACGGCGGAGCTGACCATGCTGCTGGACAGGGTTGCCGCAGAACGGCTGCAGCTGGGGGCGCATGGGGGAGGGCTCGCAGACTCAGAAGGTACCTCTGCCACAGTAACCGCTGGGCAAGAGCCCGAGGAATGGCTTGCCGAGGTCGAAGCCGAGATAACAGCCGAGTGGCGGCGACGTCAGGACCAGGCCACGGAAGCGGAATCCTTGACCTCCCGTCTCGCAGGGGACTTCCAGGCAGCCCAGGACAAAGCGGCGCGCCACTTGCGTCTCGGCGCCGCCATGCAGCGTCGGATCTTGTTGGAGTTGGCAGCCCCCCGTGCAGATGAGAACAGGGAAAAGCTTGGCCGGCATCGGCGTGCTGCTGTTCTCAGTGGCCAGTTGGAAGCCGTGGATTCGGCAGCACGCAAGGTCCAGGCTGCCGCTGAGCTCGCCGCCGGTATTCGCACCCAGCTGGACTCGGCGGGTATAAACCCCGAGAACCCCGCCACATCCCTGGAGAGTACCAAGGCAAGCTGCGCTGTGCTCGAGGCACGTCTTGCCGATGAGCAGCGCTTGGAAGGCATCGGAGCACGCCTGTCCGCCAAACGCGCCGAGTCGGCTGAACATGCCGCTGCCGCGGAAGCGGCACGCTCCGGTCTGGACCAGCTTCGCGGTGACGCGGCTGAGGTGGCCTCGCAAATTACCCTCCTCGAACCGGTTGTTGAGAAGCTGGCCGAGCTGGAAAGGGAAGCAGCAGCGGCCACCGAACTGGTGGAGATCGTGGCCCGCCATGCTGCTGCCTCCGATGACTTGGAGGAAATCAGCGCGAAGCATCTCCGGGCCCGGTCCGCGTCCCAGGATGCCCGCCAGAAGTGGCTCGATATCAGGGAGATGCGCCTGGCCAATGCAGCGGGCGAGTTGGCAGCAGCCCTGGAAGAGGGCTCGCCGTGCGCCGTATGTGGCAGCAAGGAGCATCCGAATCCGGCTGCGGCAGTACGGTCCGCCCTCTCCCTGGCCCAGGAAGAGGAAGAGCTGAAGGACATTTTTGACGCCAGCGAGAAGGCCGTGGACAAGTTCGCCGAGCAAGTCTCCGCGGCAGCCCAGGTCCTCGCCGGGCTGGAAGCACAAGGGGGTGCAACAGACTCGGCCGACGCTCAGTCAAGGCGTAAGGAAGCCCGTCAGGCTCTCACCGAGGCCCGCGCAACCGCAGCGTCCCTGGAGACATTGCGCAGCCGGTACCAGTCCCTTAACCAGCGCATCGTCCTGGCCGAGGAAGAACTTTCCGGGTCGATGGCCGCCGCGGCCCAGGCGGCTTCCGAGGCGGTGCTGCTCGAGGAACAGCGCACTGAGCTGGAGACTGACTTGGCTGGATTAAGGGCTGGATTCCCGAGCCTGCGCGAAAGGTTGGAGGCCCTGTCCGCTGACCGCGCGCTGCTGCAGGCGGCAGCGGACGCTGACCGGGAGGTCGAAAATGCCGGACAATCGCAGGAGGAGGCCATCGCCTCCCTGGGCAGGGCCTTGCCGGGATCCGGGTTCGGATCTGCCGCGGAAGCGCGGCGCGAACTCCTGCCGCCAGCCGATGTTGTGGGGCTCGAGAAAGACCTCGCCGATTTCGACGCTGAATCATCCCGTCTCGACGAACTGTTTGCCGGTGAGGATCTGGTCCTGGCTGCGAAGGAATCCAGCCTTGGCGAGCTGCCGTTGCCGGAGACCGAACTCGCGGCGTCTCAGCAGTTGGCTGCCGAGGCTGCGGACACATCACGGGCCGCCGCACTGGCCGCAGGCCTGGCCGAAAAGTCGGCTGAAGCAGTAGCGCGGTTCCGGAAGGAATACCTGGCACTCGCCCAGGCCGGCAAGGAGCCTCGGAACAAGGCCCGGATGCTGGCAGAGTTGGCGGACACCGTGAGGGGATCCGGTGATAACAGTTACCGGATGAGCCTGAATACGTACGTCCTGGCTGCCCGCCTGGAACAGGTGGCCATGGCCGCCTCTGAACGACTCGTTGCCATGAGCGACGGCCGTTACACCCTGCAGCACACTGATGCAAAGGCCGCACGGGGTGCAAAGTCAGGACTGGGGCTCGAAGTCGTGGATGAATGGACCGGCCAGCGCCGCGACACCTCCACACTGTCCGGCGGGGAATCCTTCATGGCCTCCTTGTCCCTTGCCCTCGGCTTGGCCGACGTTGTCCAGCAAGAGGCCGGCGGCGTGGACATTGAGACGCTGTTCGTCGATGAAGGCTTCGGTGGCCTCGACGAGCAAGCCCTGGAGCAAGTGATGGATGCTTTGGAGGGACTACGGAACGGCGGCAGGGTAGTTGGCTTGGTCAGCCATGTTGCGGAAATGAAACAACGCATCACCAGCCAGGTGCAGGTGGTAAAGGGCCGGCACGGGTCCACCGTCCGAATTGCCGAAGCGGTTCCTGTCTAGGACATATCCGATAGACTTAACCCGTTACACCGGGTCGCGCGCATCGGGAGGAGGGACGATGCGCATCCTTTAGCGAACCCGGATTAATGGAAAAATCTTCTGTAGTTTCACAGCAACTGTCTTCTCCGCCCTCACGCCCCTCGCGACTGCCCGGCCGTTTTGCGCGGCTTCCGGAATTGGCAGGACCCGGTTTCCTGCCTTTGGGCCTGTTTGCCCGGCTTCCACTGGCCATGCTTACTGTGGGGACTTTGACGCTGGTCACGGCCGTTAGCCAGTCCTACGCGATCGGTGGCATGGCTGCCGGAGCTGTTGGTATCGGTTCGGCCCTCGGCGCCCCCGTACTTGGCTCCTTGGCTGACCGTGCGGGGCAACGGATCGTGCTCCTCGTCGCCGCTGTTATCAACGCCCTGGCTGTCGTTGGACTTCTCGCAGCGGCTTACCTTGCCCCTGGCTATGGTTCGGCCGGGGATGCCGCCGGGGTCCTGATTGCTGCTTTCCTCGCAGGTGCCAGTTGTCCGCAGGTCGGTCCCATGGCAAGGGTCCGCTGGATGGCTTTGACTACCCGCAACCTATCTCCCACGGTGGCCAACGGCGGCAGGAGCGTGGCATCAAACCGTGCAGACCTGGACACCGCGCTTTCCTACGAGGGCACCGCGGACGAGGTCACGTTCGTCCTTGGCCCGGCGTTGGTAGGTGTCCTGGCCAGCATGGTGGCTCCGTGGTTGCCTCTCGCACTGGCCGCGGTCATGACCATCACACTGGTACCGGCTTTCGCCGTCCATCCCAGCCAGCATGCCGTGGTTCCGGCACCCCGCAAGCCGGCTGCCGGCGTCGTGCCTTCAGATGGACACGCGCGTCAGGGCGGTACTCGTCCTCATCGGTGGGCCGGAGCAGTGGTGGCCGTTCCCGTGGTGGCCATGGTCTGCATGGGTACCTTCTTCGGGGCGACGCAAAATGCGTTGAGCGCTTTCTCGGCCCAGTATGCCACTGCCGAGATCGCGGGGCTCCTTTACGCGGTGATGGGCTTGAGCTCTGCCGTGGCTGCTTTGTCGGTCGCGTTCTGGCCGCAGCGGTTCAGCCTGGCCTCCCGTTGGGTTGCGGCCGCCTTGTTGATGTCAGCATTGTCACTCTTGCTGCTTTTGCCCGGCGGTATTTGGCCCATGGTGTTTGTCCTGCTGATTCTGGGTATTCCCGTGGGGCCTGTGATGGTGACCGTGTTCAGCATTGGCGGCGTCGTGGCACCGGCGGGCCGTATGGCCACGGTCATGACGGCCCTCGCCAGCGGAATCGTGGCAGGTACTGCCTTGGGTGCCTACTTGGCCGGGCAGTTGGCTGAGACGCAGGGGCCTGGTGCAGCATTTGTGGTTTCCATGGTGGCCGCTGGAGGCCTGTTGCTGCTCGGTGTTGTGACATCGCTGGTGATGAAGGGCCGGCCCGGGTCCTAGCAGTTGTTGCTATAGGCCTTCGCTGCGGTACCCGGTGGGGGAGTTCCCGAAAGCGGCCCGGAAGATCCTGCTGAAGTGTGCGGCGTCTGTGAACCCCCATCGTGCTGCAATGGCCGTGACAGGACGGTCAGCCAGGACCGGATCCCTGAGGTCGCGGCGGCACCGTTCGAGTCGCCGCTGCCGGATCGAGGAAGCCACGGTGGTGCCGATTTCCTGGAAAAGATCGTGCAGGTGCCGCGTGGAGATGTAGTGCGCTGTGGCGATGCTTCCCGGCGAGAGCTCAGGGTCGCCAAGGTTGGCCTCGATGTAGTCGTGGATCCGGCCCAACAACAGCAGATGCGGGTCCCGGCCGGCCTCAATCAGATGGTCCAGTTCCCCGTTGAAGAGCGTGGTCACCAGATCCAGGGCATTGTGGACCAGGCGGAGGCCGTTGGTGCCTGAGAGCGCTTCAAGGTTGTCGGCCAGCTTCACCAGGAAGGGACTGATGAGCTCGCCGAGGCCCTCGTCACCTGGAATGCGCAAGGCGGTGACATGGCCCATGGCCTCGGCCGGAAGGTCCAGCAAGACATGCGGGAACATCAGCACCAGGGTGCGGAAGTCGTCGTCGAAGGTCAGTTGGTAGGGGCGGGACGTGTCGTAAATGGAGAGGTCACCCGGACGCAGCACTGCCTCGCGTTCATCCTGAACCAGGCGACCGGACCCAGCGAGCTGGATGCTCAGTTTGAAGAAGCGCCCGGTGGACTTGGCAATGAGCTCCGGGGTCCGCAGGACCGTATGGGGTCCGGCGGTCACCTCCACCACGGAAATCTGCCCCAGGACGCGGGCTCGCATGGTTCCGTGGAACGTCGCGTTCCTGGGCCCTGTTGCCACAAGGGGAACGAAGGAAGAGGAGATGGCCCGGCTCCACTCCTGGAAGGACCCGGCCACGATGGTTTGCACGGTGGTGGGACCCGTATCAGCCGCGACGGTCATCGAACTCCCTTTCAACGGCCCATGGCGCCACAGAACTTCTGATTGGTTCCCGACCAGGAAACCGTTGGGACAGACGTGAGCTTGCCCACGATTCTAC
>NZ_JABMCX010000124.1 GCF_013179505.1 Paenarthrobacter sp. CM16 | reverse complement strand
AACCAAAGCGAAGTCGTTGATCTCGTGCACCACGTCCTGGGACGGGTGGCCCGTAATGGCGGTCTTGTATTTGCGCGGCAGGTTGGCCAGCTCGGGGTCACCGATGAACCGCTCGGCGAGCTCGTGGATCAGCGGCGTGGGATCGATGATCTCGTCCTTGGCGATACCCGCAACCGGGGAGCCGAGGATGACGCGGGGAACGTCGCCGCACGCTTCGGTGGTGGACAGGCCGATGGACTCCAGGCGGCGCCAGATCTCCGGCACGTCTTCGACTCGGATCCAGTGCAGCTGGATGTTCTGGCGATCCGTGAGGTCGGCCGAGCCGCGGGCGAAGTCCACGGAAATCTGGCCGATGACGCGAAGCTGCTCTGTGGTCAGCGCGCCGCCGTCGATGCGCACGCGCAGCATGAAGTACTTGTCTTCGAGCTCGTGCGGTTCAAGCGTTGCGGTCTTGCCGCCGTCGATCCCGGGCTTGCGCTGGGTGTAGAGGCCCCACCAACGGAAGCGGCCGTGAAGGTCCGTCCCGTCGATCGAATCGAAGCCCTCTTTGGAGTAGACAGACTCAATGCGCTCACGGACGTTCAGTCCGTTGTCTTCCTGCTTCCAGGTTTCGTTGGCATTCAGTGGCGCGGTGCCGTCAACCTTCCACTGGCCGTGGGGCTTGGCGGCAGGGCGGGTGCGCGCCGGACGCGGGGGAACTGCGGTGTCCGAGGACGCACCGGCTACAGCTGTATCTGTCATACATCGACTGTAGGTCTGGCCAGATTTAGCCAGCAAAGGTCCGGAAATGCTAAGTCACCTAGGGAAACATTTCGTCACGAACACGCCCGCGGCCTTGTCCGGAGGACCTGTTCTATGCAGGTCCATACAGCCGCTTTTCCGCGTGGATAAAGGTTAGGAGAGCCTTTCCAATACTGCGTCGTACCGTTCCAGCGCGATCTCCGCGAGCACCTTCGACGGCAACAGTGGCGCCGCCACAACATCGGCCCCGGCCTTGGCCAACTGGTCGTGGAAATAGCCGGTAGCCAACAGGTACGAGGCAATAAAGACCCTGCCTGCTGGGCCGTCCGGTTCGGTGGCGAGTTCGGCACGCAAGGAGGCGACGCCGTCGGGCACTGTTGGCTGGGCACTTGCGCCATAGGCCACCCGCACCTTGTTGGGCAGCAGGTCTCCGAGCAGCCTCGCCTGTTCCTCCGAATCAACCGAGCCGTCCGGAAGGGAGGAGCCAGCGGCAGCCAGCAGCACGCCGTCGTTCTCCTCCAGTCCGGCCGCGCGCAAGTGGGTGGCCAACAGCTCAGCCAGCCGCGCGTCCGGTCCCAGCGGCTTGGCAGCCACAACCTCGGGCCGGGTCTTGATTGCTTTGGGGACGTCCACTTTGATGTGGAAACCGGTTGAGAGCAAAAGCGGTACGACGACGGCGGGAGTCCCCTCGGGCAGGCCCTCCACCACGCCGCCCAACTCGGGTTCCTGCACGTCAACGTACGCCTCAACTACGCGCAAACCGGGGCGGAGGGCTTCGATGTCGGCCATGACCTGCCGGATGGCAGCTTGCCCATCGGTGTTCCGGGTTCCGTGGGCGCAAGCGATCAAAACGGGGCTGTTCATGGGAGCTAGCGTAACGTTGAGCCAGCATCTATTGAGAGTCGTATCCAGAAAGAACCCGTCCACTTGATTTCCATCGACATCGTCCTTCTTTGGCTCGACCTGGTTGGCGTGTTCTTCTTCGCGGTCTCAGGATCCTTGCTGGCCGCCCGTAAACAATTCGACATTGTGGGCTCGGTACTCCTCGGGTCCATCGTGGCCCTGGGTGGCGGCGTGATCCGCGACATCATCATCAACGCCGGCCCACCCATCGCTTTCACGAATCCGGCGTACCTCGCTCCCCCGCTGCTGGCCGCGATGCTGGTCTACTTCCTGTTCTCCTCGGTCCAGCGCTTCACGTCGCTGCTGACCCTGTTCGACGCCGGTGGGCTGGCCCTGTTTTGCATCACCGGAACACTGAAGGCCCTCACCGCGGGGATGAATCCCGTGGCCTCGATCCTGCTGGGTGTCACTACGGCCGTGGGCGGCGGGTTGCTGCGGGACATTACTGCGAACGAAATTCCTACGCTGTTCAACGCACGCGATCTTTATGCCCTGCCTGCGTTTGTAGGGGCCGGCCTCACCACGCTCCTGTGGCATCTGGGTAACTTCACCGGGCTGACCGCATGCGTTGTGGCTGCGGTTGTCTTCGCCTTCCGTGTCACTGCCTGGCGCCGCAGCTGGCATGTACCGCTGGCCGTCCGCGGATGGCACCGCCCCGGAGCTGGACCGGGCGCAATTTCGGGGGCCCGGGATTAGCTAGGATAAGAGCATGACTGACATGTTCCTCGAGAAGTTCCGTGCGCTGGTCCCAAAGTATCTCGAGGATGAATGGCAGGAAGAAGACGGCCTCACGCCTGAGGAACTCGATGACGCCCTCGCCGATCACTCCTTCACCATCCCGCTGGTTCTCCGCGAGTTCTACCTCGCAATCGGCGGTTGCGAGGACCTCATGGAGGCCTACCACTACTTCTGGGATCCCGAAGAGCTCGAGGTCGATGACGAGGGCTTCCTCATGTTCCTTGAGGACGAAGAAGAGCAGTTCACCTGGGGATTCCGCACAGCCGACCTCAGCATCCCGGACCCCATCGTCTGGCGCCGCAACAATGCCCGCGGCCAGTGGAAGAGCGAAGAGGGCACCTTCTCCGAGTTCGTGTTCGACATGTTCGAGTGGGCGTTCAACGACGACGAAGACTAACTTCCAGTTTTGATGCAGCCCTTTCCCTGACCTTGCCTGTCAGGGTGGGGGCTGTTTTGTTTGCGGGGGGGTGTGCGGCTGCCACCCACTTTGATCGCTGGATGGGCCTAACACGCCGTTCAGAAGGGCGTGTCGCTGGAGAATTGCGGTCAAAGTGGGTGGCGGCGGTACCGCCGCAGAGAATGCTTACGACGGCGGAACCCACCCGGGTGCGTATCTCGCCGGGGCAAAGCGGCCGGCTTCCCTCTTGCGCAGGACTGCCAGGACTTCACCCACCATGCGCTCAGGGTGGTGAACGACGTCCGCATAGTAATAGCGGAGGCATAATAGCCCTCCCCGCATGGCTGCGTTGTTCCTGTACTGGTCCTTCTTGACCTGTTTCCGCTCAAGGTGGGTGCCGCCGTCGAGTTCTACGATCAGGCACTCGTTGACGAGGCAGTCCACCTCACCCACCCCCGGCACGTCCACGTGCATCTGAACCTTGAGGCCCGCCTTGGTGAAGTGTGTATGCGCCAGCACCTCGAGGAGGGAGTCGGCACGCGGAAGAACCAAGTCCAAGCTTTCCCGCATCCTGCCGTTTCTGTTGCCCGGAAGCTTTGACCTCAGGAAGTCCGTGGAGAGCAGTGCAAGGCTGACTGCACTCTGCACCATGACGAGCGCGTCGAGTTCCGGCAAGCATCGGAGGGCATGGATCAACACATCTGCTACCCCTGCAACAGGCAAGTAAGGATGATCGGGGTGCAGACGGGCCCCGTGGTGGACCACTCGTAGCCTCGCCAGTCCTGTGCTGCAGCTTAGATGGACTTCCTCTGCTCCCCCAAGAGTCCAGAGGCCATAGAACCGCGCGGCAGAGACGCAGGTGATCACGCCGTCCGCTCGAAAGGCAGCGACTACGTCCGGGTCGGCCTCCCTGAGCGTGTAAACGCCGCGGTGCAAACGCTTGACGGCCCCGGTACTGACAGCCTTCGCGAGGACCCGCTGGGAGAATCCCGCCTTCCTGAGGGTTTCCGTCCTGGCTGTTCCGTGCCGGCTTCGGAGGAATGTGGTGAGGTCCATGTAGCCATGCTGGGTTCGACACGGCCCTTCCGGTTGCCGAAATTGCCCCTATGTGGACAACCGCACGCACCTCCACCACCCGCTTTGCCGGCCTAGGAGGGCAGGACACGCCCCCTGTGGTAGCAACCCCCGCACTTGGAACTCAAAGTGGGTGACACCGGCACCGCCCCTGAAAACTGGAGCGACCGACCACGCTCCGCACTGCCTGTAAATCAGGCCGAAAAGGATAAAAAACCATTGACCCAAAGAGTTGCATATGTGACAGGATTGTCATAAGCTTTTCACGGATCCACTAAATGCCTCCGGTGGGTCTGATGCGAACGGAGATTGTGGTCCCGGTTCGGTGCAGCGTATGACTCGTAACGTTGCAACGAGCCGGGGCCATTCCGTTTTTGCGTGGACCTCGCACTTTGGCGCGTACGGCCACCACCCACTTTGATTCCCCAGACCACCCAACACGCCGAAACTATAGGCGAGCCGTCCCCTCAGACCCACAAAGTAGGTGATGGCGGTACGGGATTCCCTCGACAACGGCGCCCCGGGGCCCAGCTAGGGTCACGACGGCCTGCACTTAGTACCCGGACACAAAAACAAGTACCCGGAAACAAGAACAGGCGCCCAGCCAGAAGACCGGACGCCTGTCAAGAAGTGGAAAACTAGCTGCTGCGGTCCACCACGGCATGCGCGAAGTTGGTCAACGACGCCTTCACCACACCCTCGGGCAGCGGGGCCAAGGCAGCCACGGCCTCGGCGGACCACTGGCGGGCAATCTTCCAGGACTCGTTGGTAACCGGGTGCTCGCGCAGGCCTGCCACGGCCTCAGCCAGGGCTTCGTCGGAGGACAGGTCGCCGTCGATCAATTCCAGCAGAGCACTGGCGGAGGCATCCCCTGCAGCCGCGTCACGGCGGAGCAGCAGCACGGGCAAAGTGGGCACACCTTCACGGAGGTCGGTGCCCGGGGACTTGCCGGACTTGACCTTCACGCCGGTGACATCAATGACGTCATCCGCGAGCTGGAAGGCAACGCCCACCTTCTCGCCGTACTCCACCAGCAGGTCCTCGTAGGCCTCATCGGCGCCGGCAAAGATCGCACCGAGCTGACCGGACGCTGCCACCAGGGAACCGGTCTTGTCAGCGATGACGGACAGGTAGTGCTCCACCGGATCCTCGTCTTCGCGCGGTCCCACGGTTTCGTGGAGCTGGCCGAGGCACAGACGTTCGAAGGTTCGGGCCTGGATGCCCAACGCCCTGGAGCCGAGTTCGGACACGAGGATGGAGGCGCGGGCAAAGATCAAGTCACCGGTGAGGATGGCCACCGAGTTGCCCCAGACTTCATGGGCCGTAGGAGCGCCACGGCGGAAGGGAGCGGAGTCCATCACGTCATCGTGGTAGAGCGTTGCGAGGTGCGTGAGCTCCACAACTACTGCAGCCTGGACAACCTCGGAGCGTGAAGCATCGCCAAGGTGGGCGCACAACAGGGTAAGGAGGGGGCGGATGCGTTTGCCACCGGCTTCCACCAGGTGACGCGACGTCGCATCAGCCAGGGGGTCCGAGTTGGAGATGGCTTCGCGGAGCTTCTTCTCAACCCGGGCAAGGTTGGTGGTGATGGCAGGGCCGAGCTCGGCATCGCCGGCGATGGCGGCAAAACCGGCGGGCAGCTGGAGTCCCGTTGCGATCGCAGTGGTGTTGGGAGCAGGCTCAACAGAGTCCGGCAGGCCGTGCCCGGCATGCGTCCAGCTGTGTTCGGCAGAGTTCGTCACGGAATAACCCTAACTAGTTGTTGCGGAAACCGCGGAGTCGGTGCCTGCCGGCGTATGGGCGCGGGCAGTGGAAGTGTTGGAGGTGGCCGGAACCAGCATCTCAAGGACCCGGATGACGCGGTCTTCGAAACCCTTCGCGGCTGGGTCGGTGAGGTTGGCCAGCATGCGGACCACAAAGCGCATCAGCACAGGAATCGGCATCCCGGTCCGCAGTGCAAGCTTCATCACGGCCGGCTTGCCTATGAGGAAAGCAAAGGCACGGCCCAGCGTGAAGTGCGAGCCCCACTGGTCCCGCACGTAGTCGCCGTACCGCGAGAGGTGCGCATCGGCGTCGAGCGTTGACCAGCCGGCCGACGCCGAGCGGGCGGAGGCGTCAATGATGAACTCTGCCGCGAACCGGGCGGACTCCATGGCGTAGGAGATGCCCTCGCCATTGAACGGAGACACCATGCCGCCGGCGTCGCCCAACAGAAGCAGCCCGGGTGAATAGTGCGGGGTGCGGTTGAATCCCATGGGCAATGCGGCGCCGCGGATCTCGCCCACTTGGTTTTCCGGCGTAAAGCCCCAGTCAGTCGGCATGCCGGCGGTCCATTCGCGCAGGACCTGCTTGTAGTCCAGCTTGCCGAATTCCTTGGAGGAGTTCAGGATCCCGAGACCCACGTTGGACGTGCCGTCACCGACCCCGAAGACCCAGCCGTAGCCGGGCAATGGCTTGCCGGACTTGCCGGGCAGTTCCAGCCAGCCTTCCATCCAGTCATCGTTGTGACGCGGGGACGTGAAGTAGGTTCGCACCGCGACACCCAACGGCCGGTCGTCACGCTTGTGCATACCCAGCGACACGGCGGTTCGGGTCGAGTTTCCATCCGCAGCGAGCACGACGTCGGCATGGAAGTCGCGCGTCTCGCCCGTCTTGCGTCCGGACTCGTCAAGGATGGACGCCCGGGCGCCGATGACACGGCCGTCGTCGGCGGTCAGTGCGGAAGTAACGCTGTGGCGTTCCAGCACGACGGCGCCCGCGGACTCGGCATGCCGGGCCAGCGATTCGTCGAAACCGAGCCGGGTGCGGATCAGGCCGTACGTGGGAAAGTCGGAAACCTCGGGCCACGGCAGCTCAATGGTGCGTCCGCCTGCAATAAGGCGAAGGCCCTTGTTCCGGCGCCACCCGTCCTCCACCGTGTGGGATAGTCCCAACTTCTGGATCTCGCGGACAGCACGGGGCGTAAGGCCATCGCCACACACTTTTTCACGGGGGAAGGAGGTCTTTTCCAGCACCGTGACGTCGATGCCCGCCTGGGCGAGGTAATACGCAGCGGTGGATCCGGCCGGGCCCGCGCCAACAATCAGTACTTTCACGTCGTCCTAAATCAGCAGGCGGTACGGGTTCAGCCGGCCTGTTGGCGCGGTTTGATCTGGCGGCGAAGCTTGGCCACGGGAACGCTGTCGCGATGCTCGGCCGGCTTCTGTGCGCGGTGCACGGCGACGATGCCACCGCTGAGGTTTCGGTACGTGATGTCCGTCCAGCCTGCATCGCTGAGCCACTGGGCCAGGTGGTCCTGGTCCGGCCATGCGCGGATGGACTCGGCGAGGTACACGTAAGCGTCCGGGTTGGAGGAGACCTTGGTGGCGATGGCAGGGAGCGCACGCATGAGGTACTCGGTGTAAAGGTTGCGCCACAGCGGCACTACGGGGTGCGAGAACTCTGCGATGACCAGGCGGCCGCCCGGCTTGGTGACGCGCAGCATTTCCTCAAGGGCCTTGCGGGGTTCAACAACGTTGCGCAGTCCGAAGGAGATGGTGGAGGCGTCGAAGCTGTTGTCAGCGAACGGCAGGTTGGTGGCGTCTCCGGCAATGAAGTCGATGTCCGGGCGGCGGCGCTTGCCCACTTTGAGCATGCCCAGGGAGAAGTCGCAGGCCACGACGTCCACACCGGCGTCGGCGTAGGGTTCGCTGGACGTTCCGGTTCCGGCGGCGAGGTCCAGGACTTTCCGGCCCGCCTTCACATCCATGGCATCCACCACGATCCGGCGCCAACGGCGCGTCTGCCCCATGGACAGGACATCATTGACGACGTCGTATTTTGGGGCGACATCATCAAACATCGTCGCAACTTCGTCCGGACGCTTTTCCAAGGATGCTCGGTTCACCTTGTAATTGTCTCAGACATTCAACGGACTTTGCTGCGCTGTAGAAGTCGGCTCAGATTCTGGTTGCCTGCGGGAGTACTGTTGTTCCATCATGACGAGCACGCTCCGCACCTTGACAGTCCCCCTCGATGTTGAATCATCCTCCGGGGGGCTGCCGTCGTTTCTGGTGCGGGACGACGTCCTTTGCTGGTCCCGCCGCGAGGCCGGACTGGTGGGCTACGGCGAACTGACCCGCTTCAACGCCACCGGGCCCGAGCGTTTCCTCGAGGCCGATATCTGGTGGCGGCACCTCATTCTTGAGGCCGAAATCACTGATCACGTGGAGCTTCCAGGCACCGGTCCTGTGGCTTTCGGCTCGTTCGCCTTCTCCAAAACCTCCCCGCACGTGTCCCGCCTGATCCTCCCCGAACTGGTGGTCGGGATCCGCGATGGCCGCGCGTGGGCTACCCAACTAACGTTCGACGACGACCCCCTCACCGAAGCGGGCGTCCTCGCCTCCGTGCACCGCTGGCTGACCGAGCCGGAACCAAACGGCGAGGACTCAGCGGCAGGAGGCTCCGACGTCGTGCCCTCACCGGAGGCGGTCACGGCGGACGGTTCCGCCGGTCATTTGAGTTCAGGTTCCCTGAGCTCCGGTTCCCTGAGCGAGGCCGCCTGGATGCAGGCTGTTTCCAACGGCGTGGAGGAGATCCGGGCCGGCAAGCTGGAGAAGCTGGTTTTGGCGCGCGACGTCGTCGCTACCCTTCCCGAGGGCGTCAACGCTGCGGAGGTACTTCGCCAGCTCGCCGCCAGATACCGCGAATGCTGGACGTACGGCGTGGACGGCTTGGTGGGCGCAACACCTGAGATGCTGATTCAGGTGGAGGGCCGCACTGCGCAGGCCCGCGTGCTTGCAGGAACCCTGGATCGCCGTGATGCCGACGGCATGGACGGCTCCCCCATGGAGTATGCGGAGCGTGTCCTGGCTGGATCCGAGAAGCAGCGGCATGAGCACGAGATTGCGATTGATTCCCTGACCCGGCAGCTGGCTCCTTTCTCCGAGGCAATGAACTCGCACAACGAACCGTTCATTTTGGAGCTGCCCAATGTGTGGCACCTCGCTTCGGATGTGAAGGCTGAGTTGGCCGACATCGAGGGCCATGTGCCCACGTGCCTGGCCCTGATCAATGCTTTGCATCCCACGGCCGCAGTGTGCGGGACCCCGACGCTGGTTGCCGGTGCCTTGATCCGCAAACTCGAACACCTGGACCGCGGCCCGTACGCCGGCCCTGTGGGTTGGCTTGATGCCGCCGGCAATGGTGAATGGGGCATCGCCCTGCGCGGTGCGGTGATCGAGGACGCCAACACGGTCCGGCTGTATGCAGGATGCGGGATCGTTGAAGGCTCGCAGCCGGAGGCCGAACTGGCCGAAACATGGGCGAAGTTCCGGCCGATGCTCGAAGCGTTGGGGATTCGCCGCTAAATCCGGGATCCCGGACAGTGCCTCCTCGCAGGTGGTTGATTAGTGAGTAAACTTGTTATCCATTAGTGAAACTTCGTTTCCTGTGATGCACATCTCACGTTCGGCGCTACACTAAAACCGACTCAGTTCAGCATCCACCGCAACAAAAGGTAAACAACATGCAGATCTCCCGTTCGGTTCTGTCCGGCACCAAGATTGCCGCCGTGCTCGCAGCCGGCGCCCTGGCCCTGACCGCCTGTGGTGGTTCCTCGACCCCCGCGGCCACCAACGAATCCGGCATCGCGCTCATCAACGCAGGCAAGCTCACGGTCTGCTCGGATGTTCCCTACGAGCCCTTCGAATTCCAGAAGGACGGCAAGATCGTCGGCTTCGATATGGACATCGCCGCCGAGATCGCCAAGGACGTCAAGGCCGAACTCAACGTGGTGGACAGCTCCTTCGAAGCCATCGAGACCGGCACCGCCCTGACCGGTTGCGACGTCTCCATCTCCTCGATCTCCATCACCGACGTCCGCAAGAATGTCATGGACTTCTCCACCCCGTACCTGGACGACGACCTGACCCTCGTGGCAACGTCCGCCTCCGGCATCACCAACCTTGATGGCGCCAAGGGCAAAAAGGTGGGCGTCCAGCAGGCCACCACCGGCGCACAGTACGCCAAGGACAAGGGAATCGACGCCCAGCAGTTCGAAGACACCGGCCTCCTGGTCCAGGCTCTCAAGGCCGGCACCATCGAAGCCGCCGTGGGCAACCAGTCAGTCCTGGGCTATGCCATCAAGGACGATTCCAACCTCAAGCGCGTTGAAGACTACGCAACGGGCGAGAAGCTGGGTATCGCCATCAAGAAGGGCAACACCGCGATGACCGATGCCGTGAACGCCACCCTGAAGCGCATCACCGATGACGGCACCCTGAAGAAGTTCGAGACCACCTGGTTCGGCGAAGCCACCAAGTAGTCCGAGCCCCGGCTCCCCCAGATCCACGCAGGCGGGCCCCGAAGCGATCTGTTCAGGTCCTTTCGGGGCCCCACCTGCGCAACATGAATGTGAGAACCCCATGGCAATGACTGCACGTCAACGAGCCAAAGTCAGTTTGTACGTCCAGGCCGGAATCTTTGTTGTGGCCGTGGCCGCCGTAATTATTGCCGTGGACTGGAAGACGATCGGCACCAGCGTCTTCAACTTCGCCAAAATCGGCCCGATGTTCCCGGACATCTTCCTTGTGGGCCTCAAAAACACCCTGATCTACACGGCACTCGGGTTCATTGTGGGCTTGTCCGGTGGCCTGCTGCTGGCACTGATGAAGCTTTCATCGTTCCCGCTGTACCGCTGGTTGGCCACGGGCTACATCGAGTTCTTCCGCGGCGTTCCGGCCCTGCTGGTCTTCATCGCGTTCGGCTACGGCGTACCCCTGGCCTTTGGAATCCAGTGGGACGTCAACATCATCGTGATGGTTTCGCTGGGTATGGTTGCTGCCGCGTACATCGCTGAAACCCTTCGCGCCGGCCTCCAGGCCGTGCCCAAGGGCCAGATGGAAGCCGCCCGATCGCTGGGCATGCCGCACTGGCGGGCCATGGTTTCGATCGTTATCCCCCAGGCGTTCAAGATCGTCCTGCCGCCGCTGACCAACGAAATCATCCTGCTCACCAAGGACTCCTCGCTGATCTACGTACTGGGTCTCACAGCCTCCCAGTACGAGCTCACCAAGTTTGGCCGCGATGGCATCTCCAGCCTGGGCGCCGGCCTGACGCCGTTGCTGGTAGCCGGTGCTTTCTACCTGGTCATCACCATCCCCTTGAGCCTCCTGGCACGGAAGTTCGAAAGCCGCTCCGCGCGGACCAAGCGATAGGCAGGACAGTCATGAATAACTCCACTGGGAGCACGGCCACCGTTCGCGCCGCCGGCGTCAATATCAAAGACCTGCGCAAGTCCTACGGCAGCAACGAGGTCCTCAAAGGCATCTCGCTGACGGTTGAACCGGGCCAGGTTGTCTGCCTGATCGGACCTTCGGGTTCGGGCAAGTCCACCCTGCTGCGCTGCGTCAACTTGCTGGAGCAGCCGAATGCGGGCACCATCAACGTTGGTTCCTTTGAGGCCACCGACCCCGACGTCGACCTCAACAAGATGCGTCAAAGCGTGGGAATGGTGTTCCAGCACTTCAACCTCTTCCCGCACCTCAGCGTCCTGGACAACTGCACCATTTCCCAGACGAAGGTCCTCAAGCGGTCCAAGTCCGAAGCTTCGGAGGTGGCGCGCCACAACCTCGAACGTGTTGGACTGGGGCACCTCGCCGACCGTTTCCCGGACCAGCTCTCCGGCGGCCAGCAGCAGCGCGTTGCCATTGCCCGTGCCCTGTCCATGGACCCGCAGCTCATGCTCTTCGATGAGCCCACCTCCGCTCTGGACCCCGAGACCGTGGGCGACGTCCTGGCTGTCATGCGCAAGCTGGCCCAGGAAGGCATGACCATGTTGGTGGTCACGCACGAGATGGGCTTCGCCCGCGAAGTTGCCGACCGCGTTGTCTTCATGGACGCCGGCGTAGTGGTGGAAGAAGGGCCGGCGGAGAACGTCATCAGCGCCCCCACCCAGCCGCGTACCAAGGAATTCCTGCGTCGTGTTCTTGACCCGACGCACATTGGGGTGGAGGAAGCGTAGCTTTCCCGCACTCCCCCGCTGACGGGCGGGCGCACTCTTCGTGAGTGTTGCCCGCCCGTTTTTGCGTTCTTGTGGGCGCTCTTTTGTTTCCCCGGCGCGCCCGTTTCCGCCGGGCGGGAACGGGCACGAGGCTTGCCGGCGTTGGCCTCAACCGGCGGTCAGGACCTGGCTCACGGCTCCGGAGATTGCTTCCTTGATGCGTGCATGGAGCGCACGCAAGCCCGCCCGGTCCACGCGCACCTCCACAATGGTGCGTCCCTTCACCGGTGACTTCAGCGCCGCAGCAAGTTCCGCCGTCGTACTCACCGCTTGGTGCCCGATGCCGTACGCCGCCGCAAGCGCCGCGATGTCCACGGAGTGCGGGGTGCCAAAGAGGCGTTCGACGGCGGTGCCGTAGGCGCCTGAGTCTTCAACCGCACCGTGCTCCAGGAGGCTGAAGATGGCGCCGCCGGAATCGTTGAGCACCACGATGCGCAGGTCCGGGACGGGTTCGCCGTGCCCGAGGAGCAGTCCCCCGGCATCGTGGAGGAAGGTGACATCGCCCAGGAGGACGGTGGTTTCGCGGCCACTGCCCACGGCGATTCCCGTGGCTGTGGCGATAGTGCCGTCGATGCCGGCGAGGCCACGGTTTGCGTTCACGGTGGCGATGGGTTCCGGGTGGGGTTGACCGGCGAGGTCCACATCGCGGATGCCGTTGGAGGAGCCAAGCACCAACTGCCCCCGTGAATGTTCCCAAACGGCGGCACCCACGGATGGGCCGTTGGCAAGCGTCTCCTCCGCAAGCACTCCATCCAAGCCGTGCTGTGCCGCTGCGCCGGCGAGGAGCCAGGAGTCCAGCCACTCGGCAGGTCCCCGGCCCGCGAATTCGGCGAGCTCGGGAAGGGTCTCGAGCGGGGTTTCACGGCGTCGGCCGGCCTCGTACCAGGCAACGGGAACGGGCTGGTAAATCGCCGATTCCACCGATTCGCTTGCCAGCAAGGCGGCCACCGGGCGGGACAGAGTGGCCCGGCCAAACAGGACCACACGCTGGATCGGGGTTCTTGATCCGGGTCCGAAGTGCGCCAGCAGTACCCGGTATGGGCCCACCGCATTTGGTCCGAAGCGCGCGTTCGACGACGGTTCAGCCAGCAGCGGCAGACCATGGGCACGGGCAAACGCTTCAGCCACGGGGCCGGCGTCGTGGCCAGCAAGGACCACGGTACGTCGCTCGGCCAAGTGCTCCGGTGCCGCCGGAAGATCCAGCGTTTGAGGACCGACGTCGTAGTGGAACACGCCGTGTCCAGCAGCGGCTGGAAGTGCGTCGCCGTCGGCCGGTACCAGCGGGTCCCGGAAGGCAAGATTCACTTGGACAGGACCAGGCGGGGTGTCCTCGAGGGCCCCGGTGGCCGCATATAGTGCGGTGGCAACGGCCTTTTGGGGATGGTCTCCAGCCGGGACGTCGACGGCGAATCTCACGTGATCGCCGAAAAGGTCCAGTTGAATGGTGGTCTGGTTGGCCCCGGTTCCGTGAAGTTCTTCAGGGCGGTCGGCGGAGACCACTACAACGGGAACGGCCGAATGATTGGCTTCCATGACAGCAGGCAGGAGGTTGCCAACCGCGGTTCCGGAAGTGGTCACCACTGCCACCGGTGCCTCGGTGGAAAGTGCCAGGCCCAATGCTGTGAAGCCGGCATCGCGTTCATCGATGCGCACATGCAGCCTGACCCGGCCTGCAGCTTCTGCTTCAGCGAGAGCGTACGCCATGGGTGCAGACCGCGAACCCGGCGCCACCACCACGTGCCGCACACCGCCGTCGAGCAGTGTAGAAACGGCGATCCGGGCGGCGCCGATGGATGTCAGAGAGTCCTGGGAAGTCACCGTTCCAGTCTATTGGCGCCCGCCCCACCCCTCTCCCACATCCCTAACGCTTCCAGCCGTCCCTCTCCCACATCCCTAACCCTTCCAGCCGTCCCTCTCCCACATCCCTAACCCTTCCAGCCGTCCCTCTCCCACAT
>NZ_JABMCX010000123.1 GCF_013179505.1 Paenarthrobacter sp. CM16 | reverse complement strand
ACAAAACCAATGGTGGTCTCGGGCATCCCGGTACGGGTCCGTTCGGTGACAATCCGGACCGAACCGTGGGCGGAGATACCCACGCCACCGCCCAGTACCAGCCCGTCCATGAAGGCCACGTACGGCTTGGGGTACTGCGAAATGAGCAAGTTCAGGCGATACTCCTCAGCCCAGAACTCCGCAGTTTCAGTGCCGCCGTGCAGCATGTCTTTATAGATGGCCACAATATCGCCGCCGGCGCACAGCCCACGGTCACCGGCGCCGCGCACCAACACCGTGGCAACGGCGTCGTCGCCGGCCCAATCGGTCAGCTGCCGGAGCATGGCTTTCACCATTCCCGCGTTCAGCGCGTTGACCGCCTTGGGGCGGTTCAGGGTGACGATCCCCAGGTGGCCGCGACGCTCAAACAGGACTTCTTCCTCTGCCGCTTCAGCCCCCATCAGCTGCCTGCCGGCATGATGAAGCTGGCGCCCTGGCGAATGCCGGAGGGCCACCGCGACGTCACGGTCTTGGTCTTGGTGTAGAAGCGGAAGGCGTCTGCGCCGTGCTGGTTGAGGTCGCCGAAACCGGAAGCCTTCCAGCCACCGAAGGTGTAGTAGGCGATCGGCACCGGAATCGGCACGTTGATGCCCACCATCCCCACCTCCACGCGGCTGGCAAAGTCCCGGGCGGAGTCGCCGTCGCGGGTGAAAATTGCGACGCCGTTGCCGAACTCGTGCTCGCTGCAGAGCCTGAGTGCTTCGTCGTAGTCAGCCGCGCGCAGCACGCTGAGGACCGGGCCGAAGATCTCTTCCTTGTAGATCTTCATGTCCTTGGTGACGTGATCGAAGAGCGTGGGGCCCACCCAGAAACCGCCGTCGTATCCGTCCACGGTGAGGCCGCGGCCATCGGTGACCAGCGTCGCGCCTTCGTCCACGCCGGACTGGATGTAGCCCTCAATCCTCTCCTTGGCAGAAGCAGCCACCACGGGGCCGAAGTCCGAATCCTTGTCCAGGCTGTGGCCTACCTTCAGGTCCTTGACGCGCTCGGTCAGCTTGGCCACCAGCGCGTCAGCAGTTTCCTGGCCCACCGGTACGGCCACGGAGATTGCCATGCAGCGTTCGCCGGCGGAACCGTAGCCGGCACCAATCAGGGCGTCGGCTGCCATGTCCAGATCGGCGTCGGGCATGATCACCATGTGGTTCTTCGCCCCGCCGAAGCACTGTGCGCGCTTGCCGTGGGCAGCAGCCGTTGCGTAGATGTACTGGGCAATCGGCGTGGATCCCACGAACCCGATGGCCTTCACCCGCGGATCTTCGAGCAGTGCGTCCACTGCTTCCTTGTCGCCGTTGATGACATTGAAGACGCCGTTCGGCACCCCTGCCTCACTGTAAAGCTCGGCAAGTCGCAGCGGCACCGAGGGGTCCCGCTCGGAAGGCTTGAGGATGAACGCGTTGCCGGCTGCGAGCGCCGGTCCGGATTTCCACAAGGGAATCATGGCCGGGAAGTTGAAGGGCGTAATGCCAGCGACGACGCCCAGCGGTTGGCGGAGCGAGTGGACGTCGATCCCCTGCCCGGCGTTGTCGGAGAACTCACCTTTGAGGAGGTGCGGCGCCCCCGCGGAGAACTCCACTACTTCGATGCCGCGCTGGATATCGCCTTTGGCGTCCGCGAAGGTCTTGCCGTGCTCGGAGGACAGGAGTTTAGCCAGTTCATCCATGTTTTCGTTGACCAGGTCCACGAACTTGAGCAGGATGCGTCCGCGGCGCTGCGGGTTCATGGCCGCCCATTCGAGCTGGCCCTTCTCGGCATTTGCGACGGCGTTGCGAACCTCGTCAGCGCCGGCCAGCGGAAGCCGCGCCTGGACTTCGCCTGTGCAGGGATCGTAGACATCACTGAATCGACCGGACGTGCCGTCGATCCTTTGGCCGTCTACGTAGTGGGAAAGCTCGCGCACCATGGTGAAATGCTCCTTTGCATCGTGAATGACTGCCGTGCCGCCGGGTACTGGGACCACTGCGGGGAACACGTGACCAACTGTGATCCAGGTCATCTCTGAATCCGAATATACTCGGACTTCCTACTAATTTCCAGAGGGGTGCCTGGAAGGCCCTCAGTGGACTTCCTTCATCTCCTTGTACGCCTCCAGGGCCTCCGCCCGGGTGGTTTTGAGGTCCACGATTTCCTCCGGATACTCAGGCGTCCCGAAGTCCGGGAGCCAGCGGGCAATGTACTTTCCCGCCGGATCAAACCGGGTGCGCTGGGCCTCCGGGTTGAAGATCCTGAAGAAGGGCGAGGCATCCGCACCGGAGCCCGCAACCCACTGCCAGTTGGCAGGATTCGACGCCGGATCAGCGTCCACCAAGGTGTCCCAGAACCACTGCTCCCCGAGCTGCCAATGGATGCCCAGGTTCTTCACCAGGAAGCTTGCCGCCACCATACGTACCCGGTTGTGCATCCAGCCGGTGTGCCACAACTGGCGTTGCCCGGCATCAACCATGGGGAAGCCGGTGCGGCCCTGCTGCCAGGCCCGGAACTCCTCCGGCGCACTCTCGTGGCCGGGGTGCTTCCCTTTCACTCCGTTAGTGCCGGGCCAAGCCCACGGGAAACGATCGAACTCAGGGCGAAGGTTGGCGGTGGCGATCTCCGGGTTGTGGAAATACTGGTGCCAGCAGAATTCACGCCAGCCCAGCTCGGAGGCATAAATGCTTGCGCTTTCCGATCGCCTGGACCCCAAGGCATGCCACACCTCAAAGGGGCTCAGCTCACCCCATCGAAGGTAGGGAGACAGGCAACTGCTGCCATCGGTATCCGGACGGTTCCTGCCCTCGCTGTAGTTATCCAGCCCGTCCGCCACGAACGCAGCGAGCCGCTTGTGCCCGGCAGCTGACCCAGGGGTCCACATCTCAGCCAATCCCCCGGACCAGTCCGGGCTGGTGGGCAGGAGCTGCCAGGAGTCCAAGAGGTCGCTGGCAGGCAGTTTCCCGGTGAACCCATGGCCCTTCGCCGGGACGGCCAACGGATCGCGGAATTCCTGCGCGGACACCGTCCGCCAGAAAGGCGTGAAAACCTTGTACTGCCCGCCCGTTTTGGTCGTGACATTCCAGGGTTCATGAAGAAGGGAGGCTTGGAAACTCGCCACTTGCAGGCCGGCCTCGGCCGCCCAGGTCTTGAGTCCGGCGTCGACCGCCCGCTCAGCCGCACCGTACCTGCGGTTCCAGTACAGCGCGCCCGCACCCAGCGTCGTCGCGGTTTTCTGCACAATGTCTCCGGCCGGCCCGCGGCGGAGCAGCAGCGGTATGCCCAGTTTTTCCAGATCTTCACGCAGTGCCGTCAAGGAATGGTGGAGCCACCAGCGCGCAGCGCCGCCATGGGGGCGAATGCCCGGCGATTCTTCGTCGAGGACAAACAAAGCCACGGCTTCGCCGTCGTCGACGGCGGCACGCAAGGCCGGATTGTCGGCGACCCTCAGGTCGTCCCGGAACCACACGATGGACGGTTTCATTAATTCCTTTCAGCGCACACCCCAAAAACAGGAACAGCCCATGCCCCCTTCTGAAATCCTAGGGGCACGGGCTGGACGCTGGCTGTTGAATGAAATCAGGCGATGGAGGGAACAGCTTCCTCAGAAATTTCGGAAAGGGCCGCGGCGCTGGCCTCGGTCTCTTGCCACATGGGAACGCTGTTCACCACGTAGTCCCTGGCGGCAGGGCCAACCATGCTCATGCCGGCATAGATTCTGCGGCCGTTTTCCTTGATGGGCCTGAGCCCCTCGAGTTCAAGGGCTGTCTTGAAAGCGGAGTCGGGAATGGGGATTTTGCGTCCAAGAACGCACCAGCTGATGTACAGGCCATAGAAAGTGTCAAAATCCAAGCCGTTCTCAGTGTCGTCCTCAAACACCACACAGTCGCGAATAAAGCTGCCTATTTGGGTGTCGGTCATTACGGGCCTCCGGCGTCGGAAGAAAAGCGGGCCGCCGGGCTGCATCAGCGAATGTCCTATCCCCCACTATAGACCCCTTATACCGCGGAGTAAGGGGAAAACAGATTAACTCTGGGTTGCGGACACGAATTTTCCGTGCACCATGGCGGGTTACAGCCGCCCTAAAAAATACTGGAACAAAAAAGGAGAGGAGGAAGACTGGCCGTCTTCCTCCTCTCCTGCCGGTTGCTGCCCTTCAGGCGTCGATCACCATGTCGGTGAGCGCGGTGGAACAGCAGGGCAGGAACTTCCCGGCGTCGATTTCACGGGCCCGGATGCCGCCCTGGTGGTTCATTTCCACGTCCCCCGAAAGCTTGACCACTTTGCAGGAGCCGCACATGCCTTCCTTGCAGTTGGCACCAATCCTGACGCCCGCCCGCTGGGCCGGACCCAGGATGTGCTCAGTGGGGTCTACCCGGACATTGATGCCCGTGCGCATGAAGGACAGGGTGAGGCTGCCCGTGCCCACAGTCTCAAAACTCGACGCATCAGGAACAGCAACCTCGTGCTGAACCTCCGGACCGGCGTCGGAAACTTCCGGACCGGATGCCTCCGAATCGGCGGATTCCAGCGGGAGGCCCGTCGCTTTCAAGGTTCCCCCGGCGTCGTAGCCGGGCTCGTAGAGTCCGAACGCCGTGGGCTGGCTTTCGTAGTAGTCCTCGGCGGAATCGGCGATTTCCTCCGCGATTTCCTCCGCGATGTCGGCCGCGTGGGCGAGCTCCGCCTGATATTCGAGGATGGTCTGGCGGTCTCCGGTAAAGAATTCCATGTGGATGGAGGTATCGTCCACGCCCACCTTCCCCAGGAGCTCCGTGGCCGTGTTCAGGTACCCTTCGGGGCCGCAGGCGTAAACCTGGCGGCCGTTGGCATCGGGGGCCACTTGGTCCAGCATGGCCGCCGTCAACCTTCCGCTGAGCCCTTCCCAGTCATCGGGCTTGCCGCGATCACCCAGGGAATAGAAGACCTTGATGCGCGAGTCCACGGAGGCGATGTAGGCGAGCTCCTTGTTGAAGGCAAAGCCCTCGTCCGCTGCTCCGTGATAGAGCACCACTACGTCGGCTTCTCCCGGCAGGGAGTGAATGGTCCGCACCATCGACATGATGGGCGTGATCCCAGCTCCGGCGGCCAACAGGAGGTACCGTGCCCGCCGGTCGGCGTCGGGCAGGTGGAACGCGCCCACCGGCCCGAGCATCTCCAAAACAGTCCCCGGTTTGATGTTCTCGTGCACCCACGGTGAGACCAGGCCCGTGGGATCGCGCTTGACCGTGATGTCGAAGGTCCACGGCTTGGTGGGCGCGCTGGACAGTGAGTAGCTGCGGTCCGCCGGATCCTGGTCCTCGCCGTTCACGGGGAAGGCGACGTTCACGTACTGGCCGGCACGGAAAGCCAGGGGCGCACCGTCGGAGCGACGGAACACGAACGTCATCATGCCGCCCACTTCGGGAACAATCTCCACGCATTCGGCCATGAACTCCTGCGGATGCCACGGGCCCAAGGCACGGGCTGCACTTGCAGGTCCCTCGGTGCTGCCCATGACCCTGTTCCACGGCATTTCAAGGCCGCGGATCCGATGTGGCTCCTGGACTACAGTCTCGGTGAGGAGTTCGGTCATGCCAAGTGCTCCTGGACACGCTGTACGTACCAGTTGATGAAGGCCTCCACCTGGTATTCGCTCTTCATGTAAGGGCCGGGCTCGTAGGCGGGGCTGCCTGCGCCGGTCTGGCACAACTCAACAAACGCCTTGTCCTGCAGATTGGTTTGCTTCCAGGTGTAGGTGAGCTTCTCGAGGTCGTAGTCCACGCCTTCCACGGCGTCGTCGGCTACCAGCCACGTGGTGCGGACCAGGGACTGGTGTTCGTTGATGGGGAAGACGCCGAACGTGATGACGTGGTCGCTCTGGAAGTGGAACCAGCTGTTGGGCTGCAGGTGCATCGAGCAGCGGCCCAGGCGGAAGTCGCGCAAGTCGCCCAGGAGCTTCTTGGAGAGCCTGCGACCATCGGCGGAGAAGGATTCGCCCTCGCCGTCCAGGGATTCACGTGAGATGCGGATTCCCGCGATCCGGGTGTCGAGCTCCTCCACAACCTCATAGGGAAGGCCGTAGCGGCGGCAACGCTCCTCGAGCGAGGACTGCGCTTCCTTGTTGCGGTCCCACACTTCTTCAAGGTGGGCCGGGATCAGGCCCTCCGTCAGGCCCCAGGTGGGGAAGAGGGAACAGGCCAGCTCAGGGTGGCCGTCGCAGTGGTAGCACTCACGGTTGTTCTCCATGACGAGCTTCCAGTTGCCTTCCTCGATGATGTTCTGCTGGTAGGCAATCTTCGTCTTGGAGAGATCGTGGGGTGCGAGGTACGGCTCGAAGATCTTGGACGTTTCGTCAAAGTCCGCCGGCGGCTCGTCGGCGACGCACACGAAGATGAGCCCGGCCACCACGCGGCTGTGGGCACGCTTGAGGCCGAAGCAGCTCTTGTCGAACTTTGTCTCTCCCGGTGCGGAGGCGTGGATCAGGTTGCCTTCCGGAGAGTAGGTCCACGAGTGGTAGCCGCACACCAGGTTGCCGGTTGATCCGGTTGCTTCGGTCAGTACCCGGGCGCCGCGGTGGCGGCAGACGTTGTGCAGGACGTTCACGCCGCCGTCGTCATTGCGCAGCACGATCAGGGAGTAGGGACCGTAATCGACGGTGATGTAGTCGCCCGGCTCCGGCAGTTCGGCAATGCTGCCGGCGAAGATCCAATGCTGGCCAAAAATGGCCTCCATGTCGATCTTGAAGATCGTGGCATCAGTGTAGAACGGCGCATCGAGGGAATATCCCTTGCGCCGGAACTCGAACAAACCGCTGATCTCCGCCAGCTGCTCTGCAGGCAAGGATGAAGCGAGTTTTCCGCGTGAGTTGAGGGGCAAGACTGGTGCAGACATATGTTTCCTCCCGGGAGGCGTGGGTCAGAGTGTGTTTCGTGGGGAGCACGGCTGCGTTGGGGGCGAGCGGCGTTGTCGAAAACCTTATAGTCATGAGATTAGGGACGATTGAACCGCAACAAAAGCGCAAGATTCAGAAGATAACCGTGCACAATAGGTGCATGATCGATGCGAGGCTCATCACACTTCGGGTGTTTGCCCGCTGCGGCACTATTGGCGCCACAGCGGAGCTCACCGGCTACTCCCCCTCAGCCGTTTCCGCGCAACTCCGCGAGCTCCAGCGAATGCTGGGAATGCAGCTGCTGACCAAGGACGGCCGGGGCGTTCGATTGACTGCCACGGGACGCTTTTTGGTGACGGGCTCGGACGCCCTGATTGCCGAATGGGAGAGTTTGCGGGCAGCGGCCATGGAGGCCGGCGACCAAGTGCAGTCACATTTCGGGCTCGGCGGATTCTCGACGGCGGCCGCACAGTTGCTGGCACCGCTCGCCGCCACGCTGCGCTCGACGCGTCCCCTGCTGGAAGTCCAAGTGCTGGAGGCCAACCCGGCCCGTTGTTTCGACTTGCTGGTGGCAGAACGAATCGACCTCGCCGTAATCGTCGCCATGCAGTCCGAAACCTACGGTGAGGACGATCCCCGGTTCGAGCAGACCGTGCTGTTGGACGATCCCCTGGACGTGATCATTCCCGCGGACCATCCACTGGCAGAGCAGGAATCGGTGACGCTCGAAGAGCTTGCCTCCGAACCTTGGATTACCGAGGCCGCCGGCTCCACCTACCACGCCCTCTTCACAGCCGCCTTTACGGCCGTGGGGGTGACACCCCGGGTGGCGCACGAGGCAGTGGAATGGGAAACCCAGATAGCGTTCGTGGGCGCAGGCCTGGGCGTCGGCCTGCTGCCAAGGTTGGCGCCCCTGAACAACGCAGAGAATGTTGTCCGGTTGCGCATCACGGGCAAGGGCAAACCCACCCGACGCATTGTGGCTGCAGCACGTCGGGGCAGCATCGCCTCACCACTCATTCAGGAGTCGCTCGGCATTTTGCAGGAGAACGCCCACCGCATCCTCACGGCCCGGCCGGAAGACGAGCGCTGAAACCAGGAGCCGCTTAGGCCCACACCTGGTAGCCCGTGGACTTATCGAAGAGCTTCCTGGTGGAAAGACCTTCCGCCCAACACACCAAAAACGGGACGGTGGGCGCTGATCCGGCAGTGTGCGTAAAAGGGCCCCCGCCCCAACCACCGCGAAAGTGGCGGCAGCGGTTGCGGGGAATAGCACACAGAGGACCAGCGCCCACCGGGCGCAGTGGAAACTTACCATCCACGTTCTGCGAGGCGGTGGGGCTGGGGAATCTCGTCGACGTTGATGCCCACCATGGCTTCGCCGAGGCCGCGGGAGACCTTGGCGATGACATCGGGATCGTCGTAGTAGGCAGTGGCGTTCACGACGGCGGCGGCGCGCTCTGCGGGGTTGCCGGACTTGAAGATGCCCGAACCGACGAACACACCGTCCGCGCCGAGCTGCATCATCATCGCAGCATCAGCCGGGGTAGCGATGCCACCGGCGGTGAACAGGACCACGGGGAGCTTGCCGGTAGCGGCAACTTCCTTGACCAGCTCATACGGGGCCTGCAACTCCTTGGCCGCAACGTACAGCTCGTCCTCCGGAAGGGCTGCAAGCTTGGCGATCTCCGAGCGGATCTTGCGCATGTGGCCGGTGGCGTTGGAAACATCGCCCGTGCCGGCTTCGCCCTTGGAACGGATCATCGCCGCACCCTCGTTGATGCGGCGCAGGGCCTCACCCAGGTTGGTGGCACCACAGACGAAGGGAACGGTGAAGTTCCACTTGTCGATGTGGTTGATGTAGTCGGCCGGGGTGAGGACCTCGGACTCGTCGATGTAGTCAACACCGAGGGACTGCAGGACCTGGGCTTCGACGAAGTGGCCGATCCGGGCCTTGGCCATCACCGGAATGGACACGGCCGCGATGATCGCATCGATCATGTCGGGATCGGACATGCGGGACACGCCGCCCTGGGCACGGATATCGGCCGGAACGCGCTCGAGCGCCATGACAGCCACAGCACCGGCATCCTCGGCGATGCGGGCCTGCTCGACGTTAACGACGTCCATGATGACGCCGCCCTTGAGCATCTCCGCCATGCCCCGCTTCACGCGGCTGCTGCCCATCAAGGGGATGTGTTCGAAGAGGAGGGGTCTGGTCGTCACTCGATACTCCAAAGGTTCAAGGTTGTGATGGCATCACTAACGCCCGGAGGGATCAACGGCAAGCATCGGCGCACTGATATCCGGCTGATATATTAGATGGATAACTCAGTATGCAATCGGTCGGCCGGGGAGTCAACAGCCAAAAGGCGCCGTTGGGTTAAGCCGCGAAAAGCGCCTGACGCACTGCCTGCTCGAAGCCACTGACGTGGACGCGAGCCAACTCGGCAGCCTTATCCTCGTCGCCGTCAATGACCGCCCGCAGCAGATCCAGATGCTCGCGCAGGTGGTGCTCCAGGTTGGGCAACCGGTCCAGGACCATGCACCAAATGCGCGTGGCCAGGTTGTCATAGCGGATCAGGATGTCTTCAAGGTGTGGATTTGCAGCCGCCGCGTAGATCCCCTGGTGGACGCTGGCGTCGAGCCGCAGGGTCTCAACCACGGACGCCGCCTTGACGTCGAAGTCCTCCACGGCGCTCATCACTTCACGCAGGCGGTCCCTGGTGGCCGGCGAGGCAACACGGGCCGCGCGGGCAGCAGCGAGGGGTTCCAGCTGGGCCCGGATCTCGGAGATGAAGGCGAGGTCGGTCACTTCCACGCGGGTGGCAAAGGTGCCCCGCCGTGGATACGTAATAACCAGCCGGTCCAACTCCAGTCGCTTCAAGGCTTCGCGCACCGGCGTCCGGCCTATCTCCAGATCCTTGGCGAGCTGGTCGTCGTTAAGGAGGTCGCCGGGCTTGATGTCCAGCATCAAAAGCCGGTCCCGTAGGCGTTCGTAGGCGAGGTCGGCCAAAGACTTCTTCGTGTCTTCACCGGCGATTGCCAGAGTTCCAAAAGCCACAGCGCCATCCCCTTCTTCACAACCAAAAAACCTATTGACCTGCCCGGAACACCAGTATACGCTGAATCCCAATCCTAATATATCAGTTCAGGACTCAAGAATATATCTAAAGGAGGAGACATGACCCTCGTGGCGACAGACTCACCGGTAAGCACCCTGCCGAAGCCCGAAATGCTCAACGAAGAGCAAGCACAGAAGTTCGTACTCACATTGTCGTGCGTCGAGCGCGCCGGGATTGTTCAGGCAGTCACCACCTTCCTTTTCGAGCGCGGTTTCAACATCGAAGAGCACCAGCAGTTCGACGACGGCCTCCGCCAAACGCTGCACCTGCGGACCGCTTTCTCCGGACCGCTGTCCTACTCACCTGAGCGGCTCGAAGAGGAATTCAGTGCGATTGCTGACCGCTTCGAGATGAAGTTCAGCTTCCATGACCAGACCAAGAAGCGGGTCCTGGTGATGGTCTCCAAGTTCGGGCATTGCCTGAACGACCTCATCTTCCGGTGGCGCGGCGGCAGCCTCGGCGGTGACCTTGTAGTAGTTGCCTCCAACCATGAGACCCACAGGGCCATGGCTGAAGCGGCCGGGCTGCCCTTTGTCTACATCCCCGTCATCCCGGACACCAAGGCAGAGGCTGAACAACGCCTCCTGGACCTGGTGGAGGAATACAACGTGGACCTTGTGGTGCTGGCACGCTACATGCAGGTCCTCTCCGATGACCTCTGCCGTGCCCTTGAAGGCCGTGCCATCAACATCCACCATTCCTTCCTTCCCGGTTTCAAGGGTGCCCGTCCCTACCACCAGGCCTATGACCGCGGGGTAAAGCTGGTGGGTGCAACCGCCCACTACGTCACCGCGGACTTGGACGAGGGACCGATCATCGAGCAGGAAGTCATCCGCGTCGACCACAGCTACGGCCCCACCACGCTCTCAACCGTGGGCCAAGACGCCGAAGCCCTGGCATTGTCCCGCGCCGTCAAGTGGCACTGCGAACACCGCGTACTGCTGGATGAGACCAGCACCGTGGTTTTCCGCTAAGCCACCCGTCGCCCCAGAACCCCCACGAACTTCAGCAGGAGAACCCCCATGGCATCCACGCCCCGCATTGTCATCATCGGAGCCGGGATCGTCGGCACCAACCTCGCCGACGAACTGGTCACCCGCGGATGGAACAACATCACCGTCCTGGACCAAGGGCCCCTGAACATGCCCGGTGGCTCCACATCCCACGCGCCCGGCCTGGTCTTCCAGACCAACCCGTCAAAGTCCATGGCCCTCTTTGCCAAGTACACGGTGGAGAAGCTCCTGTCCCTCACCGAGGATGGCCAAAGCTGCTTCAACCAAGTGGGCGGCCTTGAAGTTGCCACCACGGAGACGCGCCTGGCTGATCTGAAGCGGAAGCTCGGCTACGCACAGTCCTGGGGCATCGACGGCAAGATCCTCACTCGTGAGGAATGCAAGGAGCTCTACCCGCTCATTAACGAGGAAGACATCCTGGGCGGCCTCCACGTCCCCACCGATGGCTTGGCCCTTGCTGCCCGCGCTGTGCAATTGCTGATCAAGCGCACCGAAGCCGCCGGCGTTAAGTACATCGGCAACACCGAGGTCACCGGAATCGAGCAGTCCAACCGCCGCGTGACCGGCGTCGAGACCGCCGAAGGCGTGATCCCCGCGGACATCGTGGTTTCCTGCGCCGGTTTCTGGGGCGCCAAGGTGGGCGAGCTGATCGGAATGTCCGTCCCGCTCCTCCCGCTGGCACACCAATACGTAAAAACCACGCCGGTTCCCGCCCAGAAGGGCAAGAACGAACTTCCCAACGGCGCCCAGCTGCCCATCCTGCGCCACCAGGACCAGGACCTCTACTACCGCGAGCACGGAGACCGTTACGGCATCGGCTCCTACGCCCACCGCCCCATGCCTGTAGACCTGGACGAACTGGGCAGCTACGAGCCCAGCAGCATCAGCGAACACAACATGCCCTCGCGCCTGGACTTCACGCTGGAAGACTTCCTTCCCGCCTGGGAAGCAACCAAGCAGATTCTTCCCGCCCTCCGCGAAAGCGAAATCGAGGACGGCTTCAACGGCATCTTCTCCTTTACCCCTGACGGCGGCTCGCTGGTTGGCGAATCCAAGGAAGTGGACGGCTTCTTCGTTGCCGAGGCCGTCTGGGTCACCCACTCTGCCGGCATTGCCCGCGCAGTGGCCGAACTGCTGACCACCGGCAAGTCGCAGATCGACCTTGGCGACTGCGATATTCACCGTTTCGAAGAGGTCCAGCTGACTCCCGAATACGTCAGTGAGACTTCACAGCAGAACTTCGTGGAAATCTACGATGTCATGCACCCGCTGCAGCCCAAGCTCTCCCCCCGCAACCTTCGCGTCAGCCCCTTCCATGCCCGCCAGAAGCAGTTGGGCGGCTACTTCCTGGAAGGCGCCGGCTGGGAGCGCCCTTACTGGTTCGAGGCCAACGCTGAACTGCTCAAGGAAATGCCGGACGATTGGCAGCCCCCGGCCCGTGACGCCTGGTCCGGCATGTTCAGCTCGCCCATTGCCGCGGCCGAAGCATGGAAGACCCGCACAGCAGTTGCCATGTACGACATGACTCCGCTGAAGCGCCTCGAAGTTTCCGGCCCGGGAGCCCTGAAGCTGCTTCAGGAACTGACCACGGGCGACTTGGCCAAGAAGCCCGGCGCAGTGACCTACACCCTCCTGCTGGACGAGGCCGGCGGCGTCCGAAGCGACATCACCGTTGCCCGCCTCAGCGAAGACACCTTCCAGTTGGGTGCCAACGGCAACATGGACACCGCCTACTTTGAACGCGCAGCCCGCCACCAGACGGAGAACGGCGACGCCGGAGACTGGGTCCAGGTCCGCGATACCACCGGCGGCACCTGCTGCATCGGCTTGTGGGGTCCGCTGGCCCGCGACCTCATCAGCACCGTCAGCAGCGATGACTTCACCAATGACGGCTTGAAGTACTTCCGCGCCAAGAAGGTCACCATTGGCGGCGTCAACGTCACGGCCATGCGCCTGTCCTACGTGGGCGAACTCGGCTGGGAGCTCTACACCAGCGCGGACAACGGGCAGCGCCTCTGGGATGCCCTGTGGAAGGCCGGCCAGCCGTTCGGCGTCATTGCCGCGGGCCGTGCAGCCTTCAGCTCGCTGCGCCTCGAAAAGGGCTACCGCTCCTGGGGCACGGACATGACCACAGAGCATGATCCTTACGAAGCCGGCCTCGGGTTCGCCGTGAAGATGACCAAGGAGAACTTCGTCGGCAAGGCCGCCCTTGAAGGCCGCACCGAGGAAGGCTCGGCGCGTCGCCTGCGCTGCTTGACGGTCGACGACGGCAGGAGCCTCGTACTGGGCAAGGAACCGGTGTTCTACAAGGACCAGGCCGTTGGTTACGTCACCAGCGCCGCTTACGGATACTCCGTCCGCAAGCCGATTGCCTACGCCTACCTGCCCTCTGCTGTATCAATCGGGGACTCCGTGGAAATTGAGTACTTCGGCCGCCGTATCCAAGCGACCGTGACCCAGGATCCGCTGTACGACCCCACCATGAGCCGGCTCCGCGGCTAGTACTCCTCCCATGATCAGCTCAGAAACCATCAACAACTATCTCTCCCGGCTCGCGTCGCGTCAGCCCACACCCGGCGGTGGTGCGGCGGCGGCACTGCATGCAGCCCAAGGCGCTGCCTTGGTTGCCATGGTGGCCAGGTACACCACAGGCGCGAAATATGAGCAGCATGCAGGGCTCGTCAACCGGATCACCAGCGCTGCCGATCACCTGATCGTTGAGTCGCTGCGCCTTGCGGACGCCGACGAGCACGCCTTCCAGTCCGTCATCGACTCCTACAAGCTCCCCTCGGAGACCGACGAACTCAAGGCAATAAGAACCGCTGCCATCCAGGACGCCCTGGTTCAGGCCGCGCACACTCCAGCGCAGCTCATCAAGG
>NZ_JABMCX010000122.1 GCF_013179505.1 Paenarthrobacter sp. CM16 | reverse complement strand
ATCGCAGTCCGCAGGATCTCGCGGCGCCGGATCAGGCGAATGAGCCTCATGGCGCTTTCGGGATCCGGGTGGCGGGACAGCTTTGACTGGATTTCCTGCCACTGGGCTTCGAAGCTGATGGGAACCAGCTCTTTGTCGCTGCCCAACCACGCCACGGATTCCGGGGAAACTTCCAAGAGATCAGAGATCAACCGGGAATTGGCCAGCACCTGGCATAAACGTTCCGCAGCTGCTTGGGAGTCTCTGAGTAAACCCAAATACCAGTGTGTGGTTCCCAAAGCCTCGCTGACCCTGCGGAAAGCAAGCAGACCGGCGTCGGGATCTACGCCTTCAGCGAGCCAACCCAGCAAAATGGGAAGAAGCTGCCGCTGCAGCGCCGCCCGCCTGCTGACTCCTGCCGTCAGTGCTTCAATGTGCCGCATGGCTCCCTGCGGATCCGAGTAGCCGAGGGCGGCAAGCCGGCCCTGTGCTGCCTCGGGGCTGAGCTTGGCGTCCTCGCTGCTCAGCTTGGCCGCGGTATTGAGCAAGGGACGGTAGAAGATGCGCTCATGAAGCTCCCGCACGGATTTTTTGGTCTTCTGCCAGGTGCCCATCAGCTGGTCAGGGTGGGGACGCTCCATGGAGAAGGGCCCCAGGACAGCCTTGGCAAGGAACCGCTGGGCATCCTCCGTGACAGGCATAAGGTGGGTACGCCGCAGCTGGAAAAGCTGGATCCGGTGCTCCAGCAAACGCAGGTAACGGTAGGCGTTGTCGAACGCTGCCGCGTCCGTGCGTCCGATGTAGCCTCCGGCCGACAACGCGGCTATTGCTGACGTGGTGTCCCTGCACCGCAGGGATTCATCGGATTTACCGTGGACCAGTTGCAGCAATTGGACGGTGAACTCGACATCGCGAAGGCCGCCCCGCCCCAGCTTGATCTGGCGCTGTTCCTCGGCCGCGGGAATGTAATCGGTAACCCTGCGGCGCATCGCCTGCACGGATTCAACAAACCCCTCGCGGCCCGCCGAGGCCCACACCAGGGGTTCCACTGCCTTCTCATAGCGCTGGCCAAGTTCCCGGTCACCGGCAATGGTCCTCGCCTTGAGCAGCGCCTGGAACTCCCAGCTTTCGGCCCAGCGTGCGTAGTAGCTGAGGTGGGAGGGCAAGGTGCGGACCAGCGGCCCCGACTTACCTTCCGGCCGGAGGTTGGCGTCGACTTCCCACAGCCCGGGTTCCGGCGCCAAAGAGGAAATGGCGCGGGAAATCCCGGAGGCCAGTGCCGTGCCGATGGTGGACGCCCGCGCGTCATCGAGCTCCCCTGCCTCAATGACGTAGATGACATCGACGTCGGAAATGTAGTTCAGTTCGCGGGCGCCGCATTTGCCCATGCCCATGACGGCCAGCCCGACGTCGGCGATCTCCGCGGCCGCGTACTGTCCAGCCGCTTCAGCCCTGGACACGGCGAGGGCAGCCTCAATGGCCGCACCGGCGAGGTCTGCCAATTCGGCACCGACAGCGGGCATGAAATCCTGGGGCGAGGCAGCACAGAGGTCCCTGATGGCCAGCTCAGTCAGACCACGGCGATAGGCGCTCCGCAGCGCCGCGTAGGCCGGCATTCCGGTCAACCCGGCCACGGGGCGCTGGGCGCCGGGTTCGGCCTTCACGGAACGGAGCAGCATGGCCCGGAGTTCTTCACCGGAGGCCTGGAGCGGCTCGGGGCTGACGCGGACCTCAAAGACATCCAGGTGTTCGGGCCGTCGCATGAGGAACTCCCCCAACGCCTCGGAAGCACCCAGCAGGCGGTACATCGGCTCACCGGTGTCCGCGTCCGCAGCAGCCAGCTTCTTCAGTCCGGGATTCTTCTCAAGAAGCCGGACCAATGATTGGAGGGCAGTATCCGGGCTCGCCGACATGGAGAGCCCGGCAAAGAGCGCGTCCTGGTCAATCCCCTCAAGTTCAGGGGCTGCAAGGAAACGTTCGGCCTTTTCGAGATCACTGAATCCGGCTGAAATGAGCCGACGTGCAAGGCTCACTGGCCCTGCCTACAGAATGCCGAGGTTGCGCTGCAACTCGTACGGCGTGACCTGGAGGCGGTAGTCCTGCCACTCCGCGCGCTTGTTGCGCAGGAAGTGCTCAAAGACCTGCTCGCCCAGGATCTCAGCTACAAGCTCGGATTCCTCCATGGCACGGATGGCATCGTGGAGGCTGGCCGGCAATGGTGCATGTCCCATGGCCCTGCGCTCAGCGGTGGTCAGCGACCAGACGTCGTCTTCCGCGGCTGCGGGAAGTTCATAGCCTTCCTCGATGCCCTTCAATCCGGCGCCCAGCAACACAGCGTAAGCCAGGTACGGGTTGGTGGCGGAATCGATACCGCGGTATTCGATGCGCGCTGACTGGCCCTTTCCGGGCTTGTACAGGGGAACGCGGACAAGCGCGGAACGGTTGTTGTGTCCCCAGCTCAAGTAGCTTGGCGCTTCGCCGCCGCCCCAGAGCCGCTTGTAGGAGTTCACGAACTGGTTGGTCACGGCCGTGAACTCAGGCGCGTGCTTCAGGATTCCGGCAATGAACTGGCGCGCCGTCTTGGACAGCTGGAACTCGGCTCCGGCTTCGAAGAACGCGTTGGTGTCGCCCTCGAACAGGGAAAAGTGGGTGTGCATGCCGGAACCGGGGTGGTCAGTGAAAGGCTTGGGCATGAAGGTGGCGTAGGTGCCCTGCTGGAGTGCGACTTCCTTGATGACCGTCCGGAAGGTCATGATGTTGTCGGCAGTCTGCAGTGCATCCGCGTAGCGGAGGTCGATCTCGTTCTGGCCGGGGCCGCCCTCGTGGTGGCTGAACTCCACGGAGATGCCGACCGATTCGAGCATGGTGACGGCAGTCCGGCGGAAGTCCTGGGCAACGCCGCCGGGAACGTGGTCGAAGTAGCCTCCCTCGTCCACGGGAACCGGCGAGCCGTCCGGGCCGAGGTCCTTGGACTTCAAGAGATAGAACTCAATCTCCGGGTGGGTATAGCAGGTGAACCCCATGTCAGCGGCTTTAGCCAGGGTCCGCTTGAGGACGTTGCGGGGGTCTGCGGCGGAAGGCTCACCGTCGGGAGTGAGGACATCGCAGAACATGCGCGAGGTCTGCTCCGTCTCACCGCGCCACGGCAAAATCTGGAAGGTCGAGGGGTCGGGCTGGGCCAGCATGTCCGATTCGAAAACGCGGGCAAGGCCCTCGATTGCGGAACCGTCAAAACCAAGGCCCTCTTCAAAGGCTCCCTCAACCTCGGCGGGCGCAAGCGCCACCGATTTAAGGGAACCCACGACGTCGGTGAACCACAAGCGTACGAAGCGCACGTCACGCTCTTCGATCGTCCGCAGAACGAACTCTTGCTGGCGGTCCATAGGGCCTCTTTTCCGATTCAGTGTCCATGCCGCCGGCTCCAAGGTTTGAAGCCACGACAACTCAGCCTTCACTCTACTAAGACTTGGCAGCTAATGCCGCCGCAGTACCTTCGCGTAACACAGCGTTTACATTCAGTGACGCCGGGCACACTGGTGGCAGGCGTCCCCGGCACGGCTTAGGCTCTATCCATGGCCCCAAGCAACCTTCCCGAGTCCACCACGCCCGCCGAAGTTCCCGCACCCTACGGGACCGGCCCGGGCTCGGCGCCAAATGCCCCCTCCGCTGCGCCCTCCAAGCCAACCGGCCGGGTCAGGATCCACCACCTCCAGCAGGCCAAGGACAACGGCTCCCGCTTTGCGATGCTGACCGCCTATGAGCAGTACACCGCGGAGATCTTCGACCAAGCCGGAATCGAGGTTCTCCTGGTAGGCGATTCAGCGTCGAACAACGTCTACGGCAACGAGACCAGCCTTCCAGTCACCGTGGACGAACTGCTGCCGCTGACGCGGGCCGTCAGCCGGGCGGCGAAACGCGCACTGATCGTAGCGGACCTACCCTTCGGGAGCTACGAGGTTTCGCCGGGACAAGCAGTAGCGACCGGCGTCCGGTTCCTCAAGGAGGGACTGGCGCACGCGGTCAAGATCGAGGGAAGCGCCTACTACACGGACACTGTCAAGGCCATGGTCCAGGCCGGCATCCCCGTCATGGCGCACATTGGATTTACCCCGCAGAGCGAACACACCCTCGGCGGGTACCGTGTCCAGGGCCGCGGCGAGGACGCGCAGCGCCTCGTCGACGACGCCCTTGCCCTCCAGGACGCAGGAGCTTTCAGCGTGCTCATGGAAATGGTTCCGGCTGAAACCGCAGCCGCCATCGACGCCGCGCTGCGGGTGCCCACTGTAGGAATCGGAGCCGGCAACACCACCACGGGCCAGGTCCTGGTGTGGCAGGACATGGCTGGACTACGGGGAGGCAAGATGGCCAAGTTCGTCAAGCAGTACGCTGACCTCCGCACCACCTTGAGCGAGGCAGCCTCCGCCTACGGTGAGGACGTCAGGTCCGGGCAGTTCCCGGGACCTGAGCATTCCTTCTAGCGGCCACCCTGGTCAGTCGTCGTCCTGGGCGTCCCAGGCATCATTGCGCGCTTTGACTGTCTCCAAGGCGTGCTCGGCTTCCTGCCTGGTCTTGTAAGGGCCAATCAGCTGGGACCAATCGGACATGGCGTCCTCTTCGATCTCATGCGTCTTGACGTTGTACCAGTACTCCGTCACGTCTCCTCCTCAATCCATGGGCGGCCGGACGCGTAACGTTGGCGGGGTCACAGGGACCCAGCCAAGCTTTGTTACTTACGTCTCTTGTGTGCCTTATATGATCAATCTATGCCTTCTCTTGCTTCGACTGCACCCATCGGCGCCCTCACACCGGGAACCGTCAGCCCTGAGCTGCCTGTCCCGGTCTCCATTCCGCGGCCTGAGTACGTGGGCAAGAAAGCACCAGCCAAGTTCACGGGCTCCGAGGTGAAGTCCCCGGAGACCATCGAGAAGATCCGGATCGCAGGGAAGATCGCAGCACAAGCGATCGTCGAGGTCGGCAAGCACATTGAGCCCGGCGTCACCACGGACCAGCTGGACAAGATTGGGCACGAGTTCCTCCTCGACCACAAGGCATACCCCTCGACGCTCGGTTACCGCGGTTTTCCCAAGTCCCTCTGTTCTTCGCTCAACGAGGTCATTTGCCACGGAATCCCGGACTCAACCGTGATCCAGGATGGCGACATCCTGAACATCGACATCACCGCATTCATCAACGGCGTCCATGGGGACACCAATTACACTTTCCTTGTTGGCGACGTGGATGAAGAGTCCCGTCTGCTGGTTGAGCGTACGCAGGAGTCGCTCAACCGGGCCATCAAGGCCGTGGCCCCCGGCCGCGAAATCAACGTAATCGGCCGTGCCATCCAGTCCTACGCCAAACGCTTCGGCTATGGCGTGGTGCGGGACTTCACGGGCCACGGCGTGGGCGAGGCCTTCCACACGGGCCTCATCATTCCGCATTACGACGCAGCCCCGGCTTACAACACTGTGATCGAGGCGGGCATGGTCTTCACCATTGAGCCCATGCTGACCCTCGGCACCATCGACTGGGATATGTGGTCCGACGACTGGACAGTCGTCACCCGGGACCACAAGCGCACGGCCCAGTTCGAACACACCCTGCTGGTCACTGAGACCGGTGCGGAAATCCTTACCCTTCCCTGAGCTTTTCGGAAGGTCCAGCAGCCCGGGTGGCTGCGCCATGCCCATCCCCTCCTGCCATGATCGGAATTGCATTGTCCAAGAAGGATGAGAAGACCCACAAGAACGCACCGCTGATCGGTATCGACATCGGCGGCACCGGCATCAAGGGCGGCATCGTCGACCTGAAGAAGGGCAAACTGATAGGTGACCGCTTCCGCGTCCCCACTCCCCAGCCCGCCACTCCGGAAGCTGTAGCCGAGGTTGTCGCCCAGATCGTGGAGGAACTCTCCAGCCGCCCGGACGCTCCCGCGGCTGACTCGCCGGTGGGTGTGACGTTCCCCGGCATCATCCAGCACGGTGTGGTCAATTCTGCAGCCAATGTGGACAAGACCTGGCTTGGTACTGACATTGACACGACGTTCACCAAGCGCCTGGGACGTCCTGTGGAGGTCATCAACGACGCCGATGCCGCCGGCTTGGCCGAAGCGCGTTACGGCGCCGGTGAGGGCGTGGACGGAACTGTCCTGGTCATTACACTGGGAACCGGCATCGGCTCCGCGTTCATCTTCAACGGCCAGCTGGTCCCCAATGCCGAGCTCGGGCACCTTGAGATCGACGGCCACGACGCCGAGACCAAGGCCTCCGCCGTGGCCCGCGAACGCGACGGCCTGAGCTGGGACGAGTACGGCGTGCTGCTCAACCGCTATCTCCAGCATGTTGAGTTCCTTTTCTCGCCTGAACTCTTCATTGTCGGTGGCGGCATCTCCAAGCGGTCCGATGAATACTTCCCGCACCTTGACCTGCGCACCAAGATCGTGACCGCGAAATTGAAGAACGACGCCGGTATTGTCGGCGCAGCGCTTGAGGTCGCCCTGCACCACAAGCTCGCCAAGTAAACCGCAGATGACCGGGGGTACCGGCTTCGAGGCCGGAGCAGCAATCGTCACTGGAGCAAGCCGGGGCATCGGAGCTGCCGTGGCCCACGCTGCGGCGAGGGCCGGATACGCAGTGGTGGTCAACTACTCCGAAGACATTGCAGGGGCACAAACCGTTGTGGAGGACATCATCGGCTTCGGTGGCAGGGCACTGGCCGTCCAGGCGGACGTCAGCCGCCCTGCCGACGTCGTGCGTCTGTTTGACGAAGCCGCAGACTTGGGTCAGGTAACTGCCGTCATCAACAACGCAGCCATCACCGGCAACCTGATCGGCAGCCTCGTGGACGTGCCGGCCGAGACCGTTCAGCGAGTGGTGGACGTCAATGTGTCCGGGGTGATCCACATGTGCCAGGAAGCGGTGCGTCGGCTCTCCACGGACCATGGCGGCAGCGGTGGCTCCATAATCAATATCTCGTCAACCGCCACCAAGGCGGGCTCCCCCGGAACCTGGGTCCACTACGCTGCGTCCAAGGGAGCCGTTGATGTCCTCACGGTGGGATTGGCGGCCGAGGTGGCCAAACAGGGCATCCGGGTCAATGCTGTGGCTCCCGGGAGTACCAACACGGGGCTGCATGCCGCCGCGGGCATGCCGGACCGGGTAGAACGGCTGAACCCCACCATTCCCATGGGGCGGGGTGCCGAACCCGACGAAGTAGCTGCGGCCGTCCTGTGGCTGATGTCCGCCGACGCTGGCTACATTACCGGCGCGGTGCTCCCCGTGTCCGGTGGCCGCTGACCGGACAACCGGAAAGCGTGCCCGGTTTCCCTCTGGCGTATTGGTTATTGCGGGGGTGCCGGTGGCGGGTGCGGCTTCCCCTCCGCACCGCCACCGGAGCTAGAGTTGGCTCTTTTCCGAGCCCTTCGCCGCTTCCTGGGCGCCGGCTTTGGCGTGCTCTTCATGCTCGTGGCGAAGCAGGGAAATGGCGGATTCGAAGTCTTCCAAGGACTCAAATGCCTGGTAGACGCTGGCGAAGCGCAGGTAGGCTACCTCATCCAACTTTCGCAGCGGCCCGAGAATGGCCAAACCTACCTCGTGTGCATCAATTTCCGCGGCGCCGGATGACCGGATGTTCTCTTCAACCTCCTGCGCCAGCATGGCAAGATCGTCCTCGGTGACCGGGCGCCCCTGGCATGCCTTGCGGACACCGCTGATGACCTTGATACGACTGAAGGGCTCGCCGACGCCTGAGCGTTTGATGACGGACAGGCTGGTGGTTTCCACCGTGGTGAACCGGCGTCCGCACTCGGGGCATTGACGGCGGCGGCGAATGGAAGAGCCGTCGTCGGCCATGCGGCTGTCGACGACACGGGAGTCGGGATTCCGGCAGAACGGACAATACACGCTGGGCCTCCCCTGACAGTTCCGGCATGCAACGCCCGGCGGGTGCCGGAGACGCAAAAAGGTGCCGGAAGTTTCACTTCCTGCACCAGTTTACGTTCGTTCACACCGTAATGACAAGCGTGTAATTACTACATGTAGTGGTGGGGACCCTTATATGTAGTGGTTGAGCGCTTTAGGCAAAGCGGATCCGGACCGCATCGCCGTGACCGGGAAGGTCCTCAGCGCCGGACAAACTGACAATGTGCCCGCTGACCTGCTGCAAGGCCGAGCGACTGTAATTGATAACCTGCACGGCACGGAGGAACGTGGTGACATTGAGGCCGGAAGAAAAAGCCGCGGTCCCGCTGGTTGGCAGTACGTGGTTTGACCCCGCACAGTAGTCGCCGAGGCTGACCGGACTGTAGTCACCCACAAAGATGGCCCCGGCATTCCTGATCCGCGACGCAACAGCTGGCGCATCCGCCGTCATGATTTCAAGGTGTTCAGCTGCATAGGCATTGCACACCGCGATCCCCTGATCAAGATCGTCCACCAGCACCACCCCGGACTGCGGCCCGGACAACGCCTCCAGAACCCGGGCGCTGTGCTTAGTGGCAGCAGCCTGCCTCGCCAGTTCAAGCACGACGGCGTCGGCCAGGTCCGCGGAGTCCGTCACCAGGACTGAAGCTGCTTTGGGATCGTGCTCGGCCTGGCTGATGAGGTCTGCAGCCACCAAGGGTGCCTGCGCAGTGGAATCGGCCAGGATGGCGATCTCTGTTGTTCCAGCCTCGGAGTCGATTCCGACAACGCCTTTGACCAACCTCTTGGCCGTTGCAACAAAAATGTTTCCCGGACCCGTCACCACATCCACCGGTTCGATGGGCAACTCATCCGCTGAACCCGGAATGCCATAAGCGAAGGAGACGATTGCCTGTGCGCCACCGATGGCGTAGACCTCGTCTATGCCCAGGAGCTTGGCGGCCGCAAGGATAGTGGGGTGCGGCAGGCCATCAAAGTCCTTCTGCGGAGGAGAAGCCAAGGCAATGGACTCAACGCCGGCCGCCACTGCAGGCACGACGTTCATGATGACAGAAGACGCCAAAGGTGCCAGACCACCGGGCACATAAAGCCCGACGCGGCCCACGGGAATCCAGTTTTGGCTGACGACGGCGCCATCAGCCAAGGCAACATCGACGTTGCCGGGTCGCTGCTGCTCGGCGAATTGCCGCGCGCGGCTGATTGACTCTTCCAAAGCAGCGCGGACATCGGGGTCCAGCTCCTCCAGCGCCCGTGTCAGTGCCTCAGCCGGAACGCGCGGGTGGGACTGCTCCACGCCGTCGAACTTCCTTGCCAGCTCAGCGAGCGCGGCAAAGCCGCGGCCGCGAACAGCCGAGATGATGTCCTGGACTTTCTGCTCTGCATCCGCCATGGTCTGATGGCGCGCCCTGGGGACGGCGGCACGCAACTGCGCCAAGGAGAGGTGGCGGCCCCGGAAATCGATGCTCCGGAAATCAAGGGAAGCGGCGGCGCGGGCGGAAGTATCCGAAGAAGTGGTCACCTGGCTATTTTACGGGCTTCTTGGAAAGAACCCCGAACAGCGACAAGACGAACGTGATGAACGCAGTGGCAGCCGGCCACAGCAACAGCACAGCATAGGACCGGAGCGTGAAGCCGTATCCGGGACCAAGGGCAGGATTCGGGGCGGGGCCAAAGACCTGCGCCGCCAGCAATCCGACCAACCACGCCACGATGCTACCCAGCACGCCGCCAAGAAGCGCAAACGCCAAACGGCGCCCCACGCTGGGTCCCTGCAGCTTCCCGTCCAGCATGACGCCGGTAAAGCATCCCGCTACAAGCACCAATCCTGCCAGGACCAGATCCCGCGGAAGCCAGGTGTCAGGATTATTGGCATCACCAAGCGCGGGGTTGCCGGTGATCAGGTTGATTCCGCCAGGGGCAAGGAACCACCAAAGGACACCAAGGAGGACTCCGGAAGCCGCCGGAAGGACCAACCAAAGGAATTCCTTGGACATGCGGGAATGAGGGGCCGGAGCCGGTTCGGCAACAGCAGGGACGTGCACGGTGGGCTCGGTCATACCCCTCACATTAACAAAGGTTCATGCAGGCCCAACACAATGAGGACCCTGCGGTGCTGGAGGAATACGCTGAAGGTATACGCAGCCCCCAGTCCAGGAGATACATCCACGTGACAAGCGAATCATCCGGCTTCGACCAGACTTTCCGGGAGATGTTCCGCAGGCATGCGGCCGGCGTAGCAATCATCACGGCAAACCTGAAGGGAAAGCCTTTCGGCTTCACCGCAACCTCTGTGGCGTCGCTGTCCGCCGAGCCGCCCCGGTTCACGTTCAACATGGCCCGGAGCTCCAGCTCATGGCCTGCGGTAGCCAATGCCGAGTACATCGGCGTCCACATGCTGGGCTTGGAGAACCAAGCCCTGGCCAACCGCTTCGCGCGGACGCGCGACCGGTTCGAAGGTGACCACTGGGAACCCGGACCCCACGAGGTACCCATCCTCAAGGACGTCAGTGGCTGGCTGGTGGGCAAGATCCAGATGCGGCTCTCATTCGAAAACAACGCAGTGGTAGTAGTTGAGGTCGTCGACGGCCAAGTGGGCGACGTCGGCACTCCCCTGCTCTACCACAGCGGCGCGTACAGCAAACCTGCACCGCTGGACTACGAAATCTGATCAGGCAACATTCGGCAAGGCCGGACTTCGACCCGGCCGCTCCGGACTGCTAGTTGTCCAGGCAGGCCGGACCCAGCAGGACCTTCAGATCACCAAACAGGGACGGACTGGGGTTCACCCGCATATGAACGGGCAGGCCCATGACTTCGACCTTGGTATCTCCCATCAGCTTTAACCGCACCTCCGAGTTGCCCCGGTGGGTGCGGAGGACATCGCGCAGGTCCGTGACCACAGCCTCCGTCGCCTTGAAGGTTGGAATGGTGATGACCACAGGACCGTTCACGCTCTCGCTCAGGTCCGGGACGGAAAGCTCCATGCAGTTCAGGGTCACCGCGCCGTCGTCGCGTCGTTGGAGCCGACCTTTGACCACCACAATGAGGTCCTCCGCCAACACCGAGGCAATGGGTCCGTAGACCTGGCCAAAGAACATGACCTCCATGGAAGCGCCAAGGTCCTCGATTTCCGCCCGGGCATAGGCGTTTCCGCTGGCCTTTGCGATTCTTCGGCTCAACGAGGTAATCATGCCCGCGATGGTGACAATCGCGCCGTCGTGTGGTCCGTCCTCGGCGATGATCGAGGTAATGGACTGTTCCGCGTGCTGGCTGAGGACGCCCTCGAGCCCTTGCAACGGATGGTCTGAAACGTAAAGGCCTAGCATGTCCCGCTCGAAGGACAACTTGTCCTTCTTCTCCCATTCGGGAAGGTCCGGAATTTCCGTAGTGAGCGAGGCCTCCGGTTCCTGGTCCTCAAAGCCGGCAAAGAGGTCAAACTGGCCGATTGCCTCATTGCGTTTGAGGGTGATCACAGAATCGATGGCTTCTTCGTGGATCATGGCCAAGGCGCGGCGGTGGTGACCCAGCGAATCGAAGGCACCGGCCTTGATCAGCGATTCGATGGTGCGCTTATTGCACACCACAGCCGGCACTTTCAAGAGGAAATCCTTGAACGAGGTGTAGTTGCCCTCAGTGGTCCGTGTTGAGACCATGGCGTCCACCACGTTGACGCCCACGTTGCGGATAGCTCCCATGCCGAAACGGATATCCGTTCCCACCGGGGTGAAGTTCAGCGAGGACTCGTTGACGTCGGGCGGCAGGACCGTGATGCCCATGCGCCGGCACTCGTTGAGGTAGATGGCCGACTTGTCCTTGTCGTCGCCCACGGAGGTGAGCAGTGCCGCCATGTACTCGGGCGCGTAGTGCGCCTTCAAATAGGCCGTCCAGTACGAAATCACGCCATAGGCAGCCGAGTGGGCTTTGTTGAACGCGTAGTCGGAGAACGGGAGCAGGATGTCCCACAGGGTCTTCACGGCAGCCATCGAATAGCCGTTGTCCTGCATACCCTGGGAGAAACCGGCAAACTGCTTATCCAGTTCGGACTTCTTCTTCTTACCCATGGCGCGGCGGAGGATGTCAGCCTGGCCAAGCGAGTATCCGGCAAGCTTTTGCGCCACGGCCATGACCTGTTCCTGATACACAATCAGGCCGAAGGTGCCGCCGAGAATCTCCTTGAGGGGTTCTTCCAGCTCCGGGTGAATGGGGATGACCTCTTGGATCCCGTTCTTGCGCAAGGCGTAATCCGTGTGGGCGTTGGCACCCATCGGACCCGGCCGGTACAGCGCCAGCACAGCGGAGATGTCTTCGAAGTTGTCAGGCTTCATCAGCTTGAGCAGGGAGCGCATGGGGCCGCCGTCGAGCTGGAAGACGCCCAACGTGTCACCACGCGCAAGGAGCTCGTAAGACGCGGCGTCGTCGAGTTCCAGATTTTCCAGGTCAAGGTCAACGCCACGGTTCATCTTGATGTTTTCCAGGGCATCGGAAATGATCGTCAGGTTTCTCAGGCCCAAAAAGTCCATCTTGATCAGGCCGAGGCCTTCGGACGTCGGGTAGTCGAACTGGGTGATGACCTGGCCGTCCTGGAAACGGCGCATGATGGGAATGACATCGATGATGGGGTCCGAGGACATGATGACACCAGCAGCGTGGACACCCCACTGGCGCTTCAGGCCCTCGATGCCCAGCGCGGTCTCAAAAACCTTCGCGGCCTCAGGATCGGTGGCAATGAGCTGGCGGAAATCCCCTGCTTCGCTGTAGCGCTTGGACTCAGGGTTCTGAATGTCCGCCAGCGGAATATCCTTGGCCATGACGGCGGGCGGAAGTGCCTTGGTCAGGGTCTCGCCCATGCTGAACGGGTAACCCAGCACGCGGGAGGAGTCCTTCAGTGCCTGCTTGGTCTTGATGGTGCCGTAGGTGACGATCATCGCCACGCGCTCGTCACCGTATTTCTTGGTGACGTAGTCAATGACCTCGGAACGGCGCCGATCATCGAAGTCGACGTCGAAGTCGGGCATGGAGACGCGGTCCGGGTTGAGGAAGCGCTCAAAGATCAGGCCGTGCTGCAGGGGGTCGAGGTCGGTGATGCGCATGGCATAGGCCACCATGGAACCTGCACCGGAACCACGGCCGGGACCCACGCGGATGCCATTGTTCTTGGCCCAGTTGATAAAGTCGGCAACCACCAGGAAGTACCCGGGGAATCCCATGGACGTGATCACGCCAAGCTCGTAGTCAGCCTGCTTGCGGACCTTGTCCGGGATGCCTTGGGGGTACCGGTACTTGAGGCCCGTATCCACTTCCTTGACCAGCCAGGACGTCTCGTCCTCTCCCGGCGGGCAGGGGAAGCGCGGCATGTAGTTGGCGCCGGTATTGAACGAGACTTCGCAGCGCTCAGCGATGAGCAACGTGTTGTCGCAGGCTTCGGGGTGATCGCGGAACAACTCCCGCATTTCCTGCGGAGACTTCAGGTAGTAGCCACTGCCCGAGAAAGCGAACCTGGAGCCGCCGTTGTCATACGTCGGTTCCAGCAGCGTGGACCCGGACTGGATGGCCAGCAGGGCCTCGTGGGCTTTGGCATCGTGCTCGTGGGTGTAGTGGAGGTCGTTGGTGGCCACCAGCGGGAGATTGAGCTCCTTGGCAAGGCGCAGGAGGTCCCCGGTGACGCGACGTTCAATGTCCAGCCCGTGGTCCATGAGCTCGCAGAAGTAGTTCTCTGCCCCGAAGATGTCGCGGAACTCTGCTGCGGCTTCAACGGCTTCGCGGTAAAGGCCCAGCCGCAGTTTGGTCTGGACCTCCCCGGATGGGCAGCCCGTGGTGGCGATCAGGCCCTCGGAGTACGTGTTGAGCAGTTCCCGGTCCAGCCTGGGCCACTTGCCGAACACGGAGTCGAGGGAAGCAATGGACGAGGCCCGGAACAGGTTCCTCATACCCACGTTGTTGTAGCTGAGCAGCGTCATGTGGGTATACGAGCCACCACCGGAAACGTCATCCTTGCGCTGGCTTTCGTCTCCC
>NZ_JABMCX010000121.1 GCF_013179505.1 Paenarthrobacter sp. CM16 | reverse complement strand
TTTCAATTGGGGGCTTCCGTTGAATTTCCAGACCTGGAAGGGCGACGGCACCGCCGTCTCAAAACTGTTGCTGTCGATCCGTCCGATCATGACCTGGGCATGCCGCTGATACCACTGGGGCTGGCCGTTGGGGTTTCCCAGACGGGCTACGTAGGCGGCACGCACGGCGGCGAGGTTACCCGCCGTCGGGGTGATGTCCAAAGGCAACTGGACCTCCTGGTAGCGCGTGACCATGGGGCCGCTGAGCGCACGCCCGGCTGACTGCATGGACGAGTGCACCGTGGCACCTAGCGCATCCCCGTGCCTGTCCCTCAGTTCCCAGCCGCGGACTCCACCGGGGTCCTGGTCACCGGCCGGGCCCTGGACGAACATGGCAAAACAGTTCGGGTTCCGGTTTTCAATGTAATTGCAGGCCCCTGCTGCGAAATCTCCGTCAAAAAGTGTCCTCAAGCCGGCACTGATCGGGTGGCATCCGTAGCTGAAAATCACCGCCGCCGGCGTCCCATTGCCCCGCCTGGCCACAAGAACCGGCACGGCCGTTTCGGTGTAAGGCAGCCCTACACGGTTGGCTGAAAAGTTCTGGGTTGAAACCTTGTAGTCGAAGGTCACCGCCGTTTCGTCGGCATCAAGTGCTTCCTGTGCAAGGTTCACAATGGTGTCTTCGAGATCGTCACTGTAGGAACGCACCAAACCCAGATCTGCGAGCCCGTACGCCATGAAGGGATGAAGGGTGTCAATCAGTGCGGGGCCATTATGAGTATGTGTGGCCTGAATCAGAATGTCGCTGCTGGACCACGCAGCAAGGCCGATGATCCTGTTACGGATCCTTTGATGCATGGCCCGAGGCAGGGCCAGGACATCCAAACTGATGATGATATGGGGGTGGGCGTCTTCCCAGATAAGAATCGCCCGTGCATACAACGGTTCAAATGGCGAACTGCTGGTGGCCTCGCGTCCACCGTCGGTTGAACCATATCCGGCCATGTAGGGATTGGTGCTCAGCGACGGCGTTATGTCAGCGCTTGCAGTTCCAATTCTGAACGCCATGAAGATCACTCCTTGATTGTGCGCAACGGGTAATGCTTGTTTTATTTCAACAAATTTCTTTTTCCCGCTTACGCTGAACAGCCAATACGTGAGACCACTTTCATTAGACCATGTGATCCCGCAGTTTTGTGTGGTTGAAAGGGACCGATATGAGCAGCCCCGGGGTCGGACTGCAGGGCTATTGCGGCACTGCGGTCTTAAGCCATCTGGTGAGCTGTGCAGCCTGCGGAGCCAAGGGCGCCAAAGTCAAAGCACCCTTGACTACGGGTATCCCGTAAGCCGCAAGTGATGTAGCAAGCGTCCTGTGGTCCGTTCGGGTGCACGCCCTGATAATGAGCAGGCACAATGCGGAGTCCTGTCCGGAAGCCGCACCGGCCGCAATGGCCGCGTTGACAGCTGCCCGTTCTTCGGGAGTCAGAAGGTGCGGGCCGTTTCCCACGTAGGCCACCTGGCAGTCAGTGACATGCATGTAGCGGGTGGAAGCCCAGACTTCTTCAAGGCTCGAGAACTTTCCAATGAGGCTGCCATCGGCAGCTGTACACGTGAACTGATACCGGATCAGAGGCTCCGGCCGTTCAATGGGGACCTTGTCATCGTTTGCGATCACAGGAGCCATGTCGAGTCCGGCTGGTTGGGACGTATCTACTTTGGTTCCTGAACAACCGGCCAGGGCAAGACCTGCCACACCGAGTTGAAGAACACTGCGCCTGCGCATGTTCACCGAGGGATCCCCACTTCATTCGGATGCTCCCCAGCTCCGCATGCATTGGTTATTCGCCCCAAGCCGTTTCCGGCTGCGTCTTAGTACATCTTCCCCCAAATTCCGCATTTGTCACTAGTGAGCTTTTGTCCCGGCTTCAGTTCGATCCTGTTGCCGGCCTCGGCGAACCCGCCGCCGGCAACCAAGGAGCCGTCCTGGCCGGTGACGGACCAGCTACATCCGCCCGCCCCGTCCGCCGGTTTGACCAACTGCAATCCCCCTGGTTCCAGGTCTTCGCCCGCCACGTGGGTGCCATCCCCCACCCGGGCGCCTTCTGCCCATGCCGCGATGATCTTTCCCTGTGGAGCCTCCGGACAGAACTCCGCAGCCGCCAGCAAAGTCTCCTTGCCGGCTTCGGCAAATCCATCTGGCCCCGCTTCATCGCTGATTCTTGTGCAGAGGCGAAGGATCTCCAGCATGGTCGGCAGCTGATCAGCAGCTGCGACTCCTTGCGGCGCGGCTGTTGAAATGGCTTCAGCTTCACGGGGCGTGGGCTCAAAAGGCTCTTCCCCCGCAAAGACCACGTCACAAGAATCCAGGCGTGTGTAATTGGTAGCTGCCCAGACTTCGGCCAAGCTCGACAACTGGACGTCGGGCGACGCGTCAAGGCTTGTGCAGGAGTAAGAAAAGCGGCCCGGTTCGTCGTCGCCGGCAGGAGGGGCCTCGCCGCGGGGTTCCCTGCCATTTGAGGCAGTTTCGCTGCCACCCGGCGCGGACGACGTCGGCTGGCCGGGTCCGGCAGTAGCGCCGGCACTGCTGGTGGCCGGCGCACTGCTTCCGTTGGCGGGCCCGGTGGACGGCACAGTGCACGCGGCCAGCACCATCATCATCGGCACTGCCATCAGGAACAGTCTGCGCATTGTGGCCTCCACCTCAATCGTGCGGTGCAGCAGATGTGTGGTCAAGATGGGCCGGTCACGAGCTTCCATCGGTACTTCTTCGGGCTTTTAGTAGTGACAAATGTGAAAATTGGTGGAAGATGTACGTAGACGCAGCCGGAAACGGCGTGGGGCGAATAACCAATGCATGCGGAGCTGGGGAGCATCCGAATGAAGTGGGGATCCCTCGGTGGACACGCGCAATCGCAGTGTTCTTCAGCTTGGTTTGGCATGTCTTGCCTTGGCCGGTCGCTTAAGAACCTCTCATAAGAATCCCCGTCACCTTGCACCAGGCAAGGCGGCCGGGAGCCGGCAACGCCACAAATTCACTGCTGTCATGGCTACTGCCAGCCTGGCAACGGCAGCGCTTTCGGGCGTGCTGACAGCCGGCCCCGCTTTTGCAGACCAAGCCCGGCAAACCGTGGCTACTGGTCTCACCAAAGCTGCGGGCACAGTGGTGGACCCGGACGGACGGCTGTGGGTTTCCGATGCGCGCGCAGGATTCTGTCGAGTAACCGAGGCCTCCGGCGCAACGGCGGGTGGCTTGGAAACAAACACGTGCCTGGGCGGGACCCTGCCCGGACACGGTAGCGGTCCGGCTCTGGCCGGTACGCCGGCCATGATCGATCCCTCGCCTGCCAGCCACGGCGATGGTGACGAAATCGCGTTCATTCCGGATGCCGCCGTCGGAAGTTCCGACGTCGTACGCGCTTTGTGGAACCCCGGCAGCGGTGTCTTCGAATACGACGGTGCCCTGACCATTCTCGACGGAGACCTGCGGCCCAATGCAGTCAGCGACGGCCCGGACGGCAACATCTATCTGTCGTTTGCCAACGCGAGGTCAATCATCAAGATTGTGAACCCCACAGCCCTCCATCCGAGCATCGAGTCCATCGCCTCTGTCAACTCCAGTTCGCTCAGCCTTGCCGCGACGCACCGCAACAGTGCTGGCAGGGTAGTGGTGTACGTGGCCGAGACCTCCGGCCTCACCGTTTTTACGGCCCCCGAGGACGGTGTCTTGGCCAACGTGGTCCCGGCACCCCTCTATAACGTCGGCAAGCCGACGGCCATCTACTACGACTGGCAGTCGCCCATGGTCCTCTACACAGGAACCGGAGGCGGAACCACCACAGCCGACACCGGCAAGGACACCATCACCAGGATTGACCTGAGCACAGACACCGTCAACAACCAATGGGCCCTTGGCTTCAGCAAGATCGGCGGCCTGGCTATGCGCGACGGCAAACTCCTGGTCGCCGAAGACCCCGGCCAACTGGATCCCGCCAAGCCCACCCAGCGCGGAAGGCTGCTCACCCTGGGAGGGGTTGTTCCCTCCATCGTCAGCGGTCCGACGGCGGCAAACGGAACCCAGGCAGCCAACCCGGCCTTCACCAACGATTCCACTCCGACCTTCACGGTAGCCTCGACGCCGCCGGGCGGCGCCCTTGAGTGCAGTCTTCAACTGAGCACTGCGACACCGGTTTGGCAAGTGTGCACCGGCGGAACCTTCACCCCGTCTACAGCCTTGGCCAACGGCGCCTACACGTTCTCCGTCAGGGCGGCACCAACAGGTCTCCCCGTGTCACGGGCCTTCACCATCGATATCACGGCACCCGCGGCCCCGGTCATCACCTCACCCGCTGCCGGCGCAACCGTCAACGGCTCCCCTGTCCTGGGCGTCACGTCAGATCCCGGCTCAACCCTGTCCTGCTCGGTGGACTCCACCACCACGTTTACAAGCTGCTCCAATGGACAAGTGCTCAATCTGACAACCGCAGGGCAACACGTACTGCGGGTCCGGGCTACGGACATGGCCGGCAACGTCAGCCCGGTCGCTTCGGTTACGGTAACCGCCGATCTGACAGCACCACAGGTATCCATCAGTTCGCCGGCAGAAGGAGCTACCGTAGGCATCTCGCCGTCGTTCACCTTCGCATCAACGGCCACGGATATCGCAGGTTTCCGGTGCAAGCTCGGCTCCAACGCCTACACAGCATGCACCTCCCCCAAGGCTTACACGAACGTTCCCAGTGGTCCCGTCACTTTCACTGTGGAAGCAAGGGACAACGCAGGAAACACCTCTACTGCCACACGGAACGTGACGGTTTTCGCCCCTGACACGGCTCCTCCGGTAGTCTCGGTGGACCCGGCGGCAGGCACGTACGGGCCCGGCAAGTCCATCGCGTTGTCAGTCAATGAAGCAGCCACGGTTTACGTCACCACCGATGGCACGGCGCCCACGGCGTCAAGCCCGGTGTACTCAGGCCCGATTCCCTTGACGTCGATGACCTTGAAGTACTTCGCCCGGGATGCGGCAGGAAATTCATCTGCTGTAGCGACGCAGACCTACGTACTGGACAACACTGCCCCGACTCTTACCGTGGCGCCCGCTGCGGGAGGATATGCCTCGGGACAGCTGGTCACCATGTCTGCGAGTGAACCGGGCAGCATCTTCTACACCACCGATGGCACCACCCCCGCCACCAGTGCCACGGGAAGCACCAAAGCCTACACAGCTGCCTTTGCACTCACCGGCAACACCACTGTGAAGGCCATTGCTGTTGACGCTTATGGAAATGCCTCCGCCGTCATCACGCGGGCCTACACCGTATTGGACTCAACACCTCCAGTGGTGACCGTGACTCCGCCTGCGGGCAGCTATCCGGCCAACCAACAGATCACGCTGACGGCCAATGAGGTGGGTGCCAGCATCTACTTCACCACCAACGGCACCAATCCAACAGCTACGGCCGCCAACAAGTACTCCACGGCCATCACCCTGTCCGCTGCCATGACACTGAAGTACTTTGCAGTGGACACGTCCAACAACAGTTCGGCCATCGTCACCCAGACCTACACCGTGACAGCACCGCCGACGAACACTTGGAAGGACTACACCGGTGATGCGAAGAACGACGTCGTGGCACGCGACAACGCCGGCACGCTATGGCTTTACCCCGGAAACGGAAGTGGAGCCTGGTTGACCCAACGCTCGCTCGGCGCCGGCTGGAACTCGCTAAATGCCATCGTCCCCACCAAGGACTTCAACGGAGACGGACGCAGCGACATCCTGGCACGTGATAGCAACGGCGTACTGTGGCTATACCCCGGAAACGGATCCGGCGGCCTCCAAACCCGTGTCCAGGCCGGCACGGCTTGGTCCAGCATGACGCTGATCCTGGCACCGGGCGACTTCAGCGGTGACGGCAGAGCAGATGTCCTGGCAAGGGACTCCGCCGGGGTCCTGTGGCTCTACAGGGGCAACGGCACTGGAGGGTTCATCTCAAGCGTCCAGGTGGGTACTGGTTGGAACTCCATGAATGCCATCCTGAGCACCGGGGATTTCAATGGCGACGCCAAGACCGATGTCCTGGCCAGGGACACGTCAGGCATCCTCTGGCTCTATCCCGGCAACGGCACGGGAGGCTGGCTCAGCCGGGTCCAGGTGGGAAGCGGTTGGAGTGGAATGACCGCCATCCTCGGGCCGGGCGACTTCAACGGCGACGGGAAGAACGACGTCCTTGCCCGGGACTCCGGTGGCAACCTGTTCCTGTATCCCGGCAACGGAACTTCCGGATGGCTCTCCCGGAGCCAAGTCGGTTGGGGCTGGGGAGGGTTCACTTCCCTGCCATAACGAGGTGAAACAGCGGAGGGCCCGGACGCCAATGCGTCCGGGCCCCTCCGCTGTTCAGCACGTGCTAGGTGCGTTCCTTCATGGGATGCATGGTGGGCCTGTTCGGGCTCGCCTGAATATCCAGCTGCAGGGATACCAGCAGCATCTGGACGCCCAGGACAAAGGGAACCACAGCGAGCATCACCGAACCCGCCGTCGGTGATCCGACGCTTGCGGCCAGTACCCAGATCCCGGCCACCAAGCCCATGACAATCAGGGCGATGCCTGCGATCAGCAAGAGGGCAACAGCTGAGAAGGACCACACCATGTACTTCCACCAGACACGGCGCCAGAAGCCTCCAAAGAGCATCGCAAGCAGCTCAGGAATGACCTTGCGAAGCTTGATGCTGGAAACCTCATTGCCGTAGACAGCTGGAATCGGCACATCAACAATCGGAACATCAAGAATGTTGAGGTGGATCAGGAGGTCGTTTTCGAAGCTGTATCGTGCAGCTACCTTGTTCATCGGAAGGCGGCGGAGTACCTCCGTGCGAATGGCCGTATAACCGTTCTGCGGATCGAAGATGTGCCAGTATCCGGAGGCAAGCTTGGTCATGAAGGACAACACAATGTTGCCGAAGATCCGGTAACCGGGCATGCCCGCGAACGACTCACCCGAAAAGAAGCGGTTGGCCTTGGCAAACCCGTAGCCATCAACCACCGGATCAAGAAGCTGCGGCAGGTAGTCAGGATCCATCTGGGCATCGCCCGCCATGACCACATTGATGTCCGAGCCCAGTTCCATCGCGGCTTTGTGGGCCGTCAGGACTGCGCCTCCCACGCCTTGGTTGACTTCATGCCGGATCAAGGTGACCCTGCCGTCGTCGGCACGACGCGCCGCCCCCGACGTGTCATCCGGGCTGCAGTCGTCAACAATGACAATGTCATCAACAAAATCAGGCATCGTTTCGATGACCTGTGCGATGTGGTTTTCTTCTTTGTAGGCCGGTACTACCGCGGCAATTCGAACGCCTCGATACATCGATTATCCTTCGCTGCTGTTTGGTGTGAGTTTCTGTGTTGGCGTGTCGGTGCCCGACTGGCCATCTGACTGTTCGTTGCCGCTGTCCGGTTGCTTCTTTTGCGGGAAGACCCAGTGCTTGTAAATGAAGTAGTTCCATCCCATGGTCACAATGGTCGCAACCACTTTACCTACCACGTAGCCGGCACCGATGAACTGGAATAGCTCAACAATGCCCATCACGGCCAGCGTGTTGAAAACCAGGAGACCTGAATAGCGGAGGACGCCACCCAATGCGGTGCCACCGCCGTTGAACGCAAAGTGGCGCTGCAGGAAGTAGTTGAAGAAGAAGCTGCCCCAAAAGCCCGCACCGGTCGCCAGCCACAACGGCCATCCGAAGACCTGGAAGCACAGGGCCAACAGACCGAGGTCCAACAGGAAGCTCAGGCCGCCGATCAGCAGGAACTTGAACAAGCTGGACGCCATGAACTTGGAGATAAATGCCTTCATGATCAGCAGATCCTTCCTAGCGGTGCTATGCCATCGGGATTCCGGTTTTCAAGGATTCCGGATACGCCGTCCAATTGGACCCGGTCCTTGGCAGCAGCATCGAATGCTTCCTTGCCTCCCGGAAGCTGCGACCAGTCGATCTTGTACAGCGCAGCATTTCCTTCCCGCACCACCAGCTGGAGGTAGGGAATGGAGTCAGGCTGGGTCAGCCCGGCCTTGGGCTCGTCCCACGCCCGGATTCGACCATCAGCGATGTAGACCCATTCAATGCCCAGTTCAGCAGCAGCCTCACGCACCTCGGTATCCGTGGCAAGCTCCGGGAGTTTTTGGAGGACCAACAACTGACGGTTCGTTGGAAGAATTTCAAAATGCCGGATCATGGGCATGCGGTTGCCCAGTGCATACATCCAGACTGAACCGTCGCAGGAGTCATTGAGGACAGTGGCGTCCTGGGGCACGTACTGATCAATCTTGCTGAGGAGCCCAACTTCGGACGCGCTCAACGTGGCACCGTCAACTTTGGTATTGATGTTGATGCGCTGGGCATTTTGCTTGAAGTACGGGATGGCAGCAATACCGCTGACCAGGAGCACCGCGGCGGCTGCGACTGCAGTCACCACATGGCTGGGCCGGCGGCCGGTTTTCGTTTCGTCCGTCGTGGAGTCCTCGGACTTGCTCCGTATCTTTGCCACCAGCCAGGCGATGCCTTCGGCCAACTGTGCCACTCCCAAGCCCGCCAGCGGTACCAGAAGCATCACCAGGATGCCGAATATACGCCACTGGTCATCGTAAAACGGGGCCGTCAAGGTCATGAAACGCGGGTTGTCGGTACCCATGGTGTAAACCGAGAGGAAGGCGAAGGCGAGGACCGGACCGAAGTACCACCACATCCGGATCCTCAGGACTACGGCCAGGCAGCCAAGCGCTACAAGGGCCGTCAGAATCGGCATTGCCATGGACCCGTGATTCAGGAAAATGATGTTCTGGATTGCGCCATTGCGGTCAGTGTCCGCGGCCCAGACCTGCTTGGAGACCCGCTCGGATTCCTTCAGCATCTGGGCGATGATCGGCCAGCCCAGGACCACGGCCAGAGCACCTGAGACTGCAAGGTAAACGGTGATTCCGAGGATCCTGCCCTTGCGGCGGACCAGCGCGGAAAGCAGCCAGAAGATCAGCACAGGAAGCACCACGAAGGCCAGCGAGGGATGGACGGCAATGAGTCCTACCGCACCAAAGGCAATGCCTGGAATCCAGAACTTCTGCCGCTCCACCGCACCCTTCACTGCAAGCAGGGAGAAGGGGCCCACCAGGAGCATGCCGGCGAAGAATGGAATCAGCGGGCCACGCCACAGGAGATCGTAGGGGTAGACCGTGAACCATCCGGCAACCGCCGCAGCAGCAGCCAAAGCAATCGGACGACGCGTCACCAGCATGGTCAAAGCCATAGTGCTCAACGGCAGCTGAACGGCCATCATCACCAGGACAAAGACGTTAAGGAACACCGGGATGCTGACACCGCTCATCGGCCAGAACAGCGACAACACCGCGTGGAAGGCAATGGGGTAACTCCGGATGGGAGCTTCTGGAATGGTGGTGTCATAGTAGGCAAAGTTGCCTGCGATGCTCGGATCCCACTCGTGGTTAACGGAGATCAGCCGGATCATGTTGGCGTGCCAGGGTATGTCCCAGTCCTGGTTGATCCCTTGGAGCCCTTCGGTCCCCACGATCCACGAAACGGCCGCAACGGCTCCGCCTGCCACGAGTCCGGCCAGGAGGATCCACCATGAGCCGGCAAACCGCTGCTTGCCGAAGACGGGCGGCTGATCAGCGGCCCCGAACTTGTCCGGGAAATAACGCCGAAGAGCAAGCCGCAGCGCAAAAAGGAGTGCGCACAGCACCAAAAGGACAGCCGTCACCGGGAGCAACTGCCAGCTCAGGCCCAGTGCATTTCCCATGACGCCGATGACGGTCAGGACGCCCATTCCAAGCAGCGGGGCCACAACAGGCAGCAGAACCCGGCGAACGCCCAAGGCTTCCCCCAGGATCCAGCCCGGGCCCCACCACAACACAACGATCAGGAGTACACACAACAGCAGCGGGCCGATACCCATTCCTACGATCGCCTTTCTTAGATGCTTCCACCAGCCATCCGTTGACAGACGACTCTTTGCAATTGTGCGGGTTAGTTACGTTCCCGCAGCCACGCCACAGCTTGGTCAGCCGGACCCTCGAACTGGACCGTGCCCGATGACAGCACCACTCCCCGATCGCAAATCCGCGAAATCATATCGAGGTCATGACTGACAACCACCAAGGTCCGGCCCTCGTCAGAGAGCTGCTTGATTTTGGCCAGGCACTTCCTCTGGAACGGCTCGTCGCCCACCGCGAGGATCTCATCCACGAGGAAAATATCCGGTTGGGTGTGGACCGCCACTGCAAAGGCCAGCCGAAGGAACATACCCGAGGAGTAGAACTTCACCTCAGTGTCAATAAACTGTTCGATTTCGGAGAAGGCGACGATGTCGTCGAACTTCTCCTGGATCTCCTGCTCGGTCATCCCAAGGATGGCCGCATTCAGGTAGACGTTCTCGCGACCGGACAAGTCCGGGTGGAAGCCTGCCCCGACCTCGATCAGGCCTGCAACCCGCCCTTTGGTGCGAACGGTCCCTTGATCCGGCAGGATGACGCCCGAGATCAGCTTCAGAAGTGTGGACTTGCCTGAGCCATTGAAGCCCAGCAATGCCACGGTTTCCCCTGGCTGGATCTCGAAGCTGACGTCATGCAAGGCATCGAACTTCTTGGTGAGATCCCCTTTTCGCCCTTTGGCGAGCCACACCAGCGTTTCTTTCATGGAATGCGAGTGGCGGAGATTGAAGGTTTTCTTCAGGCCTTTGACGATTACTGCTGCACCCATTTAGACCTCCTGCGCAAAGTGGCCCTCGAGCCGTCGGAAGACGATCTGGCCAATAACAAGGAACAGCGCTGCCATGCCCAGTCCGATAAAGCCTGTCACCAGGAGGTGCGGGGGCAACTCGACAGGCTGGTTGACCGTTGGATACCAAAATGCCCAGTGGAACAGTTCCACCGCAACCGTAATGGGGTTGAGCTGGTAGATAGTCAAAACCCAAGGCGCAGCCAAGCGGCGAATCATGGTCCAGTCGTACAGGACCGGCGAGGTCCATGTCACGATCATCATCAACATGTCCACGATGTTCTCGGCGTCGCGGAAGAACACGTTGATAGCGCCGGCCAGCAGGCCAAGACCCGTTGCCGTTACGGCCACAATGACGAAACCTAGAAGGGCACCGAAAAGCTGCATGATGTCCGGATGCCAACCGCTCAGCAAAGCCGCGGCCAGCAGGACAATCAATTGCGGGAGGAAGTGGACTGCAGCCACCCAAACGGAGGCCACGGGGAACAGCTCACGCGGAAGATAGATCTTCTTGACCAACGCCGCATTGGAGACGATGGATCGGGTGGCATTCGAGAACGCCTCCGAGAAGAAGTTGATGACAATAACGCCGGAGAACATGTACAGCGCGTAGTTGGGAATTTGATCGCCAACCCGCAGCACAATGCCCAACGCGAAGAACAGGACCACGTACTGGACCAGCGGTTTGACGTAGGACCACGCCAAACCCAGTACCGAACCCCGGTAGCGGACCCGGAGTTCCTTGCGGACAATCAGCTTAAGGAGGTACCGCCGGCGGTAGACGTCCAGCAGTCCGGCGCCCACCCCCGGAACAGCATACGTATCAGTGGAGTTCGACATCGCTACTTGCTGGGCTCCGATGCTTCAAAGGTTTCCCGCCAGGAGTCCATCGAAGTGATTTCGGGAAGGGCTTCACGATACTGGGCCCGCAGGGTCTCCCAGTTGGAGAAGAGCTGGGCGTGCAGCTTTGCCGATTCCACCACGAGCTGGCGGGCCAGCTTGGGGTCACGCAAGTGCCAGGAAGCTCCTGTGCCATCGGCGTTGGAGACGACGGCGCTGTCCAAATGCGCAAGGCTCCACCATTTGCCATCCTGGTGTGCCACCTGCGCCTCGGGGTTCGCCTTTGCAGAGTCACGTACCGGCGCCAGCGTTTGCTTCAGGACGGTCTTTACAGCCCAGGGAAGCAGGCCCAGAGCACCGGGCTGCTTGTAGGACTGGGGCTTCTTGGGCGGCCGCTTACGGAAGACCTCCGGGAAGGCTCCGGGATCCGTCTTGACCTGGGAGTCCTGGAATTCCTCGCGCATGGCCCGGAGCTTGGGCATGGTGGTGGGCAGTTGCTGATGCAGTTTGCCCGGCCCCTCAAGGACATCACGAAGGGCCATGATCCGGGCCTGCTCCGGGTAGTACTGCATTGACACCAAGTGTTTGACGTCCGTGTTCAGGCTTTCGCGCAGGATGCGCCCGCCCTTGGGGAACGGCGAATGCAGGAGCGTCGCGATAAGCCTGTTGCGCTCGTGGTAGTAAGCCTGCCAGTCGACGGAGTCGTCCTTGTCGGCCCATGAGACATGCCATACTGCTGCCCCGGGAAGAGTGACCGTAGGGAAGCCGGCTGCACGGGCGCGCAGTGAATACTCTGCGTCATCCCACTTGATGAACACAGGAAGGGAAAGACCAATGGTCTCCACCACGGACTTCGGGATGAGGCACATCCACCAGCCGTTGTAGTCAGCATCCCAACGCCTGTGCAGCTGAGGGGTGGACCGCAGTCCCGCAGAGGAGAAGTCATGGTTGCCCAGGCCTTCCACGGGTCCCCACAGGAAACGGTAGAAGTTGACGACCTCCGAGTAAGCATGGAGAACGGACTTGTTGTACATGTCAAACATGTGCCCGCCAACAATGGTGGGTTTGCGGCAGAGGTCAGCAAACGCCACTGCGCGCATGACGCCCTCGGTCTCAAGCTCGATGTCGTCGTCCAGCAGCATGACGTAGTCACTCTTGTCGGAAACGACCATCTCATACATGTTGCGGGCGAAGCCGCCCGAGCCGCCCAGGTTTCCCTGGTCGATGACGCGCAATTGCTCACCCATCGACTCGGCGACTACATCAAATCCGGCTTCGTCGGCAACCTTCTTGTTGCCCTGGTCCACAATGATCAGCTCGGCAAGAATCTCCCTCAGGCCGGCATCGGCGTCGATCGACTTGATCGTCTCGAGGCAGTAGTCTGCACGGTTGAACGTGGTGACCCCCAGCGTCACGCGGCCTTGGGGGCGTCCCTCATCCGGAACCGACCAGTGGGCACTGTTCAGTGTCATGCCATCGCCGCCGGCGATGAGGTCGAACCAGTACCAGCCGCCGTCACCGAAGGGCGCGAGGGTCAACTCAAAGTCGTTGCTGGCCGTGCCCTCAACGAGGATGGAGTCAACACGCTGCGAGGCGCCGCGTGCGTTGGAGCGGTAAACAATGACCGTTCCCTCGCCCTCTGTTTCAAGGTGCAGGACTGTCTTGGTGGCAACGGTCCATTTCCGCCAGTAACTGGCCGGAAAAGCGTTGAAATAGGAGCCGAAGGAGAGCCGCTCGCCTCGGCGGACCTGCACGGAACCACGGCCGAGGATGTCCTCTGGGTGCAGCTTCCGCGTCATGCCAACGGCCTGCACGACGGCGCTGCTGTCGCCATCGTCCTTTTTCACCTTGCTGGTGTCCGGGTCGACATACAGGGGAAGGGTGTCGAGGTCGCGGTTGGCGGGGAAAACAACACGCTGAACTATGCGCAGGTTTTCCTTGGCCGGTGCCAGGTCATCCGTGGTGGTCATCGCAGTCTTCTGACTTTCGTTCGTAGTAGCCGTCATGCGTCCACTCCCCCGCTTTCAAGCTTGGCGCCGCCAGTGAAGTGCGGCTTGATCTTGTTGTCGTACATGGAAAGGGCAGAGCCAATGGCCATGTGCATGTCGAGGTACTTGTAGGTTCCCAAGCGGCCGCCGAAGAGGACGGACTTCTCACCACGGGCAAGGTCACGGTAGGCGAGCAGCTTCTGGCGGTCATCAGAGGTGTTGACCGGGTAGTACGGCTCATCGCCCTTTTCAGCGAAGCGTGAGAACTCGCGCATGATGACCGTTGCGTCCTTGGTGTAGTCACGCTCAGGGTGGAAGTGGCGGAACTCGTGGATGCGAGTGAA
>NZ_JABMCX010000120.1 GCF_013179505.1 Paenarthrobacter sp. CM16 | reverse complement strand
CACCACCGCGACGATTCGAGTGCCGGGAACCTTGCGGCCCTTCACCGGCGCACCGAGCCGTACCCAGGCGTTAGTTGCCATGATCGGGGGTGGCCGCCGCCTGTTCAGCGTCCACGTAGGCCCGCGCCGCCCGGGCACGCCGCCTCAGGAGCACGGTCCGTGCGGCGTAGGCCAGGCCCAGCACCAGCACTGCCCCGCCGATCCACCAGGCATAGGGACGGTAATCGTCGGTGACTGCCTTCTGCGGAACCACCACGTTGCTTTCCAGCAGCACGGGCGTCCCGGAGGGTTGGGTGACCAGGAGGTTCCGGGACAGCGATGCCCAACCACCTTCAACAGCACCCACATGTGCGGCCAACGATGCCTGGAGCGTGGAAGCGGCAGCAGCGTCATTCTCCGGCGCCCAGGCGCCGAGCATCAGCAGGTCCCGGCCATCCTTTTCAAAGGCCTCCAGCACGCCATAAGGTGCCGAGGCACCCACGCCGTACTCGACGTCGTCAGGCGAGATGGTGCGGAACTCCGCCAAACGCAACGGTGCGGAGAGCTTGTTGGCAACCTCGGCGGTGGCACCCACCACCAGCCCGGACTCACTGGAAGCTGCCAGCTCCTCGAGGCCCACCACACGGGTATCAAGCAGGGAAGCGCTGTCACGCTGCAGGGAAGCTACCAGCGTGGCAGCGTTGACGGTGTTGGCCTGGGCATTGTGGTCACCAAACGCCACGGGAACGCTCTGTCCAAAAGCCTGGGGGAACCTGGCGAAGCCGGCCTTGGTGGAACCGCCCCGGACAGCTGTGAGGGTGCTGCCTGCGGTGTCCAGGGTGATCTCCATGGGCATGACGCCTGCGGGGCCGCTGCAGTCGCCGCCGGCCGGGAGGGCAGCGAGCCGGATCCGGAGGCCGTTCCTTGCCTGAAGCTGTCCCGCCGGGACTTCAGCGTCCACCGTGAAGGTGTCGCCGCCGTCGAGGTTCCTGGAACTGAGCAGGTAGTCGTTCCAGAAGACCGAAAGCTGCGCTTGGGCGTTGTCCGGGACCGCAGTGTGCGTGCCTTTCAGCTGGACTTTCACGGACGAAACCGGGCCGCCGAATTGCGACTGGTTCACGCCCACGTACGATTCCGGGGTGCCGTAGCCGGAGAGTTTGAGCGTGGAGCTGCCCAGGTCCTTGAGGCTTTGGGTCAGTCCCGCAGCAGCTGGCAATGCCGAGGTCAATCCGGTGACCGAGGACGTCACGGCGAGCGCGGTTTTGTCGCTGGCGAGCGCGCGGGCTGCGGTGCGGAGCTTTTCGTCGTGGCCGCTGAGGATGAGTTGCGGGAAGCCGGCCGCAGTGGCCAGCCTGGTGGCGGTTTCGCCCTGGTCGGTGATGACGCTAAGGATCCGGCTGCCCGCCGGAAGGTTTGCTACGCGCGTTTCAAGTTCGGCTTCGGGGACTACGCTGACCGCGGCCTCCGGGTAGCGCTGGGCCATGGCGGCCGACGCCGTCATGATGGCCGCCGAAACGTCGGCACCGGGATCCGCGGGGACGGGAAGTACGACGGCGGGCACGGACGCCGGGAAGAACTCGCCCACCGTGGTGGGAACCTTGGCGGTCCCGCTGACGTCCACCACCAGGTTGTTCAGGGTGGCGGTTGAGGTGGACATGACGCACATGGTTTGGGTGACCGGAATGAACTGCAGCCCCACTGTGAGCTGCTGGCCCACGACGTCGGCATTGCTGACGGCTTCGTCCAGGGGAACGGTGGCTGCTGCGTTGCTTTCGAGGATGACCCGGCCGTTGACAGTGGCCCGGACGGTGCCCTCGGGCTTTCCCGAGACCAGAATGGTGCCCTTTACCCGGGTGGGCTCCAAGCCTGCCGTCACTGGCACCGATACCACTTGCTCGGTCTGGCCGGCGAGTGCGGAAACGCTGGAGGATGCCCGCACTGCCGGTCCCTGTCCGGGTGCAGGTGCAGGTGCAGGTGCAGCGGTTGCTGCGGGCGCACTGACGGTGGCCAGTGAGAGGGTGGCGGCGCAGGCGAGCAGGATCCTGATCGCCTGGGGTCGGTTGTGGAGGCGCGGGCGGGGCCGGGCAGGGGTTTGGGGCACGATGTCAGTCCTGAGTAACTAGCAGCGAATGGGTCCGGGCCGTTGTACGGCCAACCTCATAGACACTGCCGAACCGAACTCAAGGTGCCTTGCTGGGTTTGCTCAAGTTTCGATCAAGAACGCATTCCTTATGGCGTTGACCTGCGGCGATAATGAACCATGTGGATCGGCTGGGTTGAATTCGATGTCCTTTTGGGCGATGTCCATAGCCTCAAGGAGAAGCGCTCCATGGTCCGTCCCCTGGTGGCGGAGCTGAAACGGCGCTTCGACGTCTCTGCTGCAGAGACCGGGCTCCAGGACCAGCATCGGCGCGCCTTGATCGGCGCGGCGCTGGTGGCCCCGGACCACGCACACCTGCAGCAAGTGCTCGACGCCGTTGAACGGTTCGTGGCTGCCCGGCCGGAGTTTGAGCTGCTGAGCGCACGCCAGCGGGAGCTGCATAGCGAGGACTAGCGGAGCCTAGTACCCGATGACTGCCAGTCGGGTGGAATTCAGATGCGCGTCGATGGCTTGGTGCGCTGCGTCCAGGCTTCGGCTGCGGAGCGCGTCAACAATCAATTGGTGTTCCCGCAGGACGTCTCCGGCGCGATCCGTGCCCTGAGAGACGGCTTTGACGCCGATCCTCAGTTGTTTTTGCCGGAGTGAGGCGTAGAAGTCGGCAAGGACGGGGTTGCCGCCTGCACGGACCATGAGGGTGTGGAACTCGGTATCGAGCTCGATGAACCTTGCGGGATCAACCCGGGCTTCCTGCTGCTGGTCAATGACGCGCTGGAAGGCATCGATCTGGGCATCAAGCATGGTTTCCACAGCAGAGACGGCCCACTTTTCCACCACCGACCTCGCTTGCAGGATGGCGCGGACATCGGGGTCGGAGATGGGTGGCACATAGGCGCCCTTGTGCGGGATCCGCTTGACGAATCCCTCAGCTTCGAGGCGCAACAGGGCTTCACGGACGGGCGTTCGTGAGGTACCCGTGGTCTTGGCCAGGACTCCCTCGTTAAGGAAAGTTTCTTCCTCGCGAGGGAGGGCTGCGATGTAGCTTTTCATCCACTGGTAGGCCACTTCTGGCTGCGACTGTGCAGTGGGGGTCATCTGGATCATGCAGAGCCTTTCTCGCGTAGCCCAGTATACGAGTTGCATTCAGGACTGTTCGGGACGTTCCTGAAAACTTCTTCTTCAAATATAGACAGGTTGTATACAACTCGTCTACAGTGTTGTTCAGTGACTCCGCTCACGCATCGGAAATACCCCAATTTTCCTGGGATACGCGGCCCGATTCACCGGAAGCTACGCGGCTCCCAATCGCAAAGGATCCCCACAATGACCGATTTGAAGAAAGCAGAACTGAGGCAACAGAAGCACTCCAGCTTGCCCGTGGTGGCTGCTTCGAGCCTGGCTGGCACGGCCGTCGAATGGTACGACTTCTTCCTCTATGGCACTGCCGCGGCGCTGGTATTCAACAAGCTCTACTTCCCCACCGACGATCCCCTGGTGGGCACCATGCTGGCACTCGGGACGTTCGCGGCTGGCTTCCTGGCCCGCCCCATCGGCGCCATAGTCCTGGGGCACTTGGGCGACAAGCACGGCCGGCGCGCCACTTTGGTTGCCAGCTTGATGCTCATGGGTGTCGCCACCACCCTCATCGCCTTCATCCCGTCGTACGCAGCGATCGGCCTCGCAGCACCTCTGCTCCTCCTTCTGCTCCGCTTGATCCAGGGATTTGCCTTGGGCGGCGAGTGGGGCGGCGCCGTCCTCCTCGTCTCCGAACACAGCAATGAGAGCGCACGGCGCGCGTTCTGGGCATCATGGCCCAACATGGGACCGCCCCTGGGCAACTTGATGGCTGCCGGTGTCCTGGCCATCCTCGCCGCCACCATGCCGGAGAGCGAGTTCCTGGCATGGGGCTGGCGCATCGCGTTCGGTTTGTCTGCCCTGCTGGTGGTCATCGGCCTCGTCCTGCGGCTCTACGTGCAGGAAACCCCGTTGTTCAAGGAAGCACAGCGGAAGCGCGAAGCCGAAGGCACCAAGGAACGGAAGATGCCGCTCACCATCCTGTTCCGCCGCAACTGGCGTGAGATCCTCATCGCCACCGGCAGCCGGATGGGCGAAAACGCAGGCTTCTACATTTATTCGCTGTTCATCATTACCTACATCACCCAGATCATGGGGCTGCAGAGGCAGACGGGCCTCACGGCCGTCATGATCGGGCAGGGCGTGGCCGTCGTCGCCATTCCCATCCTGGCTCTGTACGCGGACAAGGTAGGCCGGAAACCCATCCTGATCGGAGCGTCGATTGCCACCATGGTGTGGGCCTTCGCGTTCTTCGCCCTGCTCAATACCGGACAGACCTGGGGAATCATCGCAGCTGCCGTGGGCGGCCTGCTGATCTTTGCCGCGTACAGCTCGGTCATCGGTGCCTTCTTCTCCGAACTCTTCCCCACCGACGTCCGGTACAGCGGCACCTCAGTGGCCTACAACCTGGCCTCACTGATCGCCGGGTCGTTGTCACCGATCATTGCCCTGGCCCTCTACAGCGCTTTTGGCACGGGCTACGCGATCGGCATCTACCTAGCCGCCATGGGCCTGATCTCCATGGTCTCGGTGTTGTTTGCCAAGGAAACCAAGGGCCTTCGCCTCAGCGACCTGGACAACGAATCATACGGCACCCCGGCAAAGGAAAAAGCATGAAAATCGCACTCGTCCAGGTAGCCAGCCCGGACTCCGAAACCCGCAAAGACCGCATTGACCGTGTGGAAGGCATCCTTCGGGGCATCAACGGCGCCGAACTGATCGTCCTGCCGGAGCTGTGGAGCGCAGGCTACTTCCACTTCGACGAATACGAGGCCTTGGCAGAGACGCTCACCGGCCCCACAGTGACCATGTGCTCACGGGTAGCCAAAGACCTGGGCGTCTACCTTCATCTCGGCAGCATCATCGAGGCTGGCGACAACGGCCGGCTCAGCAACACCTCCATTTTGCTGGGCCCTGATGGCAACGTGGTCCACACGTATCGGAAGATCCATGTCTTCGGCTACCAGTCCAAAGAGGCGAGCCTGCTGACAGCCGGGTCCTCGCTTCCCGTGGTTCGCCTGCCCTTTGGGGCGGTTACAGGCATCACCTGCTACGACCTCCGCTTCCCGGGATTGTGGATGGAGTTGAGCGACCGTGGCGCAGGGATCGTGATCGTTCCCGCGGCCTGGCCGACGGCCCGGCGCGAACACTGGCGCCTGCTCACCACGGCCAGGGCACTGGAACACCAGATCTTCGTGATCGCCTGCAACGCGGCAGGCACGCAGGAAGGTGTGGACCTCGGAGGGCACAGCCGGGTGGTGGACCCCGCCGGCAACGTCCTGGCCGAAGCGGACGACGCGGAATCAGTGCTGCTGGTGGACATCGATCCCCTTCAGGTCCAGGCGGTCCGCAGCGAGTTCCCCGTCATCGGAGACCGCCTTGCCGCCTACGACACACTCACCGTTTAGAACCAACACCGTTGAGAAACACTCAAGGAGACGGAATGGAAACAACAAGGCAAGTCCCCCTCACCTTCCGGGTAGTGGGCACAGAGAAGACCATCGTGGTCACGGATTTCCACGGAGTGGTGGCCGGTTACACAGGCCGGGATCCGAAAGCAGTCCAGCACCACATCGATGAACTGGCAGCCATCGGGGTGGCTCCACCGCCAGAGGTCCCCATGTTCTATCGGATGGACTCGGATCTGTTCGACACGGCGGGCGAGCATGACACCTCGGAGAACCTGACCTCCGGTGAGATTGAGCCTCTCTATATCCGCCACAACGGTCAGTACTACCTCGGGATCGGCTCGGACCACACGGACCGGGACATTGAAGCCCGGGACATTGGAGACTCCAAGCGTGCCTGTCCCAAACCTGTCGCCACTGAGGTCATCGCCGTCGAATCGCTGGAAGACCTTGACCTCGACCAATGCACCGCACGCACCTGGGTTGACGGAACCCTATACCAGGAGGGTTCGCTGAGCGGCCTGCGCAAGCCGGCCGACGTCGTCGAGCGCCTTCTGGACCGTACCGACATCGGCGACGCCGACTTCATGTGCCTTGGCGGCACCCTGCCGTTGCTGGATGGAAAGTTCGTGGATGGAACTTCCTGGAAGTTGGAGCTCTCGTTCCCGAATGGGACCACCATTGAACATAACTACAAAATCAAGAAAGGCTCACTTCGATGAGAACCGGTAAGCAGTATTTGAAGTCCCTGAACGACGGCCGGACGGTGATCCTCGATGGCGAGGTAGTCGGCAACGTCCTGGAACACCCGGCCTTCGCGAAGGTTGCCCGGACCATGTCCGAGCTGTTCGACATCGCAGCCGATCCCGCCAACGGAATGCAGTTCCACTCCGAAGAGATCGACGGTCCGGCCAACCGGACCTTCGCCGCTCCCCGTACGCAGGAGGAACTCGTCTTGCGGCGCCAAGCAATCGAAAAGTGGGCCAAGCACACGCACGGCTGGGTAGGCCGCAGCCCTGACCATGTGGGGACCTTCTTCGCAGCATTCGGTTCCCACCCGGACGTCTTCAAGAACGAGGAACGTGACTTCGCCGGGAACGTGGAACGGTACTACAAGAAGATCCTGTCCGAGAACCTGTACCTTTCCTACGCGATCATTCCCCCGCAGGTTTCCCGCGCAACCACAGCGTCCGGCTGGGAAGGCGAATACCTGCAGGTCGGCGTCGTGCGTGAAACCGAGGCGGGCATTGTTGTCCGCGGCTCACAGATGCTTGCCACGGGCGCCGCGATCGCGGACGAAGTCTTCGTCACCTGCATCAAGCCCCTGGGCCCGGACGACGTGGACTTCGCCGTCAGCTTCGCCATCCCCGTAGCCACAGACGGCCTGAAGCTCTACTGCCGCCGCCCGTTCGCCCCGGCCGCGACCAGCGATTTCGACTACCCGCTGACCAGCCACTACGACGAACCCGACGCGCTGGTGGTCTTCGACGACGTGCTCATTCCCTGGGACCGCGTGTTCATCAACCGGAACATCGACACCTTGCGCCGCCAGTTCTTCGACACCGGCGCCCACGCACTGGGTAACTGGCAGGCCCAGATCCGGTTCTCCACCAAGCTGAAGTTCATCGCCTCAGTGGCCCGCAAAGTAACGCAGGTCAACGGCACGGACAAGATCCCCGGCGTCCAGGAGAAGCTCGGCGAACTCGCCGCAATCGTGCAGTCCGTTGAATCAGCGGTTCTCGCCGCGGAATACACGGCAACAACGGACGACGCCGGCATGAGGGTTCCCGGAAAGAGCGCCCTTTACGGTGCTATGGGCTTGCAGTCCGAAACCTACCCCCGCGTGATCTCGATCCTCAGGGACCTGGTGGGCGGCGGCGTCCTGCAGTTGCCGTCCAGCGTTGCCGACATGACCAGCAGCGTGACCCGGCCGGATATGGAACGCTATGTCCAATCTCCCGGCGTCACCAGCGAGGAGCGCGTCAAACTCTTCAAACTGGCCTGGGACATCATCGGATCCGAGTTCGCCGGCCGCCACCAGCAGTACGAGATGTTTTACGCCGGCGCGCCCTTCGTGGTCCGTGGCGCCTACACCTACCGGAACTACGGCTATGACGCGCTGGTGGCCGAGTTGGACACGTTCCTGGGTTCCTATGGCATCGACGGCAACACCGCATCGGAGGGGATCTGACCATGGCAAAGCCCGAATTCGAGTTCACCCCCGTATCGTCGGTGGACTTCGCACCCTGTACACCGCACATCGAGGGTCTCTCCGAAGCGATCCTTGCCCGGGATTCGGACAACGACAGCGTCACCCGGATCCTCAAGTTCGAGCCCGGCACGGACACGTCCCCCAACGGCGTCCTCACGCACGATTTCTGGGAAGAGGTCTTCATTTTCGAGGGTTCATTCGTGGACCAACGCCTCGGCAGGACCTTCAAGGCCGGTGACTGGGCCACCCGTCCGCCGGGCATGGAACACGGTCCGTGGGTGTCGGAGAACGGCGCAAAGATGTTCGAAGTCCGGTACTACACGGATCCAGCACCAGCGGAGCGGAGCAACTGACATGAGCCTGGCACCAGCCTTCACCATTCCCGACGCCATGGGGATGCGCCGCGCGATGGGCCGTTTCCTCACCGGCGTCGCCGTGGTCACCACCCAGCACAAGGACGAGCAATACGGGATGACCATCAGCTCGCTGACGTCCATCAGCCTGGAACCACCCATTCTGATGATCTCGCTGAACTTCGGCACCCGCACCGGCGAGGCGTTGCTGGAAAGCGGCAAGTTCGCGGTGTCCATCCTCGGCGCTAAACAGGAGTCCGTGGCCCGGCGGTTCGCCGTCCGCGGCGGGGACCGCTTCGGCGACGGCGACTTCGACATCACCGATAACGGCCTTCCGGTCATCAAGGGCGCCCTCGCCCAGGCGGACTGCAGCGTGGTGCAGCAGTACGACGTCGGCGATCACCAGGTCTTCTTCGGCCAGGTCACCACGTGCCGGGACCGGGACGGCGAGGTGCTGGCGTTCAAGGCGGGACGTTTCGGCTCGTTCAGCGACTTCGGTCACGCCGAGATCCCCTGGATGTTCTGAGAAGTAGTGCTTAAGCAGGCGGTGCCGGGCTCAACGAGTCCGGCACCGCCCCTTTGTTGCTTCCCCCTACGCGATGGTCAGCTCACCCATGCGGTCCCAGCCGCTGCCTTCGAACTGGCGGCTGATGATGTGGGGGGTCTCCACCAAGGCCTGGGGCATGTCCGCCATGGCCTTCTTGAAGTGATCGCTGTTGACGTGGGCCTCGGCGGCATCGTCTTCGAAGGCTTCCACCAGGACGAACTCGTGGGGGTTGTCCACACTGCGGGACCAGTCGAACCACAGGTTGCCGGGTTCAGCGCGGGTCGCCTCGGTGAAGTCGGCCACCAGGTCCAGCCAGCGCTCTGACCAGTCGGGCTTGACGTTGAACTTGACCACAATGAAGATCACGGGCTGCTGCCTTTCGTTGCACTACAGATTCCGTTTTATCTTTTCAGGTTTAACGCCCGACGGCGGCCCCCGACCAAAAGGTGGGAACCGCCGTCGAACGCTGCTTCTTAGCTGGGGTGCACTACTTTTCGAACTACTTGGAGGTGCCCTGCGAAACGGAACCCTGCAGCTGGCGCTGGAAGATCACGTACACGATGAGCACCGGAATGACCGTAACGCTGACTGCTGCGAACAGTGCGCCGTAGTCCACGGCGTAGCCCATTTGACCCGCGAAGGCTGCGAGTTCCTGGGAAAGGACGCGCGGGCCGGCAGCGTTGATGGACACCGGAATCAGGAACTGGTTCCACAGGCCCAGGAAGTTGAAGATGGCAACCGAGGCAAGGCCCGGCTTGGCCATCGGCAACATCACCTGGAAGAACGTCCGCCACTCCCCTGCCCCATCAAGGGCCGCCGCTTCAGTGATTTCGTGCGGCAGCGATTTGAAGAAGGAGAACAGGAAGAACACCGTGAACGGAAGCGCGAAGCCCACGTACACCAGGATCAGGCCGGGCAGGGTGTTCAGGAGCCCCATGTTCTTCAGCACGAAGAACAACGGCACCATGGCGAGGAAGATCGGGAACGTCAGCCCGGCGAGCATCAGATAGTAGATGGCCCTGCTGCCACGGAAGGTGTACCGGGCCAGCACGTAGGCACACATGGCACCGAGGACCATGACAATGACCAGCGCTGCCGCCACTACGACGATCGAGTTCAGGAAGGCGCTGCCGATGCCGGCGTCGCTCCAGGCCTTGACGTAGTTGTCCAGCTTCCATTCACCGGGCAAAGCGAACGGTGAAGCAAAGATCTCGCTGGACGTCTTGAACGAGGACATGAACGTCCACAGGAGCGGCAGGATAACGATCAAGGTCCAGATGGTCAGCGCGGTGTGGGACACCGCTCCCACCACTTTGTCGCCCTTGGTGGTTGCCGGGGTCCGGGGCTGGAAGTGCAGTGACTTCATTTCCGGCGTTGAGACTTTGGTACTCATTACAGGCTCACATCCTTATCGCCGCCGGTGAGCCGGTTGACCAGGAACGCCAATCCGGAGAAGATCAGCGTGGCAACCGCCAGCACAACGCCCATGGCGCTGGCGAGGCCGAACTGGCCCTTACTGAAGGCAGTGAAGAAGAGCTGCTGTGCCATGACCAGCGTGGAGTTGTCCGGGCCACCGCCGGAATTCAGCGCAGCCATGTAGACGAACGCATCCAAGGCCAGGATGCCCATGTAGATGTAGGCGGTCTGGATGTTGTCGCGGATCAGCGGGATGGTGATGGACATTGCGGTGCGGAAGCGGCCCGCGCCGTCGATCCTGGCGGCTTCGAAAAGCTCGGCAGGAATGCCTTTGATGCCGGCCACGAACAAGACCATGTAGAAGCCCACAAAGCCCCACACGATCACGAACATGGTGGCGATCATGGCGGTGTTTTTATCACCCAGCCAGGCGAAGTCCTTGAACTGGTCCAGGCCCATTCCGGTCAGGATGCCGTTCAGCAGACCACCGGAGGGATCGTAGATCTGCCCCCACATGATGCCAATGGCCACTGCGGGAATGGTGTACGGGAAGAACGAGACCACGCGGTAGAAGCTGGAATTGCGCAAACCCTTGATCTGGCCTTTGCTGCTTCCACCCACTGTCACCAGCGAGGCAAGCACCAAGCTCAGGATGATGGTGATGATCGGGAGGAAGATCACCAGGACGATGTTGTTGGACATTGCCTTCATGAAGATGTCATCGGTAAAGATCTTCACATAGTTTTCAAGGCCGATGAAGTTCTGGTTCGGCGAAAAACCGGACCAGTCCGTCAGCGAGTATCCGAAGGCCTGGATGAACGGCCAAATGACGAACAAGAGGTAGATCGCCAACGGCAGTCCGAGGAAGACCGCAAAGAAACTGACCTTGTCCCACGTCAACGGCTTCCGCCGCCGCTTAATCACTTGCGGTGGAGCCGGCGCCGGAACGACGGCGGCCAGGCCGTCGTCGTTCCGGCTCTGCTGAGTTTTCACTGACGTCACTTCACTTCGATCTTCTTGACCGAGCTGTCGTTGCGGACCTTGTCGGTGATGTTCTGGAGTGCGGAGGTGAGGGTTGCAACGTCGGACTTGCCGTCCAGGAAGGTGTTCCAAACCACCAGCTGGTCCTTGTTGGTGCCGTAAAGGTCGATGAAGTTCCAGGTGTAGATGTCCTCGCCGGCGTCACTGAGCATCTTCGTCTGCGAAACCAGGGCTGTGGACCCGAAACCATCGGCCGGGACGGTGTCCTTGACGATCGTGGGCGCGAGCTTGGTTTTGGCGAAGTTGGTAGCCGCTTCCTTGGAGAGCATGATCCGGAGCAGTTCCTTGCCTCCGGCGGCGTTCTTGCCCTGGCTCGGAACAATGAACGGCTCGCCTGCAGCGCTGTGGAGTGCTGTCTGCGGCATCTTGGGGCTGGCACTCACGGACGGGGCCGGGGCGCCCATCATGTTGAAGCCGGCCTTGGTCTGGTCCTTCATTTCGTTTTCGATCCAGGAACCCGAGGGGTAGAACACAGCCTCCTGGGCGTTGCTCCACTGTGCCTGGGCGGCCGTGAACTGCGTGCCGGAGCCGCCGGGCTTGAAGAAGCCGGCCTTGACGATCTTGTCCAGGGCCGTGAAGACGGACTGGATGGCCGGGTGCGACCAGCAATCTGCCTTGAGGTTCTCCAAGGCGAGGCGAACGTCGTCGCCGCCTTCCTTGATGGCGGAGGCGATGGCCAGTTCCTGGTAGTACGTGGCCGCTTCCTTGCCCCAGACGAAGAGGTACTTGCCCTTGGCCTTGGCCTGCTCGCCGAGCGCGTACATCTCATCCCAGGTCTTGGGAACGGTCCAGCCGTTCTCCTTGAGGAGGGAATCGGAGTACCACACGGCAAAGACGGTCAGGACGTAGTTCAGTGCGGCAAGCTTGCCGTCAAAAGTGCCCGGAGCCAGTACGCCTGTGTACAGGGTGTCCTTGATGACCTTGCCCTCAAGGTTCTTGGCCTCCACAACGCTGGTGAGGTCTTCAAGCTGGGCAAGGATGGTGCTGAAGCCGATCGCCTTCGCGCCGGAGTTGTCGATCAGGTCCGGCGGGTTGCCACCGACGAAGCGCGGCTGGAGTTCCTGGGCGATATCCGTGGACGGGGAAATCTTGGCGGTGGAGCCCTCATGCGTCTTTTCGAAGATCTTGCCGGCGAACTCGACGTAGTCGATCCCGTAGCCACCCTTGAAGATCACGGCGTCGAGGGCGGCCTTGTCTGCCATGCCGAACGGGTTGGTCTCGGAGACGGTGCCCGTGGGGCCGGTGGTTGTGGTGCCGCCACCTGCGGCGCATGAAGCAATGGTTCCCCCCATGGGCACGAGCACGGCTGCAGCGAGTGCTCCGCGCAGGAATCCACGGCGACCGACGGACTGGTGCTGAACGTTCATTTCTAAACCCTCCAGTGACTCGTAGTGTCGACTGTTGCGGCGGGAAAGCCGTTCAGTCAGACAGTCTGGGTTGGCGCTCTGGCAGCACCAACCTTCTGTGACATAATTCACCACGAATGATCGAAAATCAATATTTCGCGGCAGTTTCGATCAACATTTGTCAAAGCGTGATCTTTCTACGGTCCCTCCGCGAGCGCCTTTCCGCACTCGGTGATGGCTTCCCGGGCCAAAGCTCCATGGGCCTCGGATCCCAGTCGTTCCGCCCATTGTTCGGCCAATTGGAACTCCACCAGGGCCTCCGTGAGCCGCTTTTTACCCCGCAGAAACGTGCCAAGAGCAACGTGCAAAACAATCATCCAGTGCTTAGTTCGCTCATCATGGGCCGTGGAGGCATATTCGAGGGCACTTCGCATCCACACTTCGGCATGCGCGTCATCGGCGAGGGAGAGCATGTGGAGTGCATCCACAGCCAGGAATTCCTCACCAAGATGGTCCGCCAACTCCGCTGCCTGCTCCAGGAGTGGCACAGCCATGGCCGGACGTCCGCCGGCGTTCAGAACCCGGCCGCGCTCAAGGAGGATACGAACACCTACTGTTGGCTCGTCGTCGTCGATGCCGTCCAGGAGCGCATCGGCTTCCTCGTATCGGCCCTGCAGGCTGATGGCCCGCCCAAGCTGGGTTGCCAGCTCAGCGCGTTCATCGGCGTCGTACGTGTCCTCGATCATTGCGGCGCGGAACGCGGCCTCCGAGGCTGCCGGATCGCGAAAATTCCATAGGTGGTCCAGTGTCTTCTGATCCAGCATCAAACCGCTCCTGACCAGCCCGTGGCTGAGGTCCTTAGGTATGCAGTATCAATCTAGTCCCATGTCAGCGCCGTGGGGAGGGTGTGCGCAGGCGTGTCAGTTGCCCTTTGGGTTTGCGAGCCGGGCCCAACCAAGCTGCTCTTGCTGCTTGCGGCTCAGGGTGGCCACCACGAGGTCGTACGAGTCCTCCACCATGTCCCGGATCATGTCATCGGCCAGGGCCCCGTCCAGTCGCACACCGTTCCAATGGGTCTTGTTCATATGCCAGGCGCCGGTGATTTCAGGGTTGGCTGCCCGGAGTTGCTCCGCCAACGCCGGCTCGCACTTCAGGCTCACGGACCAGTTGTCCGGATCCATGGTGGAAAGAGCGAACATCTTGGCCTCCTGGCGCGAACCACCCGCGACGGCGGAACGGACCTTGAACACCGAAGTCTCGGGACCGAACGGGAAGTCTTCGAACGCGCCCGGAAAACCGAGGCAAATCTCGCGAAGGGTGGAAACGTCCATGGAGCGAGCCTACTGGTTTCCCATCACACCGGCGCGGCGCCTACGCAACGCCCAGGAAGTCCTCCAGCAACACCACTTCCAGCCCCGCGGCCAGCTGGGCAGCCCGGAAAGCAGCGAGGTCCGCGGCAAACTCGGCACGGAAATGCATGAGCACGATGTCACCGGGGCGCAAGGAGTTGCCCACTTGGTAGTCCATCTTCCCGGCGTTCGCCTTGGCTTCCCACGTCACTATCGCCTTCATCCCTGCGTCAGCCAC
>NZ_JABMCX010000012.1 GCF_013179505.1 Paenarthrobacter sp. CM16 | reverse complement strand
TCGTATCCGCCTACAGCACCTGGGATGATGCGCACCGCAAGGACGCACCAGGCACACATTACAAACGTGGAGAGCGTCAATGAGCATTGAAGTCAACAACGAGTCCGGCGTGGCGGTGGATGAAGCCCAGCTGGTGACGTTGTCCCGCTTCATCTTCGAACGGCTCTACATTCATCCCCAGGCAGAGCTTTCCATCCTCCTGGTGGACGAACCCGCCATGGAAAAACTCCACATTGAGCTGATGGATGAACCCGGTGCCACCGACGTCTTGTCCGTGCCCATGGACGAATTGACTCCCGGCACCCCGGATAAGCCCACCCCGCAAGGGATGCTGGGCGATATCGCCATTTGTCCCCAGGTGGCCGAGGTTCAGGCCCGCAACGCCGGTCACCCCACCCAGGATGAGATGCTGCTCCTGACAACACACGGCATCCTCCATCTCCTCGGGTTCGACCACGCCGAACCCGAGGAAAAAGAAGAGATGTTCGGTTTGCAGCGGGAACTGCTGTCTGAATTCCTGGGCAAGGATGCCCCCATGGAGACCATGCAGTGACCTGGATCATCCTGGTCGGCATGGCGCTGGTTTTCCTTAGCTTCGTCGCCTTGCTGACAGCGGCTGAGGCCGCATTCAACTTCCTGCCCCGGCACGAAGCCGAACAATCAATTGTCCGCAGCAAGGGCAAAGCCCTGGGCGGGATCCTCAAGAACCCGATCGCCCATATGCGTGCGTTGCGCTTCTGGCGTGTGTGGTTCGAAATGGCAGCTGCAGTAGCCGTGGCGGTAGTGCTGCACAGTTTGCTCGACAACGTATGGCTTGCCGGGCTCGCCGCCACAGGCATCATGGCGGTCATTGGGTTCGTATTGGTCGGGGTGTCTCCACGGCAACTGGGCAGGGCACATTCCGGCCCCGTTGTCCGCTTCACCGCTCCGCTGATCCGCTTCCTCTGCTGGGTTCTCGGGCCAATCCCGGGGTGGCTTGTGGCTTTGGGCCAGGCAGTGGCTCCCGGTGCACCCAGCGGCGACGACGCCTTCGTCAGCGAAGAAGAGTTCCGCGAGTTCGTGGACCGGGCCGCCGAGTCGGACATGATCGAGGACAACGAGGCTGAACTCATCCATTCGGTCTTCGACTTCGGGGACACCTTGGTGCGTTCGGTGATGGTACCCCGGACGGACATCGTCAGCATCGGGACCGGCTCGGACCTGGAAACGGCCATGGGCCTCTTTCTGCGGTCGGGTTATTCGAGAATTCCGGTCATCGGCGAGAATACGGACCAGATCCGTGGAATTCTGTATTTGAAGGATGTAGCCGCTGCCATGCATCGTGGCGAACCCGGGCTGCAGGCACACGACGTCGACTCCCTCGCCAGGGACGTGCGCTACGTCCCTGAGTCCAAGCTGGTGAGTGACCTTCTCAGGGAACTGCAGCAGGAATCAACGCATGTGGCGATCGTGATTGATGAGTATGGCGGTACGGCGGGACTGGTGACCCTCGAAGACCTTATCGAGGAAATCGTGGGTGAAATCGTTGATGAATATGACGCTGCTGCGGAAGAAGCGGTGGACCTTGGTGACGGTACGTTCCGGGTCAGCGCCCGCATGAGTATCGATGACCTCGGTGAACTGTTCGACATTGACCTCGACGACGACGAGGTGGACACCGTGGGCGGCCTCCTCGCCAAGGCCCTTGGTCAGGTCCCTATTGTCGGCAGCTCAGTCGATGTGGATGGAATATCGCTTAAGGCCGATAGGCTTGAGGGTCGCCGAAACAGGGTCAGCCACATCATTGCGGCAGCCATGCCAAAGGAAGACACTGACTTTGAAGACCTACTCGATGACGCCGACTCAACGCAACAGGGAGTTCCACGTGAGCAAGCAAAATAAGAAATTCGATGCCGATAGTGACTTCGGCGGCTTCCACGCAGGCTTCTCTGTGCTGGTAGGACGGCCCAATGCCGGCAAATCGACTCTGACCAACGCCTTGGTTGGCCAGAAGGTGGCCATCACCTCAGCCAAGCCGCAGACTACCAGGCACACTATCCGTGGCATTGTCCATCGCGAGGATGCGCAGTTGATCCTGGTGGATACCCCTGGCCTGCACAGGCCGCGCACGCTGCTGGGCAAGAGGCTCAATGAACTCGTGGCCGACACCTTGGCTGAAGTGGACGCCATTGGATTCTGCCTGCCGGCGAACGAGAAGATCGGCCCCGGCGATAAATACATTGCAGCTCAGCTCGCGGCAGTTGGCAGGAAGCCGATCGTTGCACTGGTGACCAAGACCGACCTCGTGGACCGGCAGGCGTTGACGGAGCAATTGCTCGCTGTCGCTGCCTTGGGCCGCGACGTCCTGGGCGAGCAGGGCTGGGCCGACATCGTTCCCGTTTCAGCCGCTGACGGGTTCCAGGTGTCCACCGTCGCTGACGTATTGATCAGCCATATGCCGTCCTCGCCGCCGTTGTACCCCGACGGCGAACTGACCGACGAGCCCGAGGCCGTCATGATTGCCGAACTCATTCGTGAAGCCGCCTTGGAAGGTGTCAGGGACGAACTTCCCCACTCGCTCGCCGTGGTGGTCGAAGAGATCGTTCCCCGTGAGGGCCGAACCGAGGACAATCCGCTGTTGGACGTGAGGGTCAACCTCTATGTGGAGCGCCCCTCACAAAAGGCCATCATCATTGGCAAGGGTGGAAGCCGGTTGCGTGAAGTGGGCACCAACGCCCGCAAGGGAATTGAGACCCTCCTGGGCACCCGGATCTACCTGGATCTGCACGTCAAAGTGGCCAAGGACTGGCAGCGGGATCCCAAGCAATTGGTCAAGCTGGGCTTCTAGCGGGCGGGATACGTCCAGGCATCATGGTGAGGCGATAAGGAACTTCCCAGACTCGGCAACTATGATGGCGGGAATCCACGTGTTTGAGGAAAGGTAAACCGAATAGTGCGACGTCGTGACGCCCGCCCGCAGGGCACCGGCACCGCTGACCCCGTTGCGGGTCGCCATGGAGAAGATGCCGAGGGCACTCCCCGCCACATGAAGCCCCGCAAGGGACTGCCGCTGTGGCTGAAGATTGTTACCGGCGTGGTCTCCGTGGCCTTGGTTGCAGGCGTTGCCTTTGCCGCCTTTTGGTTCATCCGGCTGCAGAACAACATCACCAAGGCGCCGTTGAGCGCAGGCGAAACCCGCGATAGCGGAGAAACCCTTGCCAACGACAAGTCCGACCGCCTGCAAATCCTCATCCTCGGGTCAGACACCCGTGATGGGAAGAACTCAGAGTACGGAAGTACGGAAGACTCCACTGGCTACGGCCACTCGGACGTCATGATGCTGCTGGACATATCCGCTGACAACAAGCGCGTCAGCGTCATGAGTTTCCCGCGCGACCTCCTGGTGGACGTCCCGCAATGCACGGATCGGACCAACAACCAGACTTTCCCGGCCCGCAGTGGCGTGATGATCAATGAGGCCATGGCGGAGGCTGGCATTGGCTGTGCTGTAGACACGGTGAACAAACTTACCGGCTTGGAAATCGATCACTTCATGATGGCGGACTTCAACGCCGTCAAGGAGTTGTCGCATGCCATTGGCGGCGTCAACGTTTGTGTCAGTGATCCGGTCTTTGACCCGGACTCCCGCCTTCGCCTGCCCAAGGGTGATTCCCTGGTTGAAGGTGAACAAGCCCTGGCTTTCCTGCGGACCCGGCATGCCTTTGGCGATGGAGGGGACCTCGGCCGTATCAAGGGCCAACAGGCCTTCCTCTCGTCTCTGACAAGGAAACTCAAGGATGAAGGAACGTTGGGCAATCCCCAGCGGCTCCTGCAGATTGCCGACGTCGTTACTCAGAACCTCACCGTTGATGAGGGCCTGGCATCCGTGCCGTCGTTGCTGACCATCGGCGGACGGTTGAAGGACATTGATGTGTCCAAAGTTGCGTTTGTCGCCGTGCCAACCCAGGCAGCAGCTGTTGATCCCAACAGGCTCGAACTGGTGGAACCGCAGTCATCACAGCTCTTTGCAGCACTCCGGGCGGACCTCGACCTGACCACCCCGGGGGCCACCTCTTCGCCGCAGGCCACAGAGACTCCGGCGCCGCAGCCAACAGCGTCCGCGCCTGCGGTCCCTGCCTACGACAAAGCGATCCAGCCCGTTGCGGTAGCTAACGGCACTGGAGTGCCTGCACGGGCCCAAGAGATCATGGCAGTACTGACAGGCAACGGCTTTACGCAGGCCGTGTCTTATCTGGCAAACCCGGTGGACCAGACAGTTCTCTACTACGGAGCAGGTTTTGCCGACGTCGCCACGGACGTGGCGGCGCTCTACGGCATCCCGGCTTCACAAGTGCAGGAAGCGCCGGGCGTGGCAGGGGTGCAGCTCTATGTCGGCACGGACTTCGGAAGCGGCACTGCCTACGGAGCAACCTCCGTGCCGCCGGACGTGGTCAACCAGACCGCCAGCGATGCCGTCTGCCAGCAAGTGAATCCGTTATACATCGATCAGTAATTGGTACCACCCCATGCATGGGAAAGGCCGGGCCGGTTCTCCACGAACCGGCCCGGCCTTTTCTTTCCGGTGTTACCAGATGCTGACGCGGTCTCCGGGTTCCATCCACATGCCATCTGCTGCACTGACCCCAAACGCTTCATGGAAAGCATCGAGGTTGCGGGCAATGGCATTAGTGCGGAACTCGTTGGGGGAGTGTGGATCTGTGGCCAGGCGCCGGATCGCCTCCTCGCGCCTGATGACCTGGCGCCATCCTGCTGCCCAGGACATGAAGAAGCGCTGCCGGCCAGTGAAGCCGTCGATCACCTCCGGCTCGGCACCACCGAGGCTGAGCAGGTAGGCCTTGTAAGCAATGGTCAGGCCGCCGAGGTCGCCGATGTTCTCGCCGAGGGTGAGTTTGCCGTTGACCTTGTGGTCGGGTGCCGCGTAGGGGGAGAGGGCATCGTACTGTGCCACCAATTTAGCGGTGAGGGCTTCGAAAGCGGTCCGGTCCTCTTCAGTCCACCAGTTGCGAAGGGCCCCGCTTCCGTCGAACTGTGATCCTTGGTCGTCGAAGCCGTGGCCGATCTCATGACCGATCACTGCGCCGATTCCACCGTAGTTCACTGCGTCGTCAGCCTCGGCCGTGAAGAATGGCGGCTGCAGAATGGCGGCCGGGAAGACGATCTCGTTCAGCATGGGGTGGTAGTAGGCGTTGACGGTTTGGGGAGTCATGAGCCACTTGTTGAGGTCCACGGGTTTGCCGATTTCGTCCAGGTGGCGATCGACGTCGGCATCGTGGGCCCGCTCCACATTGCCCAACAGATCTGATGGATCGATGATCACGGCAGAGTAGTCAATCCATTTCCCGGGAAAACCAATCTTTGGACGGAATGCCTCGAGCTTTTTGAGCGCTTCCTTCTTCGTGTCCTCACCCATCCACGTCAGGGAGGAGATGCTCTCACGGTAGGCCTCGATCAAGTTGGCGACGAGGGTCTCCATCCGGGCTTTGTGGCCGGCGGGGAAGTGGCGGTCCACGTAAATCTGTCCAACGGCTTCGCCAAGAGCAGCTTCGACGACGGCAACGCCACGCTTCCAGCGCTCCTTGTTCCGGGGTGTGCCGCTGAGCGTGGTGCCGTAGAACCCGAAATTGGTATGCACAAATTCGGACGAAAGGTACGGGGCCGCTGAGCTGAGGACCCGGAGTGTGAGCCACTCTTTCCAAGTATCCAAGGACTCGGACTCCAGCAAACCCGCCGCGCCGGCGAAGAAATCCGGGGTACTGACCACTATTTCGTTCCGCTTTGCGGCATCAACCCGCGCAGCCTGGAACCACGTATCGAGCAGGGGGAACAGTTCCGATGCTTGATCGGACGTTTTCAGGTTGTACGTTTTCTGGGGATCCCGCAGTGTGACGTTGTCCCAGTGGTGCGCGGCCAGGGCTTTTTCAAGGGCGACAATGCGCGTTGATGCAGCTTCGGAATCCGGGATACCTGCCAGCCCGAGCAACCGGGCAATGTATTCGCCGTAGGCGGTCACGATCCCGGCAAACTTTTCTTCCCGGTAGTAGGACTCGTCAGGCAATCCCAGGCCGCCCTGCCCGATGTACAGCAGGATGCGCTCGGGATTGCCGGCGTCAGGGGCGGGGTAGATGGAGAAGAGCCCGGAGACATCTGACCGGAACAGGCGGCCGATCAGGGCAGCCAGTTCGTGGGTTGATTTCACGGCATGGACTTCCTCGAGCCGGCTCCGGATAGGGTCTATGCCTTTTGCCTCGGCTGCCGCCTCATCCATGAAACTCGCATAGAGCCCGCCTACCTGCTGTTCAACGCCGGTTGCCGACCCGCCTTTGCCTGCCGCTTCCTCGATGATCGCTTTGACGGCCAACTCCGCCCCGTCCCGCAATGCGGTGAACGTGCCTTCCAGCGGCCTGTCATCAGGGATCGTTGTGCTGTTGAGCCACGCGCCGTTGACGTGTTGGTAAAGGTCGTCCTGGGGCCGGACGCTGTGATCTATGTTCGAAAGAGTGATCCCCGACTGTGGCACTGTGGCTCCTTGTGTGGACGCAGCCGGCGTTGCCACCGTCGCTGCGTCTGCATAGTGGACGTTGCATGAGGTGTTGCACTGTCATCATACGCATCGTGTTACTGTGATTTTGTGCGTACGGCGATGCTTCTTCTTAGCTGCCGCGGCGGGGCCTGAAAGCTATCTGAAGCTGGGCCATCCTCGCCGCGGAGTTCCGTTGTGTCCGGCTAAGCTTTCACTTAGTTCTTAGAGAAAAGGCCACACGTCATGCGTAATGCACAAAAGCCCTCCGGTATGCCGATTCACCGCTACCTGCCGTTCCAGGACCAAATCACCGTCGAAGTTCCTGACCGCACCTGGCCGGACAAGATCATCACCAAAGCCCCGCGTTGGTGCGCCGTTGACCTGCGCGATGGAAACCAGGCCTTGATCGACCCCATGAGCCCGGCGCGCAAGCTGAAGATGTTCCAGCTGCTCGTGAAAATGGGATATAAGGAAATTGAAGTTGGATTCCCTTCGGCGTCACAGACCGACTTCGACTTCGTTCGCCAACTCATCGAGGGTGGGCACATCCCTGATGACGTCAGCATCCAGGTCCTGACCCAGGCGCGTGAGCATCTGATCGAGAGGACCTACGAGTCCTTGGTGGGTGCCAAGCAGGCCATTGTCCACCTGTACAACTCCACCTCCGTACTGCAGCGGCGCGTGGTCTTCAACCAGGACGAAGACGGAATTCTTGATATCGCGTTGCAGGGTGCCCGCTTGTGCAAAAAGTACGAGGAAACCCTGCAGGATACGCACATCACGTATGAATACTCACCGGAATCCTTCACGGGAACCGAGCTCGAGTACGCCGCCCGGGTCTGCAACGCCATAGCCGACGTCTTTGAGGCCTCTGCTGACAACCAGGTGATCATCAACCTGCCGGCCACAGTGGAGATGGCTACACCGAACGTCTATGCAGACTCCATCGAGTGGATGCACCGCAACCTGCACCCTCGCGAGGGCATCATCATTTCCCTCCACCCGCACAACGACCGCGGCACGGGTGTGGCTGCGGCCGAGCTCGGTTACCTGGCCGGCGCCGATCGGATTGAAGGCTGCTTGTTCGGTAACGGTGAGCGCACGGGCAACGTGGACCTGGTAACGCTCGGATTGAACATGTTCGTGCAGGGCGTGGACCCCATGATCGATTTCTCCGATATCGATGAAGTTCGTCGCACGGTGGAGTACTGCAACCAGTTGCCGGTTCCGGAGCGTTCACCATATGGTGGCGACCTCGTCTTCACAGCCTTCTCCGGTTCGCACCAGGATGCCATCAAGAAGGGTTTCGAAGCCCTGGAGAAGGACGCCGCGGCGGCCGGAAAATCGGTAGACGACTTCACTTGGCAGGTTCCATACCTGCCCGTGGATCCCAAGGACCTCGGACGCAGCTATGAAGCTGTCATCCGGGTGAACTCTCAATCGGGCAAGGGCGGGGTTGCCTACCTGTTGAAGAATGAGCACAACTTGGATCTTCCCAGGCGTGCCCAGATTGAGTTTTCCGGAGTCATCCAGCGGCGCACCGACGCCGTGGGTGGCGAGGTCAGCGGTGCACAACTGTGGCAGGTCTTCCAGGATGAATACTTGCCGTCCGATGAGGAGCAGGCCCAGTGGGGCCGCTATGCCCTTGGTAGCGTCAGCACCGAAACCGACGAATCCGGCGCCATGACCATGAATGCCAACCTGCGGATCGACGGCGTGGAAGTCCGGCGGACCGGGCATGGCAACGGTCCCATTGCTGCACTGCTGGACATCCTGCATCACGACGGCGTTGATGTCCGTGTGCTTGACTACAGCGAACATGCGTTGTCCGAGGGTGGCAGCGCCAGCGCGGCGGCCTACGTTGAATGTGCCGTTGGCGAGCGGGTCCTGTGGGGTGTGGGTATCGACCCCAGCACCACCACGTCATCACTCAAGGCGCTGATTTCGGCTGTGAACCGGGCAGTGCGGGACGCCCGGGCCTAAAGTATCTGCCGTGTGGTGACGGGAAATACCGTCACCACACGGTCCGGGGATCGCAGAGTGGTCCCGTCCTAGTGCGAAGATTAGTTGTGGCCAATCCGTCGTTTGCAGCACGTTCCTACAGGGACGATGCCGTGGTGCTCCGTACCCACAAGTTGGGCGAAGCAGATCGCATCATCACGCTTTTGACCAAGCACCATGGCCAGGTACGCGCAGTTGCCAAGGGCGTGCGGAGGACCAGCAGCCGTTTCGGGGCCCGTCTTGAGCCCTTCATGGTGGCAGACTTGCAGCTTGTCTCCGGCCGCACCTTGGACATTGTGACCCAGGCCGTGGCCAAGGGTGCGTATGGCAGCAGTATTGCTGCCGACTATGGCAGGTTCACCGTTGCTGCGGCCATGACGGAGACTGCCGAGAAACTCACGGATGCCGATACCGAATCCGGGACCGCGCAATACAACCTGCTGGTGGGGGCACTTGCAGCCCTGAGCCGTTCGGACCATCCGCCTGAACTTATTCTGGACTCGTACCTGCTGAGGGCTTTGGCCACTGGTGGTTGGGCTCCCAGTTTTACTGATTGCGCGCGGTGTGGCCGGCCGGGGCCGCACACGGCCTTTGCTGCTCCGGTCGGCGGCATGGTGTGCAGCGACTGCCGCCCTCCGGGTTCGCCGGCGCCGGCTGCGGAGACCGTGGTACTGCTTGGTGCTTTGTTGACAGGCAACTGGGGTGTGGCTGATGCATCGGATCCGAGGCACCGGCGGGAAGCCGCAGGGCTGGTGGCAGGCTATCTGCAATGGCATTTGGAACGGGCCCTGAAATCACTCAAACACGTGGAGCGAAGCTGACAGTGGCACTTGGTAAGAAGAGCAAGACGACAACGTCCAGGACGGCCCCTGTTACAGCGCCTTACGGACACCCCTCGGGGGCCGTGCCGCCCGGTATTCCCAGCGAACTTATTCCTCAACACGTGGCAATAGTCATGGACGGCAACGGACGCTGGGCGAATCAGCGCGGGCTTCCTCGCATCGAGGGGCACAAAGCCGGCGAGCCTGCTCTGCTTGACGTGATGGCAGGGGCGATCGAACTGGGCATCAAATACGTCAGCGTCTACGCGTTCTCGACTGAGAACTGGAGACGATCCCCTGAGGAGATCCGCTTTCTGATGGGATTTAACAAGGATGTACTACGACGCCAGCGGAACCAGCTCGATGAGTGGGGCGTGCGCATTCGCTGGGCGGGCCGGCGCCCAAAACTCTGGGGTTCTGTTATCAGGGAACTCGAAGAAGCCGAGGAATACACCAAGGCCAACGACACCTGCACGTTGACCATGTGTGTTAATTACGGCGGCCGCGCCGAGATTGCGGACGCAGTCTCCGCCATCGCCCATGACGTCGCCGAGGGTCGGTTGAAGCCTGGATCCGTATCGGAGAAGACCATCCAGAAATACCTCGATGAGCCCGACTTGCCGGATGTCGACCTTTTTCTTCGTAGTTCCGGAGAGCAGCGGCTCTCGAATTTTCTGCTGTGGCAGTCTGCCTACGCTGAATTCGTCTTCATGGACACACTGTGGCCGGACGTAGACCGGCGGACCCTGTGGGACGCCGTCGAGATTTATGCAAAGCGCGACAGGCGCTATGGAGGCGCCGTGGATGCGGCGCCAACCGGAATGTAGCGCACCCTTGCTACATCAGTAGGGATAAGCGGCTAGCCAGACAGCAACATCGCGGTACGCCTGCTGACGGACGGTGCGCCTGGACAGAAACACGTCATGAAGGGCGCCCGGGTACCGGAAGACCGCGGTGCGGCGGGCCAGGCCCAGGGCCCTTCGCGATGTTTCCTCAACGTCAATGACCGCGTCGGCCCGCATCAGGTCAGCCGTCCACTCACCTTGGATTCTTGTTCGTCCCGACAACAAAACCAGGACCGGCGCATCGATGCTTAGTTTTCGTTCCACGGCAGCGTGCCCTGCCAGGACAGCTTTGGTCCACCCTGCGCGGATCGGGAATGACGCGCGTGGCCGCCACAGTGGATCGAGGATCCACTCGCCATGTGCTTCATTGCTGACGCTCTCCCAGTAGGCCGGCATCTCGGGAAAGCGGAAGGGCCGCTTGGGGTCCGTGCGTGCAAAAGGTTCCACCAGATGCATGGCGATGCTGCGGACCAAGCTGCTGCCCTGGAGCTCCAGCCAAGGGGAATTCAAAACCAAAGTGCCCAACCGGCCGGGGTTGCGGTCGGCCCAGAGGGCCGCGATCAAGCCGCCCAGGGAATGGGCCAGCATGTGGATGGTTGGCGCCGTGGTGTTGCCGGTCCGCTCAGCCACGTCCCGTTCAATCTCCACCAACGCTGCAGCGAGGTCCTCGTCGTAGGCGTTGAGGTCCGTAATGTAGCCGGGCGTTTGTCCGGGCAGCAGGCTGCGGCCGAATTTCCGAAGGTCCACCGCATAGAAGTAAAAACCCGACGCCGTGAGGTACTCGGCCAGTTCGGTCTGCAGGAAATAATCCGCCCAACCGTGCAGATAGAGCACAACGCGGGGCGCTCCGCCTGGATCGGCCGGGACAGCGCGGCGTTTGCGCTTGGTAAAGGACGTCAGGAAGTCCAACACGCCATTCTGGGAAGTTTGCGGCGCGGGTGGAGCGTACCGGACAAGAGTTGCGTGGACAGGCCCTTCCTCGTCAGGCTTCAGCGGCAGGTCCATGCATTCGTAGCCGTGACCCAGTACGTCGCGTCTCCACCGTGAGGTGGGTTCTTGCGTGGTGTTCATTGTTCCCCCTGCTGCACATCTGCCGGCGCACCGCTCTGCATGAAACCCTTGATCCACCGCTCAAGCCGGGCGTAGGCGTCCTTCCGCACTGGAGGGGCTGAAAGGAAGACGTCATGGAGCCCTCCGTCGATGCGCTCCAGCGTCACGCTACGGCCCAGTGCCATGGCCCTGAGCGCAATGACACCGACATCCAGCACCGCATCCGAGCGGCGCATGGATTCCTGCCACACCATGCCATTGGCGCTGGCGGAAGATGTCAGGACGAGGACGGGCACATCAAGGTTCAGCCCTCGGGCAACCTGGGAGTGCCCGGCAAAGACCGCACTAAGCCAGCCGGCCCGGACCGGAAAGGCCAGCGGTGGGCGGTACTTTTCGTCCAACGACCACTCACCCTCTGCTGTACTGCTGATGCTCCGGAAGTAAAACCCCCGCTCGGGCAATCTCAAAACGGTTTCAGGCCGGAGCTTCGCTATGGGTGCCACCATCGCCTGTGCAGCCCTCCGTACCAAGGAACTGCCGTGCATTTCCAACCACGGGCTGTCGAGGATCAGGAACTGAATGGATCCAGGATGGCGGCTCGCCCATAGTGCGGCAACCAGCCCTCCGGTGGAGTGTCCCATCAGGGTCACAGTCCCTCCCAGTGGGGTACCCGGCTCGTCGCGGATGATGGCAAGCGCCTGGTTGATTTCGGCGTCATAATCCATCAGGTTTGCTACGTAACCGCCAGGCATATCGGTCTGCAGGCTGCGGCCGTGGTTATGCATATCCAGCGCGTAGAAATCGTAGCCCTGTGCGGCCCAGAACCCAGCCAGCTCGGTGTTGAAGAAGTAATCGCTCCAGCCGTGCAGAAACAGGACCGCGCCTTGTGGCTGCCGGGTTTTCATCGATTCCTGATTCTCCGCCCGGTGGCGTACCAAGGTGGCATGGCGGATGACGCCGTCGGATCCTGTGGCATCAATGCCACAGGATTGGAAGTCTGTTCCCAAGATGTCAGCCGTCCACTCCATGGCTTTAGCTTAGACACTGGCAGCGGCGGCCCGCCCCGCGGCCCTCCCGGTGAACAGGCAGCCCCCAAGGAATGTTCCTTCCAAAGCCCTGTAACCATGGATGCCGCCACCGCCGAAACCTGCTGCTTCCCTTGCTGCGTAGAGGCCAGGGATGGGCTGATCTCGAGGGTCAAGGACCCGGGACTGCAGATCGGTGGTGATCCCGCCCAGGCTTTTCCTGGTCAGCACGGAAAGCCGAATGGCCACCAACGGCCCGTGGGCGGGATCTGTGAGGCGATGCGGCGGGGCCACCCGCATCAGTTTGTCCGTGGCGAACCGTCGCGCCGCCCTGATGGCAGCAAGCTGGGGGTCCTTTCCCAGGCCGCTTTCGACCTGCCGGTCCCGGGCTTGGATCAGTGCTTCAAGGGCGTCAGCCCCGATCATGGAATTTCCGGTGAGTTGGTTCATCCGGGAGGCCAACTCCCTGGGCGAGGATGCCTGGATGAAGTCCACGCCGCGGTCCAGGAAACGCTGGATGGGTGAGTCGCTTGTGGGACGCAAACGCGACGCGAGCAGCCGGACATTTTTTTGCGTGAGATCGGGGTTCTGCTCGGAGCCTGATAGCGCAAGTTCTTTCAGCGCGATGGTTCGGTTCAGGACGAACCATGAATAGCCATGTCCTGTCTTGACGATGTGGTTCAGTGCACCCAGCGAGTCAAAGCCGGGGAAAAGGGGAGCAGGCAGTTGGCGGCCTTGGGCGTCGAGCCACAGGGACGATGGCCCTGGAAGGATCCGGATTCCATGGGCCGGCCAGACGGGATCGTAGTTGTGGATTCCTTCGGGGTAGTGCCACATCCGGTCACCATTGACCCATGCTGCTCCGACGGCTTCCACCGCGGGAAGGAACTCGCCGTCAACGGAGGCAGGCACCCCGCTTAGCAGGTGTACAGGGGCCGTACCCCCTGGCCACTGGCGACGCACCGATGCGTGATTGCCGCCTATGCCGCCCGTCGTGACGACCACCGCGCCCGCATTGGCCGTGAACTGACCAACCGGCAGCCGCGAGGAGGCTTGGCCCCGTGCCGCCGTCGAGGTTTCCAGAATCTCGGCCGAAACACCCGAGATCCGGCCAGCCGTCATTGCCAGGGTCAGTGCCCTGTGCCTGAAGTGCAGGCTGACGCGCCCGGCGCCGACGCCTTCCATGACCTTGGCCAGGAAAGGTTGCACCAATGCCGGCCCCGTTCCCCAGGTGACGTGGAAGCGGGGGACAGTGTTGCCGTGTCCCTGGGCTCCGTAGCCGCCCCGCTCGGCCCACTGAACCAAGGGAAAGATGCCCACCCCGAGCCCCTTCAACCAGGCCCGTTTCTCGCCCGCGGCGAAGTGGACATACGCCTCTGCCCACTGACGGGCATTGACGTCCTGGCTTCGGTCAAAGGCCGCTGAGGCTAGCCAATCCGACAGGGCAAGGTGGGCGTTGTCCCTGACCCCAAGACGCCGTTGTTCAGGGGTGTCCACCATGAAAAGGCCACCGAAAGACCAATGGGCCTGGCCACCTGCTGAAGCTGCCGGTTCCTGATCCAGTATGGCCACCGACTTACCCGCGGCATAGGCCGTAGCTGCGGCCACCAGGCCGGAAAGTCCGGCACCCACTACGACGACGTCGGCAGAGAAGTAGGCATTGATGGCGTTCCCATGATCTGCGTCACTATTTGTCCGCGGCATGGGTACATGCTAGCGGCATCGCGGGTCACGGGTTTGGCGAGTCGTCCGTAAACCGGAAAACTAGGAACATGCGTGTTTACCCCACATTTTTCAAGCTGGCTTTCTCCTGGATGGATGCCGAAAAGGCACACAAGATCGGTTTCCAGGGAATCCGGGCGGCCCACCGTTCGGGCGCCGGCCGGATACTGGCCCGGCTGACGGTCCCCGCCGCATCGCTCCGCACGGAGGCTTTGGGGCTGACGTTTCCCTCGCCGTTCGGCCTGGCAGCAGGCTTTGATAAGGAAGGCCACGGCATTGAGGCCCTGACCGAGCTCGGCTTCGGCCACGTAGAGGTGGGGACTATTACGGGCCAGGCGCAGCCAGGCAACGACAAGCCGCGGTTGTTCCGACTCATTGAGGATCGTGCAGTGGTCAACCGCATGGGGTTCAACAACGACGGCGCAGCAGCCGTTGCGCCGCGACTCAAGTCCGCGCGTGCGGCCTTGCAAAGGAAGCACCCGGATGTCCGGCCGGTCATCGGCGTCAACATTGGCAAGACCAAAGCGGTTGAGCTCGACGAAGCGACTGACGATTACCTCGTCAGTGCACGCAGCCTGGCACCGGCGGCAGACTACCTGGTGGTCAACGTCAGTTCTCCCAACACCCCCGGTCTTCGATTGCTGCAGAATGTGGAGACGCTGCGGCCGTTGCTGCGGGCAGTTGGTGACGCCGCCGACGAAGCTGCAGGACGGCATATTCCGCTGTTGGTCAAGATTGCCCCGGACCTCTCCAACGAGGACATCGACGACGTCGCCCGGCTGGCGCTGGACCTGAAGTTGGACGGAATCATTGCCACCAACACCACTATTTCCCGGGAAGGCCTCGTTTCGGACGCCGACAAGGTCGAATCCCTGGGAGCCGGTGGCCTGTCGGGAGCCCCCCTGAAGCAGCGATCGCTCGAAGTACTGCGCAGGCTCAAGGCCGCCGTGGGTGACCAGCTCGTGCTTGTCGCCGTAGGAGGGGTGGAGACTGCCAGGGATGTTCAAGACCGTCTGGACGCAGGTGCCACTTTGGTCCAGGGCTATACGGCGTTCCTCTACGAGGGCCCCTTCTGGGCCTCGCGCATCAACAAGGGACTCGCAAAGTTCCGCAAAAACGCTGTGCGATAACCCCGGTTGCCCGGTCGGTGCACAGAGCCAACCATAAGGAAGACCCCGGACCAATGGTCCGGGGTCTTCCTGTATTTGAAAGGATAGGGCGGCTAGGCCGGGTACTCCCCGCGCTTGACCTGCGGCTTGGGCAGGCGAAGCTTGCGGAATTGAAGAGCGCGCATGCAGCCGTACCAAACGGAGCCACGTTCAACCTCACCGAACTTCTCGGTGAGCCGTTTCCGCAATTTGCGGGAAAGAATGAAGACGTCAACGAAGACAGCCAGGAACATAATCCAGAATCCGATGAGGACGTAGCTGATGCCGGCGCTTGTGGGCGGAATGATCAGGGAGATCACCACGAACAGCAAGGCTCCGAACATCAGGTACTCACCGAGGCTGAACCGTGCGTCCACATAGTCACGTGTGTAGCGCTTCTGGGGTCCTTTGTCGCGCAGTGGCAGGAACCTCTCGTCACCGGTATCCAGCGCCTGCCGCATCTTCTGCCGCTGGTCCTGGATGGCCACCCGCTCCGCAGCCTTTGAGGCTTTGCGGTCATTGGGAACCAGGGGTCGCTTGCGGGCTGCTTCCTGGTCTTTCCGCTTGGGAGTCGGGGTGCCCTTTCCGGCACCGGGCTCCATGGCGGTGGCGTAGGCCTGGTCTACTACTGATTGAGCGCTGGGCTCTTCCTTTTTGCGTCCGAACACCCCTACAGAATACCCCTCAGAGAGGTGGCGTACGTTACGTGGACCACTGGCTGGGACAGACGCCGGGTGGCCATGCCTGCCGCTGGCGCCGAAACCCCGGCGGTAAAGTGTGGCCATGACTTCAGCACATGCGGAGATCCCGCAGAACAAGCAAGGGCTCGCCGGCAATACTCCAGTGGAGGCACTGTCCGGAGCCGTCAACGATTCCTTCGACACCACGTTGGGATCCCTTAAGGACCTGGTTGGTATTCCGGGTATTGCCTGGCCCAGTTTCGACCCGAATGAACTGGACCGCAGCGCCGAAGCTGTCGCTGCCTTGGTCAAAGCCTCGGGCATGGAAGACGTTCGGATACTGCGGTGCATCAAGACCGACGGTACCCCCGGTGGTCCTGCCGTCGTCGCGCGCCGTCCCGCCGCGGAGGGCAAGCCGACCATCCTGCTGTATGCCCACCACGATGTCCAGCCGCCCGGGGACAGCAGCCTATGGAACTCCGAGCCTTTCGTGGCCGAGGAACGCGAAGGCCGCCTGTATGGACGTGGTGCTGCTGACGATAAGGCCGGAATCATGGCACACCTGGCCGCCTACAATGCGGTGACCAAAGTTCTGGGTGACGATTTTGGGCTCGGCGTGACCTTCTTCTTTGAAGGTGAGGAAGAGGCGGGCTCGCCCACGTTCCGGACATTCCTGGAGGAACATCAGGAACTCCTGCGGGCTGACGTCATTGTGGTGGCCGACTCCAGCAACTGGAAAGTTGGTGTTCCGGCCCTGACCACCAGCCTTCGGGGATTGGTGGACGGGACCTTTGAGGTGCGCGTCCTGGACCATGCAGTCCACTCCGGAATGTTTGGTGGGCCGGTGCTCGATGCCCCGACCCTGCTCTCACGGCTCATCGCCACCCTGCACGACGACGACGGCAAGGTAGCCGTTGAGGGCCTGGTGGCCCGCGATGAGGTAGCTGTGGACCTGGCCGAAGAAGACTACCGCGCAGACGCCTCGGTGCTTGAAGGTGTGAAGCTTGCCGGTGCGGGAACCATTGCCTCCCGACTGTGGACCAAGCCCGCACTGTCCATCATCGGTATGGATGTCCCCTCAGTCGATGTCGCATCCAACACGCTGATCCCGGCCGCACGGGCCAAGTTCAGCATGCGGTTGGCTCCGGGACAGGACCCGGCGGTTGCTATGGATGCACTCAAGTCGCACGTCGAATCCAACGCACCATTCGGTGCCAAGGTGACGTTTACGCCGGGGGAGCGGGGCAACGCCTTCTCCACGGATACTTCCTCCGCAGCAGCAAGGGTAGCCTTGTGGGCGCTTGGGGAATCGTGGGGTGTCCAGCCCGTGGAAATGGGAATTGGCGGTTCCATACCCTTTATTGCGGACCTCATGGATGTTTATCCTGACGTCCAGATCCTGGTGACGGGCGTGGAAGATCCTGATTCCCGGGCGCACAGTGCCAATGAATCCCTGCACATTGGTGACTTCCGGCATGCTGTGCTGGCTGAAGCACTGATGCTGGCCAAGCTCAATGCGGAGGGACTCGAGGGCTAGCGGCCTGTGATGGAGCGGCGGCGCGCCGGGAACAACCAAATGCTGTCTGTGGTTACGTCAGGAGTTATAGCTAAACGCCTGCGCGACGTAGCATTAGCTATAACCCGTATGTAATTGGGTAAGGGCAGGCAGCGTCCCGGCGCCGCCGCCAGGAGCTTCATAAGAAGGTAGGCCAATGAGCACTGCAACCAACGAAAACAGCACCGGAGAACAGGTCGTCGCCAACGACGAACTGGCCACGCACGAGGTCAATCTGACCGACGTCGCCGCAGGCAAGGTCCGCAGCCTCCTGGAACAGGAAGGGCGCACCGACCTTCGGCTGCGCGTTGCAGTCCAGCCTGGAGGTTGCTCCGGATTGATCTATCAGCTGTACTTCGACGAGCGACTGCTCGACGGAGATGCTGTACGCGACTACGACGGCGTCGAGGTCGTAGTGGACAAGATGAGCGTGCCGTATCTCAGCGGCGCCAGCATCGACTTCGAAGACACCATTTCGAAGCAGGGCTTCACTATCGACAACCCGAATGCCGGCGGGTCTTGCGCTTGCGGCGATTCGTTCCACTGATGTGAGCCATCGCCGCATGTCGGCGCCACTTCGGATGGGTTTAAAACCATTCGGAGCCACGGCGCTGACATGTGCGCGAAAACCGCTTGATAGCGGTAAGCTCTACATCGGGTAGTAAAACTTTTAGTGTGCCCGGTGGGCCTTCGGCCTGCCGGGAGACAGCAACAAGAGGAAGGGCCGTCTGTGAGTTCGCAGAACCGAACCGGCAGCCGACGCAAAAAGATCACATCGATCACTGGCTTGGCACTAGCCGGCGCGTTGGTTTTGACCGGATGTTCACCAGAGGTAGAGAAGGGTTGGCTGCCTACAGAGCGCGGCACGACCAACCACACTGACCGGATCATGGACCTCTGGGTCAACTCATGGATCGCCGCCTTGGCAGTCGGTATTATCACGTGGGGCCTTCTGGTCTGGTGCATCATTGCTTACCGTCGCCGCAAGGGCACCACGGGTTTCCCCAAGCAGCTCAGCTACAACCTGCCGCTTGAGGTCTTCTACTTGACCATCCCGCTGTTCATGGTGCTGGTGTTCTTCTACTTCACCGACCAGGACCAGCGTGCGATCGATGACCGCTCGCAGCCCGCCGACGTCGTTGTTGACGTTCGCGGCAAGCAGTGGGCCTGGGACTTCAACTACAAAAAGGGCGAGGTCATCAATGAAGACCTCCACGAGGCCGGCGTTCAGGCCCACCTGACCGGCAATGAAGTCGACAAGGAACTGCTCCCCACCCTGTACTTGCCGGTTGGCAAGTCAGTGGACCTGGAGCTGAACTCCCGCGACGTCATCCACTCATTCTGGGTTCCCGCGTTCCTCCAGAAGCGCGACATGATCCCCGGCAAGACGAACTACATCAGGTTCACCCCCACGAAGGAGGGCACCTTCGACGGTAAGTGTGCCGAACTTTGCGGCGAGTACCACTCCGAAATGCTTTTCCGCGTCAAGGTTGTCTCCGAGTCTGAGTTCCAGGCACACATGGACAAGCTTCGCCAGGAAGGCAACACGGGCCTGCTCGGTGCGGAATACGACCGTAACCCGAACCTGAACGAAACCAAGTAAGGGGAGCGACGTGGCTACGTACACTCAATCCGCACCGGGGGTCCTTGAAGCTCCCGTAGTTCCTAAATCCAAGGGGCGCATCGTCGTCAACTGGATTACCTCCACCGACCACAAGACGATCGGGTACATGTATCTGATCGCGTCCTTCGTGTTCTTCTGCCTCGGTGGCGTCATGGCGCTGCTGATCCGCGCTGAACTGTTCGAACCCGGGATGCAGATCCTGCAGACCAAAGAGCAGTACAACCAGATGTTCACGATGCACGGCACCGTGATGCTCCTGATGTTCGCAACTCCGCTGTTTGCCGGCTTCGCAAACGTCATCATGCCTTTGCAGATCGGTGCCCCCGACGTCGCATTCCCGCGTCTGAATGCCCTGGCTTTCTGGTTCTTCCTCTTCGGTTCCACCATCGCCGTCTCCGGTTTCATCACCCCCCAGGGTGCTGCTTCCTTCGGTTGGTTCGCGTACGCGCCGTTGTCGAACACAACCTTCAGCCCCGGCGTTGGTGGTGACCTCTGGGTCTTCGGCCTTGCCCTCTCCGGCTTCGGCACCATCCTTGGCGCCGTCAACTTCATCACCACCATCATCTGCATGCGTGCACCGGGCATGACCATGTGGCGCATGCCGATCTTCACCTGGAACACGCTGGTTACGGCAATCCTGGTCCTGATGGCGTTCCCGCCACTGGCAGCTGCACTGTTCGCACTTGGTGCTGATCGCCGCTTTGGTGCCCACATCTTCGATCCCGAAAACGGTGGAGCGGTCCTGTGGCAGCACCTGTTCTGGTTCTTCGGCCACCCTGAGGTGTACATCATTGCGCTGCCGTTCTTCGGCATCGTGTCTGAGATCTTCCCGGTCTTCAGCCGCAAGCCGATCTTCGGCTATAAGGGTCTTGTGTACGCGACCATCGCCATCGCGGCCCTGTCCGTGACCGTTTGGGCGCACCACATGTACGTCACCGGTTCGGTGCTGCTGCCGTTCTTCGCCTTCATGACCATGTTGATCGCAGTGCCTACCGGCGTGAAGTTCTTCAACTGGATCGGCACCTTGTGGCAAGGGTCCATCACCTTTGAAACCCCCATGCTGTGGAGCATCGGCTTCCTGGTGACCTTCCTCTTCGGTGGCCTCACCGGCATCATCCTGGCCTCGCCGCCGCTGGACTTCCACGTCTCGGACTCCTACTTCGTGGTGGCTCACTTCCACTACGTGGTCTTCGGTACCGTGGTCTTCGCAATGTTTGCGGGCTTCTACTTCTGGTGGCCCAAGTGGACCGGAAAGATGCTCAACGAGCGCCTCGGCAAGATCCACTTCTGGCTCCTGTTCCTCGGCTTCCACGGAACCTTCCTGATCCAGCACTGGCTGGGCGTTGAAGGAATGCCGCGTCGTTACGCCGACTACATGCCGCAGGATAACTTCACCTGGATGAACCAGTTCTCCACTATTTCCTCCTTCGTCCTCGGTGCTTCGCTCCTGCCGTTCTTCTGGAACGTCTACATCACCTGGCGCAGCAACAAGAAGGTAGAAGTGGATGACCCGTGGGGCTTCGGTGCTTCGCTGGAATGGGCAACGTCTTGCCCGCCTCCGCGCCACAACTTCACTTCCTTGCCCCGTATCCGCTCCGAGCGCCCGGCCCTTGACCTTCACCACCCGGAGTTGGCCCAGGTTCACACCGCCGAGGCCCCGTCACCCGCAGCAGCTGTTTTGGGTAACGCCGACCAAAGGGACGTCAGCAAATGAAAATTGAATCGTGGCTCTTCGGAGCCGGAGTCTTCTTCTTCGTTCCCGTAGCCATTGCCTATGGATTCCTGACGGAATGGAATGAATGGGTTGGTGTCCTGGGCATCCTCCTGGTCGGTGGCCTTGCCGGAATGATCGGTGCCTACCTGGGCTTCACGGGCAAGCGTATTGGCCTTCGCCCCGAGGACCGGCCTGACGCCGAAATCCACGAAGGTGCCGGCGAACAGGGGCACTTCAGCCCTTGGAGCTGGTGGCCGCTGGTTCTTGGTCTGGCTTGCGCCGGTGGGTTCCTTGGCCTTGCTATCGGCTTCTGGGTAACCTACGTCGCCGGCGGCCTTGCCATCGTGGCATTGGTTGGCTGGGTCTTTGAATACAGCCGCGGCGACCACGCGCACTAGCCTTCTGTTCCAGGCATAAGAAATAGAGTTATGAGAAATGGGCCCCACCCTTTGGTGGGGCCCATTTCTTTATGTGCGGGGGAGGCGGAAGCCGGTCTCAGAAGTGTTCAGCGGGCCTCAGTGCCCTCCAGAACGGCCGAAAGAGCCATCAAGGCACTCTGAGCCGACCCGACGGTCTGTCCTGCGATCAGCGCATCTGGAGCGACTTCCAGAAATACCTCACACCCATGTCCAAAGTCTTCGGTCATGACTTCGAGGAGCGACCGCGCGTCAACGGGTTGACCGTCCTGCTTACGGATAGTGACCGGCAGGCCCGTCTCGGTGACGGCACGGACGAACACAGCTGCCGCCCGTGCATGCAACCCGATTTCCGCGGCAACTATAGCCTTCTGTTCCGGCAACCCAACTCCCTTGGTTAGTCGACGGAACATCCGTCGGAAAATAGTCCCTACAAGCGTAGCTTCCGCTGACTCGGTGCTCCACATGGGTACAGCGTGGTCTAGACCTGAAGCACCGCTGAATTATCCTTGAAACATGACTCAATTGCTGGACAGCTGCAGTGCCTGAGGCAGCAAGCATCGCAGGCGAGATCGATCGCGCCAGCGGTACGCCCATTTACGTCCAACTCCGTGAAATACTGCGCGCATTCATTGCCCAATCCTGTCCACCAGGTTCTGCGCTTCCTTCCGAGCGGGATCTTTCCGATCGTTTTGGCCTGGCCCGGATGACAGTGCGGCAGGCCATTGATGCCTTGGTGGGCGAGGAGGTCATTGAGCGCGTCGTCGGGCTTGGAACATTTGTCCGAAAGCCCAAGCTGGACCTTCAAGTGAAGCTGACCTCCTACAGCGAAGAGATGCAGCGGCGAGGCATGGTCCCTGCCGCGAAGGTGCTGAGCTTTGAGCAGATTTCCGCAAGCGCCTTCCTTGCCCGGGAGCTTCAGCTGGAAGAAGGCACCCCGCTGGTCCGGTTCAGGCGTCTACTGCTGGCAGACAATGAACCCATGAGCGTGGATGAAAACTTCATCCCGGCGCACCGGGTCCCGGGGCTACTGGATGAGGCGCCACCTACGTCTCTCTACAACGTTCTCAGCGAACGGTTCGGCTTGGTGATGGAATGGGGCGAGGACATGATTGAGGCCACTGCTGCCTCACCCTCCACTGCGCGGCTGCTCAACGTGGATGTGGGCGCTCCTTTGCTGAAGATTCAACGCCACGCCTTCGTAGCACGTGCCATGGTGGACTATTCCGTCTCCTACTATCGGGCGGACCGCTACAAGCTCTGGGTGCCCCTGCAGCGTCCAGGTGTGAGGCCCACCCGTAATTACTCATCGGGATACCGCACCCAGCCGTAGCCGGCATTGGGATGTTGCAGCACCAGGATCCGAAGCGAAAACCCGAGGTGCCGGGGTCGGCAACGGACGAAATCCAGGTTTCGCAGGGACATAGATGCATATGGACACAAAGGAAGGGCCCGGTCCAATGGACCGGGCCCTTCCTGTATAAGACTTCCAAGCGTTAGTGGCTCAGGCTCTTCTGGTCTTCGCCTGCTTCAATAGCCTCATGGTGGCCATGTGCGTGGGCGGCTTCAAGCTCGGCCGGTGTTGCCGGAGCAACACGGTCCTCGAAGAACCACTTGGAGAGGGCCGCGCGGCGCTTTTCCTTGCCGGTGACAACGCCGTGCTCGTTCGGCTCCGCCGGCAGTGGAGCCGGTGACTCGAATCCAACGAGCTTGTAGCGCTTGTACTCATCCAACGGAGCGTGGACCTCGATGAACTCACCGTGGGGGAGACGGACAATACGTCCGGTTTCCCGGCCGTGCAAGGCAATCTCGCGGTCCTTGCGCTGGAGTGCGAGGGCAATGCGCTTGGTCACGATGAATGCGATGACCGGGCCAATAAAGAACAGAGTCCTCAGCCAGTAGGTCACATCATTCAACGACACGTGGAAGTGGGTTGCGATGAGGTCGGAACCTGCGGCTGCCCACATCACGCAGTACCAGGTGAATCCTGCAACACCGATCGCCGTGCGGGTAGGCACGTTGCGAGGACGGTCAAGAACGTGGTGCTCGCGGTTGTCCTTGGTGATCCAGCGTTCGATCCACGGGTACATGAACAGGACCGTGAAGATGATGCCTGCAGGCACAAGCGCCGGCAGAAGAACGTTCAAGGTCAGTACGCGTCCGAAGATGACCCACTCGAAGTGGAAGTCGTTGATGACACCCGGCATGAGGCGCAAGGCGCCATCGACGAATCCGATGTACCAGTCAGGCTGGGTACCAGCGGACACAGGTGAGGGGTCGTAAGGGCCGTAGTTCCAGATCGGGTTGATCGTAAACGCTGCAGCCATCAGTGCCAGGACGCCGAAGACGATGAAGAAGAATCCGCCGGCTTTGGCTGCGTAGACCGGGCCAAGGGGGTAACCGACGACGTTGCCGTCATTGCGTCCCGGGCCGGGGTACTGGGTGTGCTTGTGCACGACCACCATGAAGAGGTGGATCACGATCATCAGCAGGATGAGCGCGGGCACCAGGAGGATGTGCAGCACATAGAGGCGGCCGATGATGGCCGTACCCGGGAATTCCCCACCGAAGAGGAAGAACGAGATGTACGTTCCGATGACCGGGATGGACTTGATGACGCCGTCGATGATGCGGAGGCCGTTGCCGGAGAGCAGGTCATCGGGGAGTGAGTAACCGGTGAATCCGGCTGCCATCGCCAGGATGAGCAGCACGCCGCCAACTACCCAGTTCATTTCACGCGGCTTACGGAAGGCACCCGTGAAGAACACACGAAGCATGTGAACACCCAGGGACGCCACGAACAGCAGGGCTGCCCAGTGGTGTACCTGGCGCATGAACAGGCCGCCACGAACGTCGAAGGAGATGTTCAGCGACGAGCTGTATGCCACGGACATTTCGACGTTGTACAGCGGTGTGTACGAACCCTGGTAATGGGTTTCCGCCATGGACGGATCGAAGAAGAACGTCAGGAAGGTACCCGACATCAGCAAGATGACGAAGGAGTACAGCGCCACCTCACCGAACATGAACGACCAGTGGTCGGGGAAGACCTTCCGGCCGAACTCACGCAGGATGCCTGAGCCACCCACACGCTCGTCCACGAAGTTGGTGAAACTACCAACCTTGGTCTTCGGAACGAAGGGGGCTTCAGCTGTTGATGAGGCGCTCATGCTCGTCACGCTCCCAGTAACTCGGTCCTACAGGTTCTCTGAAGTCGCTGGTCGCGACGAGGTAGCCCTCTGCGTCAACTGCGATAGGCAGCTGGGGGAGCGGACGGCTTGCCGGTCCAAAGATGACCTTGCATTCCTGCGTGAGATCAAACGTGGACTGGTGGCAGGGGCACAGAAGGTGGTGTGTCTGCTGCTCGTAAAGAGCAACAGGGCAACCAACGTGCGTGCAGATCTTGGAGTAAGCAACGATTCCGTTGTAGCTCCAGTTTTCGCGGCCCTCGGAGGGGTTCAGTGAGTTCGGATCCAGACGCATCAGCAGGACGACGGCTTTTGCCTTCTCGTTCAGCTTGCCCTCATGGAGCTCGTTGAGTCCTTCGGGGATGACGTGGAAGGCGGATCCGATGGTGACGTCCGAGGCCTTGATGGGGGTGCCATCAGGGTCACGCGTCAGGCGCTTCAGCTTTCCGCCCTCAGGAGCCCACATGGTGTGTGCCAGAGCATCGTCGGGACGCGGGCCCAGGTCGCCGAAGATGGCGAGAGCAGGCAGCGGAGCAAGTGCAACTGCACCAAGGAGGGTGTTGCGAATCAGCGGGCGGCGCTTGATGCCGGTCTCCTCGACGATGTCGTCGACGATCCGGACAGCAGCCTGGCGATCCTCTTCGGTACGGATGGCGTGGCGCTCTTCAGACACTTCGTGATCGGGCATGAGGGCCTTGGCCCAGTGCACGATGCCGGTGCCGATGCCAAGCATTGCAAAGGCCGTACCGAGTCCCAGAAGGAGGTTCTGGGTACGGATGGTCGCAATGGTGGTGTCGTCGCCCAGATCGATGGCGAAGTACGCCACCAGGAAGACCAGCGTGCCAATGACGGAGGTGCCAAACAGAATGGCTACCTGACGTTCGGCTCGCTTTGCGGCTACCGGGTCCGTGTCAGCCAGGCGCAAACGATGCGGAGGAAGACCAGGATCCTGGAACTTCTCCACCTCATTCTGACCAGCCGTAGCTACGGTGCCCGAGTGGTTCGGACTGCCGTCACTATGGTTGCCCATAATTCGCCTCATCCTTCTCTCGTTGTCTCGGCCGGAGCCGAGTTATTTTCAGTTTCAAACTGCTGACAATGCAGCAGAAGTTTTTGTTGCGTCCGGATCAGGACGTGCGGGACGTCAACCAGATGGTGAACGCGATGATGACACCCAAACCGGCAACCCAGACGAAGAGGCCTTCAGAGACCGGGCCAAGGGAGCCCAGGTCCGCGCCACCGGGTGAACCGTTGGCTTCGATGGTCTTCAGGAAGGTGATGATGTCGCGCTTGTCTTCAGGAGTGACATTGGAATCACTGAAGACAGGCATGTTCTGCGGTCCGGTCACCATGGCTTCGTAAATGTGCTCTGCGCTGACGCCGGCCAGTGCAGGAGCAAACTTGCCGCGTGTCAGGGCGCCGCCGGCAGCGGCTGCGTTGTGGCACATGGCGCAGTTGACGCGGAAGAGTTCGCCACCGTTGGCGGCATCTCCCTTGCCGTCGAGGAGGTGTTCCTCGGGGATGGCCGGACCTGCACCGAGGGAGGCAACGTAGGCGGAGAGCTGCTTGGTCTGCTCTGCGTTGAACTGGGCGGGCTTCTGCTGGGCCTGCGGTCCGCTCATCTGCATGGGCATACGACCGGTGCCAACCTGGAAGTCAACGGCTGCAGCGCCCACGCCGACCAGCGAGGGGCCGTCCTGGGTTCCGGAGGCACCCATGCCGTGGCAGGTGGCGCAGTTGGCGGCAAAGAGTTTGCCGCCTTCTTCTACGTCACTAGCGCTGAAGCTTGTGGTGTCGGCCTTGGCCTGGTTGACGGTTGTGGCAACGGCGTAGAGCCCACCAGTGAGGAGGAGGCCCATCAACAGCAGCGCAATGGCTGCCAGTGGGTGACGTCGCTTCTGCGATAGTGCCTTCACGTGGTGGTTCCTTTATTCGATCCTGCGTCGGCTCCGCGAGCCGCTTCTTGAAATTCTGCCTCTTGTAGAAAAAGAGTCAAAGCCGGGCTTACTTGAGGACGTAGATGACCAAGAACAGGCCGATCCACACAACGTCGACAAAGTGCCAGTAGTACGAGGTGACGATCGCCGACGTCGCTTCAAAGTGCCCGAACTTCTTGGCTGCGAAAGCGCGGCCAATGATGAACAGGAAGGCGATCAGGCCGCCAATGACGTGAAGGCCGTGGAAGCCCGTTGTCATGTAGAAGGCGGAGCCGTAGGCGTTGGAGGACAGGGAGACATGCTCGGAGACGAGCATGGCGTATTCCGTGGTCTGTCCGGCAACGAAGAAGGCGCCCATGACGAAGGTCAGGACAAACCATTCGGACATGCCCCACCGTGTGAATTGGAGCGGGCGGCCGGTACGGCGCGGTTCGAGCCGCTCGGCGGCAAAAACGCCCATCTGGCAAGTGAATGAACTTGCCACAAGGACGATCGTGTTGACGAGCGCAAACGGGAAGTTGAGCTTGGCCGTCTCTTCGGCCCACATCAGTCCAGATGTGGAGCGCAGGGTGAAGTACATGGCAAAAAGGCCGGCGAAGAACATCAACTCACTGGACAGCCAAACAACGGTTCCAACAGAAACCAGGTTGGGGCGGTTCAGCGTCGGGTGCGCCGGGGTACTGGGGGCATGGGTCGCAGATGTCACAAGGACATTATGTCTGTAAAAGTCCAGAGTTCCCAATGCAAACCACCGATTCGGGAGACTTTTTCTACAAAGACGCGAAATCGCGCGGAAAAGTTCCCGGCTGCGTTCACATTGGTCATCGGCGTGGCAGGGTCGATAGCATCAGTGGGTGACTTCTCCGGCATCGGCACCTGCAGCCAGCAATACCTGGCCAGGGCTCATCTCAGCACTGATCAACGGCGACGACCTTGCAGTGGGCAATACAGAGTGGGCCATGAATACGATCATGTCCGGGGAAGCGACTCCGGCGCAGATTGCAGGCTTCCTTGTTGCCCTCCGGTCCAAGGGCGAAACGGTGGAGGAGCTGGCAGGCCTGGTCAAGGCCATGGTCCAGCACGCCAACCCCATCAGTATTTCGGGCGAGAAGCTGGACATCGTCGGAACTGGTGGCGACCGTCTCAATACCGTGAACATTTCTACGATGGCCGCATTGGTTGCTGCAGGCGCCGGGGCCAAAGTGGTCAAGCACGGAAACAGGGCAGCTTCTTCCACTTCGGGGTCAGCGGACGTGCTGGAGGCCTTGGGTGTTCGGCTGGACCTTTCGATCAACGAGGTGGCCCGGAACGCTGAAGAGGCAGGAATCACATTCTGCTTCGCACAGGTTTTCCACCCTTCTTTCCGCCACACGGCTGTGCCGCGCCGGGAATTGGCAGTTCCCACAGCCTTCAACTTCCTTGGTCCGCTGACTAATCCGGCTCACGTGCAGGCATCGGCTGTTGGTGTTGCCAATGTCCGGATGGCCCCGCTGGTGGCCGGCGTGTTGGCGCACCGGGGGAGCCGTGGATTGGTGTTTCGTGGTGATGACGGACTCGATGAGCTCACCCCCACGGGCCCGTCCACTGTATGGGAAATCAGGAATGGCGAAGTCGCTGAGCAAGTTTTCGATCCGGCCGAACTTGGTATTGGGCCTTCAACCGTGGCGGATCTCCGTGGAGGCGACGCCGCTGCCAATGCCGGAGTCGTCCGCGACATCCTTGACGGAAAGACGGGCCCTGTGAGGGACGCCGTGCTCCTCAATGCGGCCGCGGGCCTGGTTTCCTTCGACCTGCATGCTGAGGGAAGTCTGACTGATCGCATGCGCGCGGCATTCGCCCGGGCAGCCGAGTCCATTGACTCCGGGAAAGCTGCGGAAGTCCTCGCTAAATGGACGGAACTCAGCCGCAGCGAGGCCTAGGCAGCCGGGCAGCCTCAGCCGGCGGACAGCCTACTCGAAGCCGAGCGCAAAGGCCGCGTCGAGGTCATGCTGCGAGTACGCCCTGAAGGCAATGTGGGTGGTGGTGTGAACCACCGAACCCACTTTGGAGAGTTTGTCGGCGATGACGTCCGCCAGTTCTTCATGCTTGGTCACCCTGGCAACAGCAATGAGGTCCCATTCACCGGTGACAGAGTAGACCTCACTGATGCCTTGGATGGCGGAGATCTGCTCGGCGGTCTCCGGGATGCGTGAAGCATCTGTCTTGATCAGGACGAAAGCGGTGATCACGTGGGGCCTTTCCGGAAAAGCATCATTGCGGACTGCTTCAGCCTAGTGCATCTGTAACTGACAGGCTCCGTTCAAACGCGGCGTTGCCGCCTTTGGGTCGCCCGTATCCACAGGCGCGCTACGACCCGGTAGCCGAGCAGGAAAACCCCAAGGCTGATTGACGCAACCAGTACAAAGGGCAACACCACGGTCTGCCCTGTGGCAGCCCGTAGCAGCATCCCCACCAGGACCACGCTGATCCAGACGAGGACGCCCGTCGGCCAAACAGCCAAAGGCGCGCGCCAAGCGCGAATAGCCATCCACGCAAGGGCTGCTCCGGTCAGGAAGGGCCACGCCGTGATGAATGCGCCGGAAATGATGTCGCCGCGGGCGTGGGCGTCCCTGCCAATGGCAGCGAAGACAAGAATCAACAGGACGTCTGCAATGGCCGAGGGAATCCATTGCCTGGATGGTGAAGGCATGTCTCTGACATTATCCGGGCCGCGACCCGCGCGCGAAGTCAAGGCCTGCTGGTCCAATGCGTTGTATGTGGTCTTTGACAACTCCTCCATCGGAAACATCATGCCCCGGCCGGACGGCATTGCCGGCCCTCTTGGGAGGTGCGGATCCCGAAGGCTCCCGGCGCGCCGTGGAGGCTACGATGCGGATTCGGAAGCTGGACATCAATGCCCTTCAAAAAGTACGACGGGGGATGAAGACGTGGGGGACAGGTGCCGCCCGGGGCTGTTAGCATGGCCGCATTGTGACGTAATCAACACTGCCCCAACAGGAGGCTGAGCCATGACAATCCGTCTCAACCCGTACATCTCATTCCGGGACAATGCCCGGGAGGCCATCACCTTCTATGAATCCGTTTTTGGTGGCGAACTGAATATCAGCACCTTCGGCGACTACCAGGCCAGTGAGGATGCAGCAGAGGCCGGCAAGGTCATGCATGCCATGCTGGAAACTCCGGGCGGCTTGACCCTCATGGCTGCCGACACCCCCAATGGCATGCCTTTCAATCCAGGGGACAACATCTCAGTGTCGTTGAGCGGCGAAGCGGCTGACGAAGCCGAGCTCCGAGGCTACTGGGACAAACTGGTCGACGGCGGTACTGTCACCGTTCCCCTTGAGACGGCGCCTTGGGGCGATACGTTCGGGATGTGTATCGACAAATTCGGTATCGGCTGGCTGGTCAACATTGCCGGCGCCCAGCAGGGGCAGCAGCAGACTGCATAGGGTCCGGTGGGGCAAAAGTCTCCTGTAGCCGCGCCCGCGGTGGGTCATTTGCAGTTCAGCTCAAGCGGTCCGCTTGCCGCTGGTGTCAAGCCTGTGGCCCATGTGTTTAGGTGTCCGCAGGACGATGGACCGATCCATGATTTCGGCAAAGGGCAACCGTTCGCCTAACTGCCGTTCCAATATGGTCATGTCTTCGACGCGGCGCAGCCATACCGTCATGACGATGGAATACATGCCGCCTGTGGTCGCCACCATGCGCACTTCTTCCAGGGTGGACAACCTCCGGGCAACTACTTCAACCTTTGTGGCGGGGACCCGCATGAAGTACCACACGTTCACCGGCCACGGTGTGTAAGAACGGGCGACTTCCAGTCGCAAGGTCAGGCGATCTTCTGCGATGACCGTGGCCAGGGCGTTCCTCGCCTTTGCAGGACTGATCTCAAGCGCGTTGGATATGTCTGCAACGGAGGTTCGGCCATCGAGCTTGAGAAGTAA
>NZ_JABMCX010000119.1 GCF_013179505.1 Paenarthrobacter sp. CM16 | reverse complement strand
TCGAGGACTGCGATGGGCGGATCCTTAAGCATCAGCCGGGCAAGAGCCAGTTGCTGCGCTTGCTCGGGGGTGAGTTGGTGCCCGCCGGCGCCTACGGGCGTCTCCAGTCCGTCGTCGAGCATGTCAGTCCAAGCAGCCCCAACGGCTTCCAGCGCGCGGTTAAGTTCTGCCGCGGAAGCGTCCGGTTTGGCGAGCCTGAGGTCCTCGGCGAGCGTGCCGGAGAAGACGTGCACCTCCTGGCTGACCATCGCGATCCGCGAGTGCAGGTCCGCGGGGGCCGCGGCGGCGGAATCGAGTCCGCCCACCCAGGCCGTCCCGCTATGCGGGTGTTCCAAGCCCATGATGACCTTGGCCAGGGTGGTTTTTCCGGCACCCGAAGTGCCCACGATCGCGATCCGCTCGCCCGGACGGACGGTGAGCGAGACCCCCTTGAGGGCTGGTCGCTGACCCGGGTAGGCAAAGGTGACGTTGTCCAGGACGATGCCGGCATCTGTAGCAGCTGACGTTGCCGTTGCGGGAGATGGGCCTGCGGTCATGGTCAACCCGAACATGCGGCCCAATCCGGCGGCGGCTTTCTGGAGCTCATCGAACTGCCCAAGGACCAGGCCGATGGGGTCGAACAGCCGGTAGAAGTAGAGGGCTGCCGCGGTGGCTGCGCCAATAGTGACAGCCCCCTCGGCGTGAAGCCAAAACCCCACCACCAGAACAGCGGACAGGCCGATCAGTTCGGCAAGGTTGAGGCGGTTGTAGAACCGCGTCAGGAAACCCACCCCGCGCAGCGAATGACCGATGTTCTCCTTCGAGGCAGCCGCCACCAGGTCCGCGTGACGGGATCCAAGGCCCAAGGCCAGGACAGATGGGGAACCGTGGACGGTCTCGATGATTTGCTCGGTCCGGTTGGCCTCGGTGATGCGGACTGTCCGATAAATGGGGGCGGTCCGTTTGAGGAACCACCGCAAGGTGAAAATCTGCAGTGGCGCGGCAATCAACACGGCCACGGCAAAACGCCAGTCGATGACGCCCAGACCCAACAGGGTCACGCCGATGGTGAACGCAGCGCTGGTGAACGCGGGCAGCACGCCCGAGATCGCTTCACTGACGGCCTCGACATCGCCGGATACCCGGGCCACGACATCGCCAATGCCCGCCTTTTCCAACTGTGCGAGCGGCTTCCGGACGGCGGCCGCGAACACTTCCTCACGCAGCCCGGCCAAGGCTTCCTCGCAGATCCGGGCCAGCAGGTTTTGGCCCAGGACGCCCAACAGCGCCCCCAGGCCGCCGGCCACCAACAGCCCGATGGCCAGCCACAGCAGGGACATGACCTCCCCGCCGGATGCTGCGATATTGACCATCACGCCCAAAATTGCCGGGGCCGCCAAGCCACAGCAGGATGCTGCCAGCAACACGAAAATGGTCACAGCGAGCCTGACGGGGCGTCGCGCCAACAGGCGCCACATGGCCCTCCGGGTCTCGCGGGGGGTGGCAATAGGCAGGATCTCCGAGCTCATGAGCCCACCACCTCGCGGTAGCCGGCCGACGTCGCGAGCAACTCCCGGTGCGTCCCTGTTTCCGGTGGTCCATCGGCGCCGCCCACCACCACGCGATGGCACACGGCCAGCAGCGTAGGACTGGTGGTGACCAGCACCAGCGCCTTATCCGGGAAATTGCCCAGACCGCGGGCAATGACGGCCTCGGTGGCGGTATCGACGGCGGTGGTGGGGTCGTGCAGGACCAGTACCGGTTGCTGCTGGTGCAGTGAGCGCCCCAATACAAGCCGCTGACGCTGGCCGCCGGAAAGGCTCTGGCCGTGCCCGGTCAAGACGGTTTCGGTGCCTTCCGGCAGTTGTGAAACAAAATCCCCGACGGCGGCAGCCGCCATGGCCCGTTCCTGCAGCCGGGCATCGGCTGCTGCCACGTTCTCGCGGACGCTGCCGCGGAAAAGGACGCCCTCGTGACTGTCGGCAAAGACTCTCGCGCGAACGTGCACCGGGTCCAGATCGGCGGCATCGCGGCCTTCAATGGACACCACGCCGCGGGGAGCCGGTATGCGGAAGCCGAGGGTATCCACCAGCCGCCTGGCTTGGGAGCCGTCCGGAAGCACCACGCCCACGATTTCCCCCGCGGACGCCGTGAACGGCGGGAACCCCTTGCTGTCCGGGCCGTCGAGCAGTTCCAGGAGCGGGATTGGCTGCCCCGCGGAGGCGGGCTGTGCCGCTGACCCGGCGGACGTCGTCGTGCTGGAACCAAGCGCGGGCACGGCGTCCGGTTCCTCGAGCAATACTGCGATCCGTGCTGCCGAGGCCCGTTTGCGTGCGAGTTCAACACTGAGGAAGCCCAGCCAGGTCATGGGTCCTTGAACAAACTGGGCTACGCCAACAACAGCCACCAATTGCCCCACCGTGATGCTTCCCTGGAGGGCGAACCAGGCTGCGAAGAAGGCGATACCTGCCAGGAACGCTGCGGACAAGGCCGTGCTTGCTCCTGTGTAGGCTGACTTTGCGCGGATGGCTTTGAGGGCGGAGGCGAGCGACGTCCGGCTCGCCTCACGGTAGCGGCCCATGGCAGCGTCCTCTGCGCCCAAGCCCTTCAGCGGCCGGGAACCGGTGATGAAATCGGTGGCCAGGGCGCCGGCGCGTGCTGCCGTGGACTGTTCCACGTCGCTGCGGTTTTCCAGTGGTTTGGTCAACCGGTGCATCACCAACAGCATGATGGGGGTTGCCAGGAGAACGGCAAGGCCCAACGGCACGGAGATGAGCAGGAGAGTGACGGCTGAGGTAATCACACCTGCCGCTGCAGCAAGGGCGCCGCTGATCAGCCAGGACAGCCCGGCAACCCTGTCGGCGTCCGAGGAAGCAATTGCAACAATTTCCCCCGGGGCCCGTCGGGTGGCCATTCCGCGGGGATGGAGTGTCTGTTCCACCACCAGTTGGCGGAGATCGTGCGAGCCGTAGTTGTAGGACCGCTCGGTTGCCAGGGTGCCGAAGCGCCAGGAGAGTGCCAGCACTACGAACACCACTGCCAAGGCGCCCAACCATCCCAGGAGGGCGCCGGCGTCGTTCGGTTCAATGGCGTTGTCCACCGCAGCGCCGATGGTTGCCGGAACCAAAGCCTCGCTGACTTGGTGCAGGGAGAGCCCGGCGCAGCCCGCCACCAACAGCTTCCAGCGGCCGTTGGCGAACAATGTGAAGCTGAACAGCCGGGAGGCTTTCCAGGGTGCTTGCTTTTTACGCCCGGGCGGGCAGGGCGGAGTGGCGGAACGGGAAGGCATGCTTACCATAGTAAGGCTCACCTAACTTCGAGAAGGCCAGATGACCCGCCAAGCTATATCGCAATCCGGACACGCAGCGGCCCAACTGGAAGTGTTGCCGGGAGTGCATGGGGAATCGCGGCAGTACGCCCCTGCCGAAGGTGGGATGGTGTCTCAGGTCAAGGGCGTCTGTACGCAGTATTTCGAGTGCGCGACGCCGGCAACGTGGACGGACCATGTCCACACTACCCATGAGTTGCTGTGGGGTGCCCGCGGTGTCCTGACAGTGGAAGCCGACGGCGGGTTCTTCGCCGTACCGGCAACCCTGGGCCTCTGGATCCCCGCGGGCGTGGTCCATGCAGTGAAATCCGCGCAGGGTACGGGGTTTTACTGCTCGCACATTGACGGCCAGGTAGTGCCGGATCTTGCGAGCCGGACCGTGGCGGTGACGGTGCCGGCCGCAGCGCAGGAGTTGCTGCGCCACATGAGCGCTTTCGATATGGATGACTCCATCCGTGAACGCTCGGAGCAGGTGGCGGTGGGGCTTTTGGATGTTGTGGATGCCCGGCCGATGCTGCTGCCGATGCCCACGGACCCCCGGCTGGAACTCATAGCCCGGGCGCTCCTGGATGATCCCGCCCTGGACCGTTCACTGGAGGAGTGGAGCGTGAAGGTTGCCATCAGTGTCCGCAACCTTTCCCGCCTGTTCCACAAGGAAACCGGCATGACGTTTGCGCAGTGGCGCATCCACGCCAGGGTGCGGGTGGCCTTGGGGCTGCTGGCTGCCGGCTACCCCGTTTCTACGGTCAGCAGGCGGGTGGGCTACAACAACCCGAGCGCCTTCGTTCAGGTGTTCCGAAAAGTGATGGGACACACTCCCGGCTGGTACGTGTCCTCGCTTAAGGCCGGAAACCATCACTCTTTGGCCGGTTCCGAATAGATTCCAGCGGTTTCTCCAACCAGTCCGTTGTTAGGGTAGGTATACCTAACTTCGGCAGCCGCTGCGAGGACCCATCAACGGGGCCGCGGTCGCCATCGGGAGCTCTCCGTCTCCCCTGAGAACCAAGAGGACCGCAGTGATTTCACGCTCTAAAACCATGTCTGCCGCCGTTGCGGCCCTGGCATCAGCAGCCCTTCTCCTGAGCGGCTGCGCCAGCACGGGGGCCAGCGCCACTACCGATGCCAGCGCCAGTGCGAAATCCGAAACCCGCACTGTCACCAGTGAGGTCAAAGAGGTCAACATCCCCGCCGAACCCAAGAAGGCTTTGGGCATGTACACCACAGACCTGGACATGCTGATCACGCTGGGTATTCCGCTGGCCAACCAGCAGCCCATCCGCGACAGCGGTTACACAGGCTTCCCGTCTTTCTTTGACCAGGAAGCACTCAAGGGCATCACGCCCTTCACCAACTACCCGGAATTCAACTTCGAGGCCATCCTCAAGGCCCAGCCGGATGTCATCCTCAATGGCCTGGGCTACGACAAGGAGCTTGACGGGAAGCTCTCCGACATCGCTCCCACCTACACGTTCAACGGCTTCGACGGCAGCGACTGGCGCACCAAGTTCAAGACCGTAGCCGAGGCCTTCGGCAAGACGGAGCAGTACCAGGCATGGATGGACAAATACCAAGCCAAAGTGGACGACGTAAAGAAGCGCCTGGCCGCCGCCGGCAAGAGCGATTTGGTCATCGGCCCCGTGGACTACTACGAGGACCAGGTTTCTGTCAGTTGCTACGGAACCCCATGCCTGGTCATCAAGGACCTCGGATTGAAAGTTTCCCCGCTCGCAGACGGAGAAGGCGTCAAGCTCAGTGGCGAGCAACTGGAACAGCTCAGCGGCATCGATGCCATCATCACCACCGAGGTTCCCGAGAAGGATGGCGCCAACCCGGACGCCTTCGCCCCGCTGGCCAACAACAAGCTGTGGACCTCACTGCCTTTCGTGGCCAACAAGCAGATCCACACCTACGACCTCGAAATGATCTACGGCTCCCCGAGCGGCCAGTACGCACTGCTGGAAAAGTTCGAAAAGGCCCTCCTGTCATGATGGCCATCTACCGGGCCGAGGTCCTCGCCACCCGCCGTTTGACGCCTGGAATGGTGCGTATTACCTTCGGCGGTCCCGGCCTGGCCGGCTTCGACACCACGGGTGTCGGCGACGAATATCTCCGGGTCTTCCTCCCCGATCCCGGCACGCATGAGGCCCGGCTGCCCATCTCCACCGGGGACTCCTGGGACTGGTCCGAGGGCGTAGAGCCGTCTGCCATGCGGACCTACACGGTCCGCACTGTGGACCCCGCCGCCGGAACGGTGGATATTGACTTCGTCGTTCACGACGGCGGATTGGCAGCTTCCTGGGCGCAGCGCGCCCAGGTGGGTGACGTCGTCGGGCTTAACTCGCCCACCGGACTGTACGAACCCCCGGCGGACCTTCAGTGGCAGATCCTGCTGGCCGATGCAACCGGCCTCCCCGCCGTCGCGCGGCTGGTGGAGCAGACGCCGCCGGGAGTTCGGACCCGGGTCCTGATCGAGGTGGAGCACCCGTCGCACCAGCAGGAGCTGACCCTGGGCGCTGGAACCGAGGTCGCCTGGATCCATGGCGGCAACGGCCACAGCCAGTCCCGGCTGGGCGAGGTCCTGCGCTCCATGGAGTTGCCTGGCGGCATCGGCTACATCTGGGTGGCCGGTGAAACCAAGGTGCTGCGCGGGATCCGCAAGTACCTCCGGCATGAAAAGAAGCTCACGCCCGAGTCCTACAAGCTGATTGGCTACTGGACGGACAAGAGCGAGGCCTGGGAAGCGCGTTGGGAAAACCTCGACGCCGAAACCCGCCGCTGGTTCGACGATCTTTGGTCCAACGAGAAGCGCGATCGCGAGGAAATCGTGGATCTTCAGGACGCCAAGTTCGAATTGCTGGGCCTCTAAATGGCATCCGGAACCATGGCGCCCCGCCCGGTCATGGGTGAACCGCAGGACGCAGCGCCGGTTTCTTCTGCAGATGCGCGCCCCGCCGGGTTAGTGGCCGTGAATCGATACCGCCTGCTGGGACTGCTCACCGCGGTTGCCGCGCTGGCACTGGTTCTGTGGCTAAGCCTGGTGGTGGGGTCCAAGGACGTGGACATGGGCAATCTCTGGCCCGCCATCACTGCCTACGATGCCTCGCCGGAGCACGTGATCATCCACGACCTCCGCCTGCCCCGCACCGTCACCGGAGTGGTGGTGGGCATTGCCCTGGGCCTGTCCGGGGCGCTGATCCAGGCCTTGACGCGCAACCCGTTGGCGGACCCAGGCATCCTGGGCGTCAACGCGGGTGCGGGCTTCTTCGTAGTGCTAGGGGTTGCACTGTTCGGCGTGACCAGCATCCACGAGTACATCTGGTTCTCGTTCGCCGGTGCCGTGGTTGCCACCGTAGCTGTGTACTTCATCGGCTCGCGGGGGAGAGGCGGGGCAACACCGCTCCGCCTCACCCTTGCCGGCGTTGCCCTGGGAGCAGTCCTGGGCGGAATTTCGTCAGGGATCACTCTGTTGCGGCCCGCCGTGTTCGACAGTATGCGCAGTTGGAGCGCCGGGACGTTGAGCAACCGTACCTGGGAAATCTTCACCACCGTAGCGCCGTTCATCCTGGTGGGGACGCTCATAGCACTCACCCTTGCCCGGCCCCTGAACGCCGTGGCCATGGGCGACGACACCGCCAAGTCCCTCGGCGCCAACATCATCCGCACCCGGGTTTGGACCATCGTTTCCGTCACCTTGCTGTGCGGTGCGGCAACGGCCGCCGCAGGCCCGATCGGTTTCGTGGGGCTCATGATTCCGCACGTGGCCCGGTGGTTCGTCGGGCCGGACCAGCGTTGGATCCTGGCCTACACCCTGGTGCTTTCGCCCGTGCTGCTCCTCGTCTCTGACATCGCGGGCAGGCTGGTGCTCCGTCCTGGCGAAATGCAGGTAGGCATCATCACGGCCTTCATCGGTGCGCCTGTCATGATATGGCTCATCCGACGCCGGAAAGTGAGCACGCTGTGACGCGCACCGATCCCGCGCCTCCCATCCAACAGGCCCCTCCCATGCAGCAGGCCCGTTCCATCGATTTCGGCCGCCGGACCCTTGCCGTCCGGGGCCTCCACGGGCGCGTCTCATTGCGCGTCGACGTCCGTACCCTTGTTGTCACCGCCGTCCTCGTCACCGCCGCCCTGGTGCTCGCCGTCGTCGCCCTTGGCCTGGGTGAGTTCAGCATTTCGGTGCCGGACGTCGTCTCGGCATTGCTGGGTCAATCCAGCGGCGCCGTGCACATGGTGGTGGTGGAGTGGAGATTGCCCCGCGTGCTCCTGGCCCTGTTATTGGGGGTGGCCATGGGTGTCAGCGGGGCAATCTTCCAGTCATTGACGCGTAATGCGCTGGGCAGCCCCGATGTGATCGGCTTCAACACCGGCGCGTACACGGGTGCGCTGGTGGTGATCCTGTTGATGGGTGGGGGCTACTTCGCGGTGTCCGCCGGCGCCTTGGCGGGAGGGCTGCTGACTGCGGCTTTGGTGTATCTCTTTGCGTACAAGAAGGGCATTCAGGGCTTTCGGCTCATCATTGCCGGCATCGCTGTAAGCGCCATGTTGGCGTCGGTGAACACCTGGATGATCCTCAAGGCTTCGCTGGAGCAGGCGATGTCCGCCGCCGTGTGGGGCGCAGGATCCCTCAACAAGGTCTCGTGGGATCAGGTGCCGCCCGTGGTTGGCGTCCTTGTGGTCCTCCTGGTGGTGTTGGCCTTTTACGGCAGGCGGCTGGGGCTGCTGGAAATGGGTGACGACGCCGCCAGGGCCTTGGGCGTTCGGCTGGAAGGATCGCGGCTGGTCCTGGCAGTGGTGGGTGTGGCTTTGACTGCCATGGTCACCGCTGCGGCGGGACCCATCGCTTTTGTGTCTCTGGCCGCGCCGCAACTGGCTCGCCGCTTGACCCGATCCGCATCTGTGGGATTGGTTCCCTCCGCGGCGATGGGTGCCTTCCTGCTGGTGGCCAGTGACATCGTGGCGCAGAACCTGTTCGCGCCCATCCAACTGCCCGTGGGCGTGGTGACCGTCAGCATCGGCGGCTGCTACCTCGTGTGGCTCCTTGCCCGCGAGGTGAAGCGGCAATGAAATCCGAGGAGATTGTTATGACTGATGTGCTGGATATTCCTGCTGCCGTTGGCTCGCTGCCCGGTTCTGCCCGCCTCCGCGCTGAGCAGGTGAGTTTGGGTTACGCCGGGCGGACCGTGTCCGAGGCGCTTGACGTGCGCATTCCCGATGGTGAATTCACCGTCATTGTTGGGCCCAATGCCTGCGGGAAGTCGACGCTTTTGCGTGCGCTGTCCCGGCTTCTTGAGCCCAGCTCCGGCTCCGTGCTGTTGGATGGGAAGAGCATCTCCGCCTATGGAGCCAAGGAAGTCGCGCGTCGCTTGGGTTTACTTCCGCAGACGTCCATTGCGCCTGACGGGATCACCGTGGCGGACCTCGTTGCCCGGGGCCGGTACCCGCACCAGAAGCTGCTGCGCCAGTGGTCTGAAGCGGACGAAGCCGCTGTTGTTTCGGCCTTGGAAGCCACCAACGTTGTTGGGTTGTCCGGGCGTTTGGTGGACGAGCTCTCCGGCGGGCAACGGCAGCGCGTGTGGGTGGCCATGGTCCTGGCCCAGCAAACCCCGCTGCTCCTGCTGGACGAACCCACCACGTTCCTGGACATCGCGCATCAGATCGAGCTGCTGGAACTGTTCCGGCGCTTGAATCGGGAGGGAAACACCCTGGTGGCAGTCCTCCATGACCTCAACCATGCCTGCCGTTACGCCACGCATCTGATCGCCATGAAGGACGGTGCCGTGGTTGCCGAGGGGCGGCCCGCCGACGTGATCACGGCCGAGCTGGTGGAGCACGTGTTTGGCCTGCCGTGCATGGTGATCGATGACCCCGTAAGCCACACGCCACTGGTGATCCCACTCGGGTCCTGACCTCGGCGCCCGCGCTACTCCGCGCCCAGCAGCTCCTCCCGCCGCTGCTCCGTCTCCTCCCGCAAGGCCTGCACGACGGCGGCTACCGCCGGGCGGCGCATGGAGTCCGGGCGGAGGACCATCCAGTAGGGGAGGAGCTCGGCGAAGTCGGACGGGAGAAGACGCACCAGGTCAGCGTGCCGGTCAGCCATGAAGCACGGCAGGAATCCCACGCCTGCCCCGGCCCGGGTGGCTTCCACATGCACGAACACGTTGGTTGAACTCAGGCCGTCGCGCATGGTGGGAACAAGCCTGCGCGGAGCGTCCAGATCGTCCACCTGAAGCATCGAGTCAACAAAATAGACCAGTTGATGCTGAGTGAGTTCCTCGATGCTCTCCGGGGTACCGTTTGCCGCTAAGTAGGCCCGGGACGCGTACATCCCCAGCCGATACTCACCCAGCCTGATGGCCTCTGCCCGGTGCACTTGCGGCGTCCCCACCACCACTTCGATATCCAAGCCGGAACGTTGCTGCAACGCCCTGCGTGTCACCGTCACGATCTCCACGCTCAGCCCCGGGTGTTCCCTTCGCAAGCGCGCCATCGCCGGTGCCGCAATGTAGGCGCTGAAGCCATCCGTTGCGGTCATGCGTACGACGCCGGTGATGGGGTCGGGTGCACGGTCGCTCGGTCCCAGCGCGCTCACCGCAGCTTCAATCCGCTCAGCGACCAGTACGGCATCCGCACCCAACTCGGTCACTTCCCAACCGCCAGCCGCACGCGCGAGGACCCTGCCGCCCAGCGCCTTCTCCAGCGCTGCTATCCTGCGCGAAACGGTGGTGTGGTTCAGTCCCAAGGCCTGGGCCGCCGTCGTGAATTTTCCTGAGCGGGAAACGGCCAGGAAGATGAGGAGGTCGTCGGGGTTCGGATTCATATCTGCAATTCTGCACACATAGGGTGCCACTTTGGTCATTGAGCGCGGAAGAATCTGCAGCAATACTCAGTGGAGCATTTCGTGTTGTGGATCACATCACGGTCAAAAGGGTCAAAGAGGACACTGAGGAGATGGATATGAGCGTAGAGCAGCGCTCCGCATCAAAAGCAGGGAAAGGCGCCGGCGAAGGCTCCGGACTCAAGAAGATCGTCGCGGCCTCGATGGTGGGCACGGTGGTGGAATGGTATGAGTTCTTCCTGTACGCCACGGCTGCCACGCTGGTTTTCGGCAAGTACTTCTTCCCGAGCACCGGCAACGAGCTGGACGGCATCATCCAGGCATTTATCACTTACGCCGTGGGCTTCGTAGCCCGTCCGCTCGGTGGCATCGTGTTCGGCCAGATCGGCGACAAACTGGGCCGCAAGCCCACCCTCCAGCTGACCATCGTGATCGTAGGCGTTTCCACGTTCCTGATGGGCTGCCTCCCGGGCTTCGTGGACATCGGCTACTGGGCACCGGCCATGTTGGTGGCGCTGCGCTTCATCCAAGGCTTCGCACTTGGGGGCGAATGGGGCGGTGCTGTCCTGCTGGTAGCCGAGCACAGCCCCAACAAGTCCCGGGGCTTCTGGTCATCATGGCCGCAGGCGGCAGTGCCGGTAGGTAACCTCCTTGCCACCGCCGTCCTGTTCACCATGTCTTCAGTCCTCAGCAGCGAGGCCTTCCTGGGCTGGGGCTGGCGTGTGGCGTTCTGGTTGTCGGCAGTGATCGTGTTCGTGGGCTACTACATCCGAACCCACGTCACCGAAGCCCCCATCTTCCTCGAAGCCAAGGCGCAGGTGGAAGAGTCCAAGGCCATCAGCTACGGCGTGGGCGAAGTCATCCGGAAGTACCCCAAGGGCATCCTCCAGGCCATGGGCCTCCGCTTCGCAGAGAACATCATGTACTACCTCGTGGTGAGCTTCGCGATCGTCTACCTCAAGAGTGTCCACAAGTACGACACCTCCTCGCTCCTCCTGGCGCTCCTGATCGCCCACGTCATCCATTTCCTGGTCATCCCGCAGGTCGGGCGGCTCGTGGACTCGTGGGGTCGCAAGCCGGTCTACCTGGTGGGCGCTATTGCCGGTGCAACCTGGCCGTTCTTCGCCTTCCCCATGTTTGACACCAAGAACGCCGTGATCATCGTCCTCGCCGTCACCATCGGCCTCTGCCTGCACGCCTTCATGTACGCGGGCCAACCGGCCATCATGTCCGAGCTCTTCCCCACCCGCATGCGTTACTCGGGTGTATCGCTCGGCTCCCAGGTCACGTCCATCTTCGCCGGCTCGCTGGCACCGCTGCTGGCAACCCAGTGGCTCAAGGACACCGGCTCCTGGGTTCCAACAGCCATCTACCTCGTGGTTGCTTGCGCCATCACCGTCGTCGCAGTTGTCTCGCTGAAGGAGACCAAGGGCATCGCGCTCCAAGAGGTGGACCAGGCCGACGCAATCCGGCACGGCCTGACAACCGCTACCCCGAAGGGCTGACCCGATGGACAACTCCTTGAACGGACGCAAAGCACTGGTGACCGGCGGCGCCGGCGGAATCGGAGCCGCCTGCGCCCGGGCGCTCGCCGCCCGCGGGGCGAAAGTAGTAGTGGCCGACGTCGATGCCTCCGGAGCTGCGGCGCTCGCCGATGAGTTGGGCGGCACGGCCTGGACCGTGGACCTGCTGGACGTGGATTCGTTGGCCGCACTCAGCCTGGACTGCGACATCCTGGTCAACAACGCCGGAATCCAGAAAGTTGCCCCGATCGAGGAGTTCGAACCCGCGGAGTTCCGGCGGATCCTGGCCCTGATGCTGGAGGCCCCGTTCCTCCTCATCAGGGCCGCGCTCCCACACATGTACGCCAACGGTTTTGGCAGGATCATCAACATCTCGTCCGTCCACGGGCTCCGCGCCTCGGCGTACAAAAGCGCGTATGTTTCTGCCAAGCATGGGCTCGAGGGCCTGAGCAAGGTCACCGCCTTGGAGGGGGGCGAGCACGGGGTCACGTCCAACTGCATCAACCCGGGCTATGTTCGGACGCCCTTGGTGGAACGCCAGATTGCCGATCAGGCCCGGCTCCACGGCATCCCCGAGGCAGAAGTCCTGGCCAAAGTGATGCTCACGGAGTCTGCGGTGAAACGGCTGGTGGAACCGGAGGAAGTTGCGTCGCTGGCCGCGTGGATGGCCTCCGACGACGCCGGTATGGTCACCGGCGCGAGCTACACGATGGACGGAGGGTGGTCGGCCCGGTAGCCCCTTTGCGGCGCGCACGGCCCTTCCCGCCGAGGTGGCGCTGGGCGAACGGCTGGCAGCTTAGAGTGTGGCATGGCTAAAGTGATGTCTTTGCGGGGACGGCGTGCCGGGGCTACAGCGATAAACCTCGCGGCGGTGGCTGCCTTCACGGTGATGCTTGTTATCACGGGAAAGCCGCTGCACTGGGCAGTCACCTTCGCTGTTGTTGGGGTCTTTAGTTCTTACGCGGTCCTGTATCTCGACGCATTCGCTACACGGCTGCGCTTCAAGCGGCTGCTACGAAGCGGGCGTTTGGAGTGTTGGATCCGCTGCCACGAGCCACAGGAAAGCGGCCGCCGGATGGGCTGGGAGCGCGGGCTGGTGTCGTTTCGCACTCCAGCGGTGGACTTTGTCCGAACAGGCACCGCCAGACCGTCGCAAGAAAGGCTCTTCACTTTCCTCATCAGTGGGAGGGCGGAGCCCAATCTCTGGGACCCTCATCCCAACGATGCGAGCTTGCTTGGCCGGGGTGTTCGCTCGATCCAGCTGGACACAACCCTGGGCGTGATAGACGTGGCCGGCTTTCCCGAGGCCATGGAGGAGGTACGAGGACTGCTGTTCAATTTTGAGCCTGCGAGGTGACAGCTGGCCCCAATGCTCGTCGTGAACATTGGCGTTGTTGGCCTTTTTGTTTTCCTGCCCTTCCCGGGCGTTTTGAAGGTTGTCCACATAGACAAGATGGGGTCTGATGTTCGGCCCGAGTCGCTGGAAGAGTGGCTTCATGGACGGAAACGGGGGATCGCAGCAAGCGCCAGTGGCTTCGGCACCGGATGCTTCTTCCCTTGTCCTGACTCCCTCGGCTACCGCCTCGGCAGTATCTGGCGCGGCCGTTCGAGGACCGGGCATTCAGGGGCTCATCTTTGATCTGAGGACGCTTCCGATCAACGCCGATAGCTCGGGGCTTATTGATGAGATGCGCGAACTTGAGGAACTGACGTCTGCAATTTCGGCCCGGCAGGTCCGGGTTGCGGTGGCGTTTGATCTTACGCAGCGGGCCGAGCAGGCCCAGTCCGGGGTTCCCGCGGCAGAACGCGGCATGGGCGTTGCTGCGCAGGTGGCGTTGGCACGGCGGGAATCACCAAACAAAGGGTCCAGGCTTTTAGGGCTTGCCAAGGCGCTGGTCACGGAGATGCCCCGGACCATGGCAGCCCTGGAGTCGGGCCAGTTGAACGAATGGCGGGCAACGCTGCTAGTGAGGGAAACAGCCTGCCTGTCCGTTGAAGACCGGGCTGCTGTGGACGAGGAACTCGCCCCTGACGCCGGGACCTTTGAAGGAGCCGGGGACAAAACCATCATCGCTGCCGCCAAGGCCGCCGCGTATCGCCGTGACCCGCGCTCGGTGGCGCAACGAGCCAGCCATGCAGCCACGGAACGGACGGTCAGCCTCCGTCCTGCGCCGGACACCATGACGTACCTCACCGCCCTGCTCCCGGTCGCCCAAGGCGTGGCTGTCTATGCCGCGCTGACCCGGACGGCTGACTCCCTTCGCTCCAGCGGAGACGCGCGAACCCGCGGCCAGGCCATGGCAGACACTCTGACTGAACGCATTACCGGTACACCGGGTGGTGTCTCAGGTATCAACCTCAACCTCGTCATGACCGATCGCGCGCTCTTCCAAGGGGATGCCGAACCCGCCCGACTCGAAGGCTACGGAATCGTACCCGCGGAATGGGCAAGGGCGCTTCTTGCTGAGGAACCATCCGGGTCCGAGGACCAGCATCATCGCAGC
>NZ_JABMCX010000118.1 GCF_013179505.1 Paenarthrobacter sp. CM16 | reverse complement strand
GGGTTGCCTACGTCGCTTTTCCGATTTCGGCGCTGGTTGTTGGTTTGGCCCACCCACTGGTCCTGGCCATTTTTGGTTCCAGGTGGGAGCCGGCGTCGGTCGCCTTGGCAACTTTGGGGGTCTTCGGGGCGGCGAGGATTCTGGTTGAACTGTTCGCTGACCTTTCCGTCGGGGCGGGCCGGACAGCGTGGCTGTTCTGGGTTCAAGTGGCGTGGCTCGCAGTCCTGGTACCGGCCCTTTATTTCTCGATCCGGCAGTGGGGGATAGCGGGGGCAGGAATGGCGCATGCTGCTGCCGCCTGCCTGGTTGTCATCCCGTTGTACCTCAAGGTTCTGAGCTCCGTGTTGGGTGTCCGGGCTTGGGATTTGGTGCGTGGAAGTATCGCTCCTCTAGTGGCGGCAATAGCGGCCGGATATGCGGCCCGGCTTGCCACGATGGGCATCACGGAACCGTGGATGGCGGTTGTGCTGGGAAGTTTGCTGGGCGCAGCCGTTTATGTGCTGCTGACGTTCCGGCAGGGGAAACAACTGGCGGGGACAGTGCGTGGCTTGCTCGGGCAAGGGCCATCCCTTCCTGTGCGGGCGCATGAAATGGAAGGGCCGGCATGATGGGGAAGCACCGGGCCACGAATCGGGGCACCTTGGGCAGCGGGGAGCTGGCAGTGGTGACTCCGAGCTATTTGCCGGATCGTGAGTTGTGCGGGGACCTCAACAACTCAGTGCTTGAGATGACTGATCCCGGCGTGGTGCACCACATCGTGGTGCCGGACCGCGATTTTCCTGCCTTCAGCGGCCTGCGCGGGCCCCGGACAGCAGTGCACGCAGCGCGGGACTTCCTTCCGGCCTCGTTTTTCAGGTCCCCGGGTTACAACGTTTGGATCAATGCAGCCCGCCCTTGGCCACCGGTCCGCGGGTGGATCGCCCAGCAGATCATCAAACTGGCTGTTGTGGCACGGCTGGATGTCGCCGGTGCCCTACTCCTGGACTCCGATAGTGTGCTCATTCGCCATACAAACCTTGATACGTTCCGCCGGAACGGACGCATTCCCCTTTACCGAGCACCAGGGGCCGTTGACGCGACCCTTCCCGGGCACAGGCTCTGGCATGTCTCGGCCCGGCGGCTGCTGGGCCTTGCGCCTCCTCCGGACGGCGACTTGGCCGACTACATTTGCTGGCCATGCTTGTGGGAGCCTTCGGTAGTGAGGGACATGCTCGGGCACGTCGAGGACGTCACGTGCCGGGATTGGTCCACCGCCATCGGCGGGCAGCTGCACTTCTCTGAAATGATGCTCTACGGCCTCTATGTCGATGAAGTTGCCGGTGGCCCGGAGGCCAGCGTCAGCGAAATGCAGGCGATCGTCCACTCCGCCGAAGTACCCCTTGGCCAGGATGAGATCGAGCATCTCCTGCGCGAGGCGCCCCAGGACAAGAGCTTGTTGATGCTCTCCGCCAAAGCGGGGATATCCCTGGAGGTGCGCAGGCAGGCACTTCATTCGTTCCGCCACGCCTCCCTTGGCCATGAAAGGGGGGATGCGCGGTGAGAGGCCTTGCAGGAAGGGTCATCAGCCAGGCGAGGCACGATGGCTGGGGTTCGGTCGCCACCAAGGTGTTGCAAAGGACAGCTGTCAAAGCGCTGGAAAACCTTGCCTGGGCGGAGCCCACGCTTCCTGTTCGTCCTGAGGACATCGTGGACCTGCACAGGCGACGTGCGGCCGCCGGTGCCCGTCCAAGAACGGGCAGCCTTGACGTCGGCTGGGTCTGCACACCGCCTGGGCCCGGTTCCGGAGGCCACACCACGTTTTTCCGCATGGTGCAGGCCTTGGCCGAGCGTGGCCATCGATGCACGCTCTTCCTTTACGATCGCAACAACGACGACGTGTCCCGGCATACCTCCGTCATCCGGCAATACTGGCCTGAAGTCAACGCCCGGATTCGGAGTGTGGCCGACGGCTTCGAAGGTATGGACGCGGTGGTCGCCAGTTCATGGCCAACCGCGTACGCGGCAGCCGCCCGGCGGGGTCCGGACCTTCACAGCTTCTACTTCATCCAGGATTACGAGCCCTACTTCTATCCCCGCGGCACGTTGTATTGGCTGGCAGAGGACAGCTACAGACTGGGATTCACCACCATCGGCCTCGGAGAGATGATCGCCGCCGTGATGAAGGCAGAAACCGGGCAGGCTCCCGACGCCACGGTCCCGTTCGCCTGCGACACAGCTACCTACCGCCTCCTGGACAGGCCAGAGAGCCGCGCTTCCCGCCAAGGGGTGGTCTACTACGCCAAGCGTGCAGTGGATCGACGCGGCTACCTTTTGGCCAAACTGGCGTTGGAGCACTTCCACACGTTGCATCCGGAGCAGGAAATACACGTTTACGGAGACAAGATCACGGGGTGGTCCATCCCGGTGACCAACCATGGAAACCTCAGCCCGGCAGCACTGAACGATCTCTACAACCGCACCATCGCGGGGTTGGCAATCTCCTTTACCAACATTTCGCTCGTGCCAGAAGAACTGCTGGCCTCAGGCAACGTACCGGTGCTCAATGAATCGTCCTTCGCGGCGCAGGTGATGAGGGACCCCGATGTTCTGTGGGCACCTGCCTCGCCCCGCAAGCTGGCAGAAGCACTTGCACAAGCTGTGGAGGCACCCGATATTTCCGCACGGGCCACGGCGATCGCGCAGCGTCGGCGGCTGGACTGGTCGGTTTCCTGCGAAAACTTCGCCACGATCCTTGAATCGGCCTGTGCCAGGGAACCGGGAAGCCCGGGGCTGCCATGAAGATTTCAAGGACCCTCCCAAGCCTCCGGCGCCCATCACCTCCCGTGCTGGATGACCTCGCTGCCGGCCGATCATCGGCGGGTCCGCACGTGCCCTTGCTGTTGAAGTTCGCCGCCTTCGGAATCTTTTTCTTTCCCTCCAACATGGTCCTGAAACCGCTGGGAGCCGTAGGGACGGTGCCGCTGTTGATCGCACTGCTGCTGTTGGCCGTGTGGATGTGTTCGGTCCTGTTTGGATTGACCAACCCTTTGGATACCCGGCACCCCGGGCGGATGGGCTTCGTCCTCCTCTGGGTAGGGACCTGTGCTTCCTATGCGGCCATGTACTCCGGCTACACAGGGGGCAGCGAAAGCCCTGCACGCGCAGCCGCTGACCGATGGCTGATTCTCCTGCTGGCCAGTGCAGGAATCATACTCGTCACTGCAGAGGCCGTCAGGACCTTGAACGCTGCCATGGCCTTGACCCGGGCCCTATTGGCCGGAGCGGCATTCTGCTGCGTGGTGGCCGCAGTTCAATTCTTCTTTCGGGTTGATCCCATGCAATGGCTGCAAATGGCTATGCCGGGGTTCACCAACAACGGGGGAAACACAACGTTCCAGATACGAGGCTCGCTGATGCGGGTCTCCGGCAGCACTTTCCATTCCATCGAGATGGCCGTTATCTGCGCCATGCTCCTCCCACTGTCCATATGGAGGAGCCTGTATGACCCCCGAGGCAAAAAGTGGGTGCACTGGACCATCACAGCGCTTTTGGTCTTCGCCATCGCCTCCACAGTCTCACGGTCGGGGATCCTGGGCCTCTTGGCTGGGATGGCAGTGTTCCTGCCGTTCCTGCCCCGGTTGGCACGGCGTTGGGCCTTTGTTGCCGCCCCTGTCATTGTTGCCGCCCTGTTCCTTGGCGTACCCGGCTTGGTCGGCACCTTGGCATCCTCCCTGACAGCCGGAGACAGCGATCCCTCCATCACGACCCGGACCAACAACTATCCGCGGGTCGCTGCCATGGTCCAGGAGCATCCCCTGTTCGGTGTCGGCCCGGGAAACTACATGCCAACGAACGCAATACACATCCTTGACAACCAATACCTGAATGCAACTGTCACCATCGGACTGGTGGGACTGGTGGGTTTGATCGCCTACCTGACTTTTCCGGGCCTGTCCGCCCTCCTCGCAGCCCGGGCTTCGCGCCTCCCGGCACTGCGCTGCCTGGCGGGGGCGATCGCTGCGGCAGGAATCGTGGCCGCCATCTGCTCCCTGACCTTCGACTCCATGTCCTTCCCGGTCTTCGCCCTCACCTATCCCTTCATCGTTGGACTGGCCGGCGGAACCTGGAACATGGTCCGCCAGGAACTGGGCCTCCATAAAGAACATGCCGCGCAGGACAACAAAAACGAGTCACCAGAGAGCACCAAGCAACTACTCCCCAAGGAGGAACCATGGACCCCGTAGCCGTCCTCAAAACCCTGTGGAGATACAAAGTCTTCGTACTCCCCGTCCTGTTACTGACGGCCGTGGCGGCGGTATACATGTTCTCCTACGCCCCACGAACCTACGAAGCCCGGACAACCTTCGCCATCGTCACCCCGCAAGTACCAACCTCGGAGCAAATCGAAAAGGATCCGGCCCTGGGCTTGCTCAACAGCGACAATCCCTACTTGCGGTCCGCCGATACCTCCCTCGTGGCCCAGGTTGCCGTGACCCGGTTGAACGATGTTGCCACCGGCGATCTCCTGGCCGCACAAGGCCTGAGCACCGACTACAAAGTGGAACGGCCCTCGGATGCCTTCCTGATCGACATCTCCGGAATCTCAGATGACAAAGCACAGGCCATCAATACAGCCAAAGCACTGGGGGAGCGCCTGGAACAAGACCTTCGGACCATCCAGACCGTCAACGGAGCCTCCGACAGGTACCTGTTCACGGCGCTCGCCGTAGCCTCGCCCGGGAAAGCCACGGAGCAATTTTCCAGCAGGTTGAGGTCGGTCATAGTTGTGGTCGTTGCCGGTCTCGTTCTCACCCTTGGCTCGGTTTCACTGGCTCGTGCCGTGGAGGCTTCCAGGAACCGCGGAAGGAAACCGAAGGACGATTCCAGCAAACGCAGGGACCGCGGCAGCACCGAAACTACTACCTCCTCCATGGTCCTTCCAGGCAAGGACGCAATCAACGACAACAACGCGCTGCCGCCTTCCGAAATCCTCGTAGGCCTCCACCCCCAGCTGCAACCCCGGGAAAACAGGAGAAGCACCGCCCCCGTACAACCAACGAACAGCCGATAACGGCAAGGGAAGATGCAGCAATGACCAGATTCGGCTACCTGGTACCGGAGTTCCCGGGTCAAACGCACGCATTCTTCTGGCGTGAACTCAAAGCACTGGTCGACCTCGGCCATCAACCGGAGCCCGTTTCCACCCGACGCCCAAAGCAGGAGGGCGCCATTCCTCCCTGGGCCGGGAACCATCTACCCGAAATCCATTACCTCACCCCACCACGCATGGCGGATATCGGGGGCACAGCTACATCCGCCCTCGCCGGACTGGGGCATATGGACGCCCTTGCAGCGGCGTCCGGGTTGTTGCGCCGCACCACCGGTACCACGGCGCAAATTCCAGACGTCCTTCGAACGGCCGGACTGTTTTGGGCAGGAGCCGCCCTTGCCCGGCACGCACAAGCCAGGGGCTGGTCACACATCCATGTCCATTCGTGCGCCCACGCCGCCCAAGCTGCGCTGTTCGCCCATTTGCTGTCTGGAATCACCTACAGCCTGACCCTCCATGGGCCCCTCAGTGACTACGGACCAAACCAGCATCAGAAATGGATCAACGCCAAGTTCTCCATCGCCATCACTGAGCGGCTGCTGACTGAAGTGCGGGAACAACTGGAAGGCATCATGCCTGCGGACCTCAGCGTGGCACCCATGGGTGTGGAACTGCCCACCTTCAGGCGCACCAGCCTCTACATTCCCTGGGATGGCATCGGAACGGCACGGCTGTTCTGCTGCGGCCGCCTCAACCCCAGCAAAGGCTACGCGGAACTCCTCGCAGCGGTCCGCATCATCGCCAACACCGGAATAGATGTGCAGTTGACCATCGCCGGCGAGGACGAGCTCGGAGGCAGAGGTTACAGGGGAACAGTGGAGAACATCATCAAGGAACTGGATCTAACCCACCGGGTAAGACTCCTGGGCGCCGTCTCCGAAGCCCGGATCAAGGAAGAGCTCGATAAAGCACATGTCTTCACCCTGGCCAGCCACCAGGAACCCCTGGGCGTGGCCATCATGGAAGCCATGGCCATGGAACTTCCCATAGTGGCAACATCAGCAGGCGGTGTCCCGGACCTGATCACCACCGGACAATCGGGTACTTTGGTGGCCCCGGGAAGCCCGGAAACCCTCGCAGATGCAATCCTTCACACTCTCCACCACCCCTCGATCTCCACATCCATGGGACAGCGGGCACGGAGAACCCTGGCCGAATCTTTCGACGTCGCCAAGAGCGCACGTATCCTGGCCGCTCGCATCCAGACGGGAGGCACACGATGAAGGGAAGAACACTGGGCCTCTGGGCCGGCTCAACGCTCGCCATCGCGGCAGTCAGCCTGATCGCCGTCGTCGGTTCAAGCCCGCCGCCGGGTACCCCGGCGTCCCTGGCTCCCGAAACCTCCAATAGCCGCCCCGCCATCCCGACTTCCTCCCCGGTCCTGAGGGAGGTGGACGGAGGCCCGGACTACTACGGCAAATTCACCAACAGCCTCCCCACAGACCCATCCTTCTTTCCTATCGGCGTGTGGCTCGAAAGCGTCCTGGATCGAGGCAACACTGCCATGGACGCTGCGGCAGGCCTGAACACCTACGTTGAACTGACGGGGAACTCAGACGTCCAGTTGATCAAGGACGCCGGCATGTACGCGCTGCCCACTTTCAGGCATGACGCTGCTGCCGGATTCGTCCTCAGCGATGAAGTGGACATGTGGGCCGGACCGGGGGATGCCCGTTGGACAGGGAAATACCCCGGTGAAGGTGCGCCGTGTTTCCCTGCCGGCACACCGTGCGGGTACACCATTCAAAAGGAACGGCGCGCGACCGCGCCACAGGGCGCCCTGCTCTATTCCAACTACGGCAAGGGCGTCACCTTTTGGGAATCCGACGAGGAAGCGCACGGATTCATCCGGGGAGTCCAGGATGTGGTTTCCGCCGACAACTACTGGTTTACCGATCCCAACATCTGCGGCAAAGGCGAAGGCGGTGCGATCATCGGATACACGAGGGACCTGACCCGTGAGGAATGCCGGCTCGCCGCCAACTACGGCTGGACGATCGACAGACTGCGAAAACTCCAGGACCCCGGCGCCGGAATTCCTGTATGGGCGTTCGTGGAGAACGGCCACCCGTCAGGGGATGTCCCCAACACCACCACCATCACCGGCCCCGAACTCAGGGCCGCCGTGTGGAGCAGCCTCATCCACGGTGCCAGGGGAATCATCTATTTCAACCACAATTTCGGCGGTGAGTGCGTCACCCAACACGTAATAAGGGACTGCGGCCGGAATATCGTGCCCACACTTACCGCCGTCAACCACCAAATCACCACACTCGCCCCAGTACTGAACGCCCCCTTCCTCGACGGCGCCACCACCGCAGCAGGTCCGGTGGATGTCACCACCAAACTCCATGACGGAAAGGTCTACGTGTTCGCCGGGGCCAACAAGAACACCGGAGGTCCGGCAAGCTTCCGCCTCCAATGCGGCGGCAGCACCGCCGTCGTGATTGACGAAAACCGCACCATCCCGGTGGTCGAGGGCACCTTCACCGACACTTTCGCCGACGGCAACGCCGTCCACCTCTACCGCATCGAAGGCGGCGGGAGCTGCGGCTTCTGACTACCGGCTGGTCTCGTCCCGCTCCCAGCCGTGTGCCGCCTTGCGCTCCAACAGCGGACGACGGCGGCCGGCCACGGCGAAGGCACCGTAGACCATGGCGTCAATCGCCGAAAACGGCCCGGTGATCGAGCCCAGCAGCTCCCGGAGAGTCCGGGACGTCGACGCTCCGGACTCCTGCCCGTCCTGTTCGGCATTGCCACGGTAACCCCGGCGGAGCACAGCCAACAGGGCAGAGCGCGTCCGTGGAGTCCTCACCACCACAGGCGCGGTAGGCAGCACAGCCTTCTCCAGCCCACTGAAAAGCCGATCAACGTAGTAGTCATCGCCCGTCAACGCCGGGAAGCTGCCCAGACGCTCATGCCCCACCCTGCCCAGGGCATAAGCCCCCGCACCCCAAAGACCCTGCGCAGTGGAAGGGATCCTCGCCCGCGCCCGGTAGTAGGAACGCACCAAGGGCGACGCCCCGGCCGTCTCATAACGGAAAGCCGGCCGCGCAGCCAGCACCAGACCGCTTGCAAGCGATACCAAGACAGCATCAACCGCCTCCGTACTGACCTCTATGTCCGCATCAAGGTAAAGGCGGGGCCACAGCCTTGCTTCCTGGTCCGCCGCATTCAACGCAGCCGCTTTTGACGCCGCCTCCACCTGAAGGACCCGGACCCCAGGAAACCCTGCAGCAACGTCCTCCGTCCCATCCGTGCACCCGTTGCAGGCCACAAGGACCTCCACAGTGCCCCAAGCAAGCACTTCCTCCAAGGACCGCAGCGTCCTACCGATAACGGACGCCTCATTGTGGGCAGGTATGATCACCGTCCCGGCAGGCGGAGCCATTCCGGCAAGGGGATCCGCCCCGGTAGCCGGAGCCATTCCAGCAAGGGGATCCGTCCCCGCAATGGAGACACCCCTGGTTGCCTGCGGCAACGCCCTCCGCCGCCTGTGGTCGACCAAAGCCAAGGCGGCCTCCCGATGCCCAGGCTTGTGGAGCCGGAGAAGCTCCGCAACCAACGCCACCGCCGTAAACGCGGCCACCGCGCCCCGGCCACCATACTTCGCCGCGTACCGGACACGATTCACCGACATCAACGCCGTCAACTGAGGCGAACTCCCGGAACCGCCACGCTCATGCCACATCCGCGCCAGCGGCTCAAACCAAATCGAACGGCCCGAGTCACGCACCCTCCGGCAATAGTCCGTCTCCTCCGAGTACAGGAAGAACTGCTCATCCCAGCCACCCACCGCCCTGGCGGTATCAGCACTGATCAGCAACGCCGCCCCCGTGGCCCACTCAACGCGGTGCGCATGAAGGTAACTCTCCGAATCAAAGTCCATCTCGGACAACCACCCCGGCCTGCCCTGTACCCGGCCACCCAGCGCAGCATCCCCCAGCGCTCGCAGAAGGCCCGGCTCTCGGCGCAACGACGGGTACACGGTGCCATCGTCATCCAGCAGGACCGGAACCACCACCCCGGCGTTGGACAAGGCCATCCTTCGACGCAGCCCTTCTACCGCACCTCGCTCCACCCGCAAGTCCGGGTTGAGGATCAGGTACGCGTCCGCATCTCCGGCTACACGCATGGCGGCATTGATGCCGCCGGCGTACCCGAGGTTTCCTCCGGTAGGCACCGCTACGACGTCCGGATGCCGCTTCACCTCGGCCATAGTGAGGTCATCGGGGGAGTTGTCCGCCACCACAACCCTGATGGACTGTTCCGCCGTTTCTTCCCGTAAGCCGGCAATCAGCCTCGCGACGTCGTCGGCATTGTTGTACGTCACCACCAGTACGGCGACGTCGGCCCTGGCCCCGGCCGGGACGAACAGCCCCGGAGCACGGCTGGGCCCGTCCTCCGGGGTGCCGGGAATTGTCGTTGCACTCAAAAGCGGGACCGTCCCCGGACCTGACGCTGGCACCGGCACCGCTACTGCCGGTCCGTGCACGGCCGGGGCTGGCACTGGCACCGGCACAGCCGCGCTGCTGGACGTGCGCAGCGTGAGGTAAGCCCCCGGTCCTTCCAGAAGGTACCGGCGCGCCAGCCGCCGCGGTTCGAGCATCAGCCGCCATGCCCATTCCAGTGAATGGCTGCTGACCCACGCAGGAGCCCGCATGATCCTGCCGGCCAGGAAATCAACAACCGCACCGAAGGCCAGCAAGACCTTGGCCCCCGTCAAGGGCCCGTACTCGGCAATCCACAGCTCTTGCCGGGGTTTGCCCAAGCCCACCACAAGGAGGTCCACGGCGTTGCCGGCGATGTCAGCGGCCAAACGCCGGGAGGAGTCCACATCATTGAGGACCGGGCGCTCAGGCGCCCACCAGCCCGCCACCTTCAAACCGGGGCGTTCCCGGGCAAACCTGTTCCGGATTAGCTCATGGGCCTGCCCGCTTCCACCCAGGAAACCCACACGGAGACCCCGGCGTTCGGCCTCATCCAGCAAAGGTCCCACCATGTCGCTGCCGGCCAGCCTTGGCCAAGCCCGGCCCGTGATCCTCGCCGCTTCGGTGACCAACGGCGCACCATCGAGCAGCGTCAACCATTCCACCGGGGCAGGCTGGTCCAACGTTCCCTGCCACCGGCTCCCTGCACCGAAATGGCGGAGGTGGTCAAGGTTTGCCGAACAAATGCCCAACGGTTTCAGGCCGCCGGCCACTGCGCGGTCGATGATCAGCTCCATAGCCGGCTGGAAGCCCATCAGTTTGACCAGGGCGCCTCCCAGGTTCACCCACTGTTCTTCGCTGGAACGGCGCTCATGCGTGGTGAACAGCATCGCGCTGCTGTTCACCTGCAGGGCAGAACCCGGGCGGGGGAGTGCGCCGTATCGGGGCGCAATCTTCGGCAGCAGCATTCTCGGCTCTCCAGGCTTCAGGGTCCAACTCAGGACACAACAATTGAGCCGGCGATCCACGCTGCTGCACTGCCTGGATCGCCGCGGGCAACCGGAGTTGCCCATCGAACATGTTCACTTGAGTTGTCTCCCGGCCCTGCCTCACATGGGCTGCCGTACGGCCACTGTAGGCCTTTTTCCCGGTGGCCGCTAGGTTTCCAAACCGTCCAAATACTCGCTCAGGCGCAGGTGTGTTGGAGCCGGGTCAAATCCGGCGGCCCTGATTTTTGAAAGGTCAAGGACGCTGCTGCGGGGCCGCGGGGCGGTCCCGGGCTTGGCATAGTCTGCGGTACTGACATTCTTCACCCGTCCGGGGTCCGCCCCGTAATGCCGGAATACCTCCCGGGCAATGCCTGCCCAGGATGCCGCTTCACCGCTGTTGCTGACGTTGTACGTGCCGTACGGGGCCTGCGTATCTACCAAATGGCGGATGGCGGCGGCGATGTCGGCGGCAAAGCTCAGCCTGCCCCACTGGTCATCGACCACCGCCGGCGACGCCCCCTGCCTGGCAAGTGCGGCCATTGTTCGAACAAAGTTTCGACCCCCACCCACTACCCAGCTGGTCCGCACGATGTAATGCCGCGGCACTGCGGCCACGGCTGCATCCCCGGCCGCTTTGCTTTGGCCGTAGACCCCCAGTGGCGTCGGAGTTTCGTCTTCCCGGTGAACGTCTTCGGTTCCGTCGAAGACGTAGTCGCTGGAGACATGGACCAGCGTCAGTGAATGCTCGACGGCGGTTCTCGCCAAGCCGGCCACGGCGGTTGCGTTGATGGCCCAGGCGGCTGCGCGGCCTTCCCTGGTCTCCGCGGCGTCAACCCCTGTAAAGGCCGCTGCGTTGATGATGGTGGAGTACTTCCGCCAATCCCGTGCCGCAGACCATTGCGTTGACGTGAGATCCAGGTCTGCACGGCCGGCAAATTCAACGCTGTCCAGGCCGGCATACGCCCTCCGCAGGGCTTTGCCGAGTTGCCCATCCGCTCCGAGCACCAGCGTTCGCCGCGGTTGCATGGGCTTGACGTCCGGCAGCCGCGGATGGTTCTTATCCTGCGGCGACAGGACAGCCCGGGCCAGGGGAATCGGCCAAGGAACGGCGGCGTGGGCGTCGGCAGCGTTGAGGAAGGTGTAGTCCTTCTGCGCCTCCGCACTCCAATGATCGTTGACCAGATAGGTGTACACGGTGTCGTCCTCCAGCGTTTGGAAGGCGTTGCCAACACCCCGGGGAACGTACACCGCGTCCTTGGCCGTCATTTCCGCGCAGAACATCGTTCCGAAGCCGGGGCCCTCGCGCAGGTCCACCCAGGCACCGAAGATTTTGCCCGTTGCCACTGAAATGAACTTGTCCCACGGTTCGGCATGGATTCCCCGGGTGGTCCCACGCGCGGCATTGAACGAGATGTTGTTTTGCACCGGCCCGAAATCCGGAAGCCCCCACTCCAGCATCTTCTCCCGATGCCAGTTTTCCTTGAACCATCCGCGGTCATCTCCATGAATTGGCAACTCAAAAAGCACCAGTCCGGGGATTGTCGTCGTCCGTGAGCGCAGACCCTGTGCCGGCTCCATGGCTTAGTGGCCTTGACCGGCGTATTTGGATTCGGTCGACGCTTTCTGTGGCCGCCACCAGTCTTCGTTGTCCCTGTACCACTGAACGGTGTCGGCCAGGCCGGCGTCGAAATCCGAGTATCGGGGCGACCATCCGAGTTCCCGGCGCAGCTTGCTGGAATCGATGGCGTACCGGAGGTCATGGCCGGGGCGGTCAGTCACCAGATCGTAGGCGTTGGTGGGCAGCCCCGTGATGGACAGCAGCTTTTCCACCACTTCCTGGTTGGACCGTTCTCCGTCGGCCCCGATCAGGTAGGTTTCGCCCACACGGCCACCCTCAAGGATGGCCACCACAGCCGATGAATGGTCCTCCACATGGATCCAGTCCCGGACGTTGCGACCATTGCCGTAGAGGCGGGGCCGGGACCCTTCCAGGATGTTGGTGATCTGACGGGGAATGAACTTCTCAACGTGCTGGTAGGGACCGTAGTTGTTGGAGCAATTGCTGATGGTTGCCTTGAGCCCGAAGGACCTGACCCATGCCCGCACCAGCAGGTCCGAGCCAGCTTTCGTGGCAGAGTACGGGCTGGTGGGCCGGTAGACGGATTCTTCGGTGAACCTGCCCGGTTCATCCAGGGCAAGGTCGCCATAGACCTCGTCCGTGGAGATGTGATGGAAGCGGGTGCCATGCTTCCGTGCGGCTTCGATCAGGGTGAAAGTTCCCAGCAGGTTGGTGTCCAGGAACGGCCGCGGTTCTTCCAGCGAGTTGTCGTTGTGGGATTCGGCGGCAAAATGCACCACAGCGTCCACGTCGGCAGTCAGGGGCTCCACTACCGCAGCATCACAAATGTCGCCCTGAACGAAAGAGAAGCGCTCAGGGGGCAAACCGGCCAAGGATCCGATGTTGCCTGCGTAGGTCAATTTATCCAAGACCGTGACATGCAGGCCGGTGTGCCCCATGATGTAGTGGACAAAGTTGCATCCGATGAATCCGGCCCCGCCGGTGACAAGGATTCTCTGCATGGCCCTAGAGTAGCCGTCCGCGGCGGGACTGGGCACAGGTGAGGACGGCAGGTTTGCGAGGAATTATTCTTGCAGGTGGGACGGGTTCAAGGCTTCATCCCATCACGCTCGGAATCAGCAAGCAGTTGGTTCCGGTGTTCGATAAACCCATGATCTATTACCCGCTGTGCACACTGATGCTCGCCGGGATCCGGGATGTCCTGATCATCACCACTCCCGGCGATGCCGCCCAGTTCCAGCGGCTCCTGGGCGACGGCTCACAGTTTGGGATCAACCTCACGTACGCGGAACAGCCGACGCCGGACGGGCTGGCCCAGGCGTTCATCCTGGGGGAGCAGCACATTGGAAGCGGCAAGGTGGCCCTGATCCTCGGGGACAACATCTTCAACGGGCCCGGCATGGGCAACCAGTTGCGCCACTATGTGAACGTCGACGGCGGGGCCATCTTCGGGTACTGGGTCAAGGACCCGTCGGCCTACGGTGTGGTGGAATTCGACGACGACGGCCTGGCGGTGTCCATCGAAGAGAAGCCGGCCTTCCCCAAAAGCAACTACGCCGTCCCCGGCTTGTACTTCTACGACAACAACGTCGTTGCCATGGCAAAGGACCTAAAACCTTCACCGCGCGGGGAACTTGAGATCACGGACATCAACCGGAACTACATGGAACTGGGGCAACTGCACGTGCAGAAGTTTCCCCGCGGCACAGCATGGTTGGACACCGGCACCTTCAGCGACCTGAACGATGCGTCGAACTATGTTCGCACCACGGAGAACCGGCAGGGTTTGAAGATCGGTGCGCCTGAAGAGGTGGCGTGGCGGATGGGCTACCTGAACGACGACGAACTTCGCCAACAGGCTGCCAAGCTGGCCAAGAGCGGATACGGCAGCTACCTGCTGGACATCCTGGACCGCCGGTAGGACTAGGCTGCGGAAACGTCTTCCAAGGCGCGTCCGATCTCGGCCGGCAGCACTGTCAATTGGGCGTCCAGGAGCTCTTTGAGCTGTACCGCGTTTCTGGCGCCGACAATCGCCGTTGCCACACCGGGCCGGGACAGCAGCCAGCTTAGGGACACGTCCAGGGGTGAGCGCCCCAGGC
>NZ_JABMCX010000117.1 GCF_013179505.1 Paenarthrobacter sp. CM16 | reverse complement strand
GCAACCGTTGCCGATAATGGGAATGGCGTTGGGGCTCAGGATGCCCGCGGGAAGGAGCTTCAGCTCATACTTCTCACCGCCAACAACCACGGTGTGCCCGGCGTTGTTACCGCCGTTGGGCTTGACCACGTAGTCAACGCGGCCACCGAGCAGATCGGTTGCTTTGCCTTTGCCTTCGTCGCCCCACTGGGCTCCGACGATCACGATAGCGGGCATGGGATCCTCCCCCATTCTTTCGGGCCCGGGCCCAGCCGGATGGCCAGGACGAGACGCCGTACATGAGAATGCCCCGAAGAAACCGGTGCAGCCTGCCACCAGGGCCGGCATACGCAAGAGTTCGGGGCTCTTACCAGCCAAGTTTAGCCGATGACACCGCTTTCTCTGGTGTCAAGGCGTTGCGAAAGGCCTCCTGGTGAAGTTTTCCCCCAGGAAACCCCGGCGGGGCCGCCACCGGCTATGGATCAGGCGGCCAGATTCCTGCAGGAGCCGCCCAACCCGGCAACCAGCCCCGCGTTGGTTGCTACGGAGGCGGACTTGGAAGTCCAGCCACCGTCCTTGATCACAATGGCAATCTGCAGCTCCGTTCCAAGCCCCAGAAGCCCACCCAGGAGATTGACCGGAACATCGGTAACATAGCCTGCCGCCGGCGAACCCGTGGTGTTGGACGTCAGCGAAAATCCTGTCAGCGGCGCCAGTGCCGAACCCAATCCGCTGGTGGATGCCTGCACTTCCGCGTTGGCTGAGGTGTACCCGGTTGGCGGTTTCCACAGAATACGAACGTAGGCCCCCAGTCCGAGGATGCCCGGGTTGTACGTGCACTGGCCGTTGAGCGCAGGAGCTGGAATAGTCACCGTCCCGAAGCTGCCGGACGCGAACTGTCCATGCTGCCACGCCGCCTCGGTGACGGCCGGCGGATTCATCACGGAAAGCACGACGGCGAGGGGCACCGCCAGCAACAGCCCGGCCATCCCAACCGATCTACGCCGCAACATGCTGTCCGCTCCTGCGTCGGCCGGCGCTCCTTGGCCACAGGACCCATGTCACCAGCGCCGATACTGCAACCGTGGTGGCGCCCAGGACCACTGGGTTGGCTGCAGCGGCCAGCGGGTGCGCGAGCCCCGGCGCGGACCAGAGCACCAGGCGGACTTTTTCCACCACATAAGGGGCGGGATCGGCTTCCGTGTTGGCGTCGCCTTTCATGGTGATCATTCGAGCGGCCCCCTCCACAGGGTCCACGGTTTGGACCCTGTGCGTGATGGGCAGCTTTCCAGGCCTGTCCACGGTGACCACGTCCCCAACGGTGATCTCCTGTGCCGGGATTTCCCGGACCACGGCCAGTGATCCGGCCGGAATTGCCGGGGACATGGACCCCGTCTTGAACATGATCAACGTGATGTTGAACAAGAGCGCGCACACCACTGCCAGGATGCAGACGGCACCGCCCGCGGCAGCGACGTTGAGCACGGTTTCCCGCAGCCTGCCCTGGATTTGTCCGCGGCTCATGAGTTTGAGGTGGCCGTAAATTGCCAGGTCGCAGTAGCAGTTTGGCCTTGCAGGGCGTTGTTGGCACCGGCCGGAAGCGTGACCTCGAAGCAGAACTGGGTAGGCGCTCCGGGCAACGTTGCCGACGCGGCTGCCAAGGGATTGACGACGCCGGCCGCTTGCCCTTGCGTGAACGCCTTGGCGCCGTCGCTGCCCACCACAAATGGTGGGTTCCCGGTGAACGAGGCAGCGTCGCACGTTGCGGAACGAACCACCCGGTAGCGCAGGGCTGCGCCAAGATCTGCAGTTCCCGTTCCGCTGCTGGTAACCGTTGGAACACCGAGCACCACTTCGCCTGCCACCGAGTTCGCCGTGGTTCGGATGGCGAAGGGTGCGTAGGCCACGCTGCCAGGGCTCATGGCAGTCGCGGTAAAAACCAGCGCTGCACCAGGCGAGGCGTTGTTGGGGCTCCAGGCCCCTGACGCGCTGTACGGCTTGGTGACGTTGGATTCCGTGGCGAACACACTCGCACCGAAGGAACCGGTGGCGAAGTCGCTGTCAGTCCACGAGGCCAGGGTCACGGAGCTCCCGAGCCCCAGCACCAGTGCCCCTGCAAGGAGTGCGCGGATGCGGAGCAGGCCCGCACCGCGCTTGGTTTCGGCATGTCGTCGGCCCATGGGTTACTGCGATTGTGCGGCGAATTCCCAAGTGGTGGTCCCGGATTGGGATTGGACGAGGTCATCGTCTGCGGTGATCCGGAAGCAGAGGTTCACGGCATCGCCGTTGGCTGTGCCTGTCCCCTGCGCAAGGTCGAAGGTGACGCTGCCCGGCGTCGTGCCCAACGCCTGTCCTGCGGCCACCAGCGTTTCCGTCACTGGTTCAGTGCACCCGAAACCAGCGGACTGCGTCAACGAGTACGTCAGGCCTGTCAGGGCTCCGGTGGAAGCTTCGGTAGTTACGGTGACGGTGGCATCGTTGGTTGATGTGTCGTCCAACCTGACGGCGAACGGCGCAGTGACCACATCGCCGGGTGCCAGGTTGCCCGGTGTGGCGGTGAAGCCCAGCGTTGCCGGGGCGGTGACCGGGTTCTCTCCGAACATGGTCCCGTCCGTACTGCCCTCAAGGTTGAAGGCACCGGCGGTGAACGTTCCTTGGGCAAATTCGGAATCGTTCCAAGCTGCCAAGGTAATGGCTGCGCCCACCCCCAGCACCAGGCCGCCGGCAAGGATGGCGCGGATCTTAGGTGACTTTCCAGGCTTGGTATCGCGATGATCCGCCTCTGGCGATGCTGTTGATGCAACCACTATTACCCCCACATTAGTTGTGATGCTGACGATCAGGAGATCGGAGCCCGGAGGTGGAGGTCCCCAGCTGGTTCCCCCAAAACCGATGGTTCCAACCCATCATCCCCGCGAAGGTATGTCAACGCTTTGACCTGCAGAAATAGCTACAAGACTCTACTTACCCGCCACGAACTTCAGCGCCGCTTCGGCAAAGGCCGGCCACTGTTCATGCGCATCAAACGGCAACTCCACCCAGTCCTTGTAGGGCCTGTTCAAACCTGATGGATCAAAGGGCACGGCTCCGGGCAGCGCGAGTGCGCGGGCGTGCTCCGCGGTGTCCCGGCCTAATTTGAAGACGATCTTGTCGCCGTTCAAACAGGCAAGCGCCTTCTTGTTCAGCATGAGTGAGGTGGCACCAAACATCTGCCCCATCACCACCCCGGCGGGCGCCAGGTCCTCCCCCAGCTCCTCAAAAGCGGAAACGGCGGCAGCGGACGAATCCTGTTTCTCCATAGGGCGCATCATGCACCACACCGCGTGGCGTCGTCGAGAGTATGCGCGGAGGGCTGGACGCCGCCGTCGAGACGCTGGACACGTTTCGGGGCAACACGCCGCGTCGCATTTAAAGGGCGCGCCGGAGCAGGACCCGTTAACCCCCATAGTCCGGTAAGGTTAGTTAGCCCCCAACAGCACCCTTTGAGGTTCGGCTGCGGCATGCCCGCGGCCCCTTGGAACGGTGCGCTGTAACACCTAGGAGACCTAACCCCTGATGCAAGAACTGGCGACTGAATCACCCGAAGAAATCCTCTGGAACCGCCGCTACGAACCGCACATCGCCGAGGTCAACGAGCTGTGCGACTCCATCAAGGAGCAGAAGCCGGGCAGCGAGGTCCTCTACATCGACCCCGCCCACAGCATGGATGACTGCCGCATCGTCAGCCTTTTCTCCAACCAGCGCACCACCACCGGCGAAGGTTTCATCACCCCCGGCGACGAAGAAGCCGCCACCCGCATGCTCGGCATGCAGTGGCAGCTGGGCCTCCGTCCCGAGCTCATGATGCCGTGGAACGCGTACCCGTGGATTGAGCCCTCCGAGGAACCTGGCAAGCTCACGCCGGCCAACATCACCGAAGGCCTCAAGCCGCTTCTGCGCCTCCTGCAGCTCCTGCCGCGCACCTCTGCCCTGGTGGCACACGGCAACGAGGCACACCGCCTGGCCGATCAGCTCATGAAGGCTGCACCGGCCAGCATTGCCCGCCGCGGCTTCAAGACCTTCAAGGTCCGCTCGCTCGGTGGCCGTTCCTTCGCCGGCACCCCGGCACGCCAGCAGGAATACCTGGATGCCATCCACGGCGCCTACGCCGAAGCCATGGCACGCACGGGTATTCCCCGCAAGGCGTAGTTCCTTTCGTTGCGTGGCCCGCTTTGCGCCCCAAACCTCCGGGTAAGCGCGTAGACCGGGCCTCACAACGCCCGCACCCTTCGTTGCGTGGCCCGCTTTGCGCCCCAAACCTCCGGGTAAGCGCGTAGACCGGGCCTCACAACGCCACGTACGACGGCGGCCCTCACCTTTCCGGTGAGGGCCGCCGTGGTCGTTGGGGTGCTGTTGTTGGGGCTTACTGAGGTGGCGGCGTTAGCCGACCAGCATGCTGCGGAGGTCCTTCAGGATCAGCTGTGCGCCTGTCGGGCCGAGGCCCAGGAACCAGACGTCATCGCTGATGGCCTTTGCCTTGCCGGCCTTGACTGCGCCGAGCTTGGGCCACACTGCGCCTTCAACCGCGGACGTCTCGCCCGTTGCCGAGGGGTCGCCGTAGCTGCTGTAGAAGATCCAGTCGGCGTCGGCCTGCTCGATGTTCTCGGCCGAAATCTCGGCAGCGAGTTCATCGATATTCTGGTTCTCCGGACGGGCAAGACCGGCGTCCTTCAAGATGACGCCGATCAGCGACTTGTTTGCGTACAGCCGGATCTTGCCCGGGAGGAAGCGGACCAGTGAGATCTTGGGATCGCCCTTGACCTCTGCCTTGAGGGCATCGGCTTCGGTCTGGTAGTCGTTGAGCGCCTTGACGGCCTTGTCTTCCTCGCCCAAGGACTTGCCCACCAGGAGGAAGTTCTCCTTCCACGGGAAGCCGGGACGGATGCTGAACACCGTGGGGGCAATGGTGGACAGTTGCTTGTACAGCTTGTCGGCCCGGAGCTGGCTGCCCAGGATGAGGTCCGGCTTCAGCGCAGCAATTGCTTCGAGGTTGAGGTCCTGGATGGTCCCCACCGAGGCCACGTCCTTGACCTTGTCAGCCAGGTACGTGGGGACAGGGTTGGCGCCTTCGGTGGTGGCCATGCCCACCGGCGTGATGCCAAGGGTCACCACATCGTCCAACTCGCCGGTGTCCAGGACCACCACGCGGGTGGGCTTCTTCTCCAGGGTGGTTTCGCCATTGGCATGCTTCAGGGTGCGCGGGAAAACGCCCGGGGCAGCGTCCGTGCCCAGCTTGGCCGTTTCCTGGTCCGCGGTGGTGAACTTGGAACCGCCCGTAGCAACATCAGCGTTGCCGGCGCTTGAGCCGGAGCCGCCACCGGCACCGCAGCCCGCGAGGAGACCCACCACTACGGCGGCACCGGCCACCTTCATGGCAAGTTTGCGTACGCGGGAAGCCTTACGCGGCTGCACTTCAAAATCGTCATTTTTCACTGGGTAAGGCTAACCTAATTAAGGCACACATTCGTGACGTTGTGATGACGGTCACGGACAATGGGCCGTCTTATTACTGCCCCTCTTCGAAATGGTCCCTGCTGTGTCCCCATCGACGGCGTCATGTCACAAGTAGCCGCCCCTGCCCGCCCGGCTGTCAGCGCGGCTGTCGGATCCGGCGTCGTCAACAAGTCCCGGTGGCGGGTCCTCTTCCTGGTCCTTGCGGCGGCAGTCCTTCTGGGCGCAGTGATTCTGAGCCTCGGCGTGGGAGCCAAATTCATCCCGGCCCCAACGGTGCTGGAAGCATTCACCAATCCGCAGGACACTGCGGATCACGCGATCATCCTGCAAAACAGGCTGCCGCGCACCCTGATGGGCATCGCCGTCGGAGTTTCGCTGGGTGTGGCCGGTGCGCTCATCCAGGCGATCACGCGCAATCCCTTGGCTGATCCGGGCATCCTGGGCGTCAACGCCGGTGCCTCGTTTGCCATTGTGGTGGCGATCGGAGTTTTCGGGATCGGCTCCCTCAGCGGTTACATCTGGTTCGCCTTTGCCGGGGCCATCCTGACCACCGCAGCGGTCTACCTGATCGGCACCTCCGGCCGGAACGTGGTTAATCCCATCCGGCTGACACTCGCCGGTGTTGCGTTGGGGGCTGTCCTCACGGGAATTGGCTCAGGGCTGACGCTCCTGAACCCTAAGGCTTTTGACCACTTGCGCTCCTGGAGCATCGGCTCGTTGGACACCCGAAGTATGGACGCAGTCATGACTGTGGCGCCGTTCATGGGCCTGGGACTGGTGATCGCCCTGTTCTGCGTGAGCGGGCTCAACGCCATGGCGCTGGGCGACGACCTTGCTACCTCCCTCGGCGCCAACGTCAACCGCACCCGCATCCTGGGCGTCGCGGCCATCACCCTCCTCAGCGGAGCAGCAACAGCCGGTGCCGGTGCCATCGGTTTCGTGGGCCTCATGATTCCGCACGTAGCCCGCTGGATCGTCGGCCCGGACCAGCGGTGGATTATGGCCACCACCGTGGTGCTCTCCCCCATCCTGCTGCTGGTCTCGGACGTTGTGGGCCGGATCGCCGCTCCCGGGGAACTCCAGGTGGGCGTGGTGACAGCCTTCATTGGCGCTCCGGTGCTGATCGCCCTGGCGCGGCGCCGGAAAGTGAGCGGGCTATGACGGACCTGAACCCCAGGACACGCCTTGATTTTGGCCGGCCCACGGTACTGCTCCGAAACCGTTGGCTGAGCTTCCGTGTCGACATCCGCAGCATCCTGGTGTGCGTTCCGTTGATTCTGGCCGCGCTGGCCGTGGCGGTGGCCAGCCTGGCAACCGGCGACTACGACGTTTCAGTGCCGCAAGTACTCCAGGCCTTCGCCGGCGACGCGCCGGGTCTTGCCCAAACCATCGTCATGGAGTGGCGGCTCCCGCGCGTCCTTGCAGCGCTGGTGTTCGGTGCGGCCTTGGGGATGAGCGGCGGAATCTTCCAATCCATGACCCGCAATCCGCTGGGCAGCCCGGACATCATCGGCTTCAACACTGGCGCCTACACGGGTGCCTTGATCGTGATGCTGACCATCGGCGGCGGATATTTAGGCATCGCTGCAGGGGCCTTGGTTGGCGGAATCCTCACCGCGTTGGCCGTCTACCTGCTGGCTTACCGGCGCGGCTCCCAAGGTTTCCGGCTCATTATTGTGGGCATCGGTATCAGCGCCATGCTGGCCGCCTTCAACCACTGGCTGATACTGCAGGCCGAGCTGGAGGCCGCCCTGGCAGCAGCTGTCTGGGGAGCCGGGTCCCTCAACGGCATCACCTGGGAGCAGGCGGCGCCCGCCGTCGTCGTGGTTGTTGTAGTTGCCTTGGGCACGCTGGGAGTCGCGCGCCGCATGCAGTTGCTGGAAATGGGCGACGACGCCGCACGCGCGTTGGGCGTCCGGGCGGAACCCACCCGTTTGCTGCTGCTCATCCTGGGTGTCGCACTGACGGCAGCGGTCACCGCCGTGGCCGGGCCCATCGCCTTCGTTGCCCTCGCGGCACCCCAGCTTGCCCGTCGCCTGACTCGAAGCGCCGGCATCACGCTGGTTCCCTCGGCTGTGATGGGCGCCTTCCTCCTGGTGGCCAGTGACCTCGCCGCCCAGCGCCTGTTTGCCCCGATCCAGCTGCCCGTGGGCGTTGTGACGGTGTGCATCGGCGGTATCTACCTCGTCTGGCTGCTGGCCAGGGAAGCAAGGAAATCATGAGCCTCACCACTGCCGCGCCACAGCTCCACGCCGAAGCACTCACCATCGGCTACGAGCAACGCGTCATTTCCGAGAACCTCAACGTGCGGATCCCTGAGGGGCAGTTCACGGTGATTGTCGGGCCCAATGCGTGCGGCAAATCAACGCTGCTGCGCGCCCTCGCCCGTCTCATCAAGCCCCGCAGCGGTCAGGTGCTGCTGGACGGCAAGTCCGTGACCTCCTTGCCGGCCAAGGAACTTGCCCGGCGCCTCGGGCTGTTGCCGCAGTCGTCCATAGCCCCCGACGGCATCACCGTAGCGGACCTCGTGGCCCGCGGGCGGTACCCGCACCAGAAGCTGCTGCGGCAGTGGTCCGAGGCTGACGAGATCGCCGTCGTGGAAGCCATGGAGGCCACCGGCGTCGCATCCTTGTCCGGCCGTTTGGTGGACGAACTCTCCGGCGGGCAGCGGCAGCGAGTGTGGGTGGCCATGGTCCTCGCCCAGCAAACACCGCTGATGCTCCTGGACGAACCCACCACATTCCTTGACATAGCCCACCAGATTGAACTGTTGGAACTCTTCCGCGAGCTCAACCTGGACAAGGGCCACACCCTGGTTGCCGTGCTCCACGACCTCAACCATGCCAGCCGCTACGCGGACCACATCATCGCCATGAAGGACGGCGTGGTGGTGGCCGAGGGCGCTCCCGCTTCCGTGATCACCGAATCCCTGGTGGAGGAAGTGTTCGGCATGGCCTGCCGGATTATTGACGACCCCGTGACGCACACGCCGCTGGTGGTTCCGCTGGGGCGGCCGCGGCACTCCGCTGTCACGGACTGAGCGCTGTATCGGACGGAGCGCTGTTACGGACAAACGCGCTTAACGACGACGGCGACCCTCGCCTTTCGGTGAGGATCGCCGTCGTCGTGTGTTTTGTTGAGTCCGCTTTAGCGGGCTTCGAGCGCTGCCTTGGCCTTGGGGTCCGAGTCGTTCAGGAACTTCTCGATCCGCTCCGGCTCTTCAGCCTCGCCGATCGCCGACGCCGCACGGCCCAAAGCGTAGAGAGCACGCAGGAAGCCCTGGTTGGGCTCGTGCTCCCACGGGATGGGTCCGACTCCGCGCCAACCGTTGCGGCGCAGGGAGTCCAGTCCGCGGTGGTAGCCAACGCGGGCGTAGGCGTAGGACTCGATGGTCCGGCCTTCGGCCCAGGCTTCCTCGGCGAGGATGGCCCACAGCAAGGACGACGTAGGGTTTTTGGCCACCAGGTCCAGCGCTTCGTTGCCGAGCGCCAGGTGCTGGTAGATCTCGGTTTCAGCGGGCAGGAGCGTAGGCTCCGGCCCCATCAGGTTCTTGCGGAATTCGTCAGACATTAGAAGGTCTTGCCCACCGAACCGAGCTGCTGTGCGGCTTCGACGATGCGCGCGGCCATGCCGGCTTCGGCCGAAGCACCCCAGACGCGGGGGTCGTAGGTCTTCTTGTTGCCCATTTCGCCGTCGACCTTCAGGACGCCGTCGTAGTTGGAGAACATGTGGCCGGCAACCGGGCGGGTGAACGCGTACTGGGTGTCGGTGTCGATGTTCATCTTGATGACACCGTAGGAAACGGCGTCAGCGATTTCCTGCTCGGTGGAGCCCGAACCGCCATGGAAGACGAGGTCGAACGGGTTTTCCTTGCCGATCTTGGCGCCAACCTCGGATTGGATCTGCTTGAGCAGTTCCGGGCGGAGCTTGACGTTGCCCGGCTTGTAGACGCCGTGCACGTTGCCGAAGGTCAGCGCGGTGAGGTAGCGGCCGTGTTCGCCGGCGCCGAGTGCCTCGATCGTGGCGAGGGCGTCCTCGGTGGTGGTGTAGAGCTTCTCGTTGATTTCGTTCTCTACGCCGTCTTCTTCGCCACCAACGGTGCCGATTTCAACTTCGAGGATGATCTTCGCAGCAGCTGCGCGTTCCAGCAGTTCGCGGCCGATGCGCAGGTTCTCCGGGAGGGTTTCGTGCGAGCCGTCCCACATGTGCGAGTTGAAGATGGGGTCGTTACCGGCCTTGACGGCTTCCTCGGAAGCTGCCAGCAGCGGCAGGACGAAGTCCGCCAGCTTGTCCTGCGGGCAGTGGTCCGTGTGGAGGGCGATGTTGACGTTGTAGTTCTTGGCAACTTCGCGGGCGAACGCTGCGAAGCCGAGGGAACCGGCAACCATGTCCTTGATCGAAGCGCCGGACCAGTAGGCTGCGCCACCGGTGGAAACCTGGATGATGCCATCGGATTCGGCCTCGGCGAAACCGCGGATCGCAGCGTTCAGAGTCTGCGACGACGTCACGTTGACCGCGGGGAAAGCGAATCCGCCAGCCTTTGCGCGGTCAATCATCTCGGAGTAAATCTCTGGGGTTGCAATGGGCATGGTGACTCCTATGCTGAATTCGTCTGTGGGTGGGTAACCCTGGAGTAGACCGCTTACGGCTAGCACCCATCCTAGCGATATCCGCCGGGACGCCGTGTTTCGGGTCACTGGGGGTTCTTAACACTTCCGCCGAGTTGGCACTCCGCCAGCTACCCTGATTCATCGAGACGGTGGATATACTGCCGGAATGGAGATCCCCCCGAGCGCAAACCATCAGCCCCGCCCAACGCCACCCCTGCCGCACCAGGGCGGTACTTTCCCGGAAGCGCACCCCGGGCGGAAGCGGAAGATGATTATTGCCATTGCAGCGGGCGCGGCGGTCTTCCTCACGGCAGCCATCGTTGCCCTGGTTCTCCTGGTTTTACCGCTGTTCTCACCGGACCGGGGCATGAGCGGCACAGCAAAAACATACTTCCAGGCCCTGATCGATGGTGACAGTGAGAAAGCCCTCAGCGTATCGGACCCCGGCGTCCCGGAGAATGAACGGGCTCTCCTCCAAAACAACGTGTATAAAAATGCAAAGCAGCACATTGACGGTTACCGGATCCTGGAGGCAAGGTCGGAGTTCGTCACTGCCGAAGTCACCCAGAACGGCCGCAAGCAGGAAATCATTCTGAGGATGACCAAGTCACGTGAAGGCGAGTGGAAGGTTGGGCCCAAAAACTTCCAGAAAATCCGGATCAGTTCCAGCCGTCCCGTGGGGTCGTTCACCGTGAACGGCGTGGTTGTTGCCGCTCCTGACTCCGGAACCGCTGCCAGTGATTCCCTGCTGATGCCGGCCTTCCCCGGCGAGTACACCCTCGGCATTTCCGGAGACAAGTACACAACGGCAGAAGAGCAGAAGGCCTTGATCAGCATTGACCGGGCGATTTCCAAGAACCCCGAAAGATTGAAAGTGTTACCCACCCAGCTGCTCCTGGACGAGACCCGGACACTTCTTGAGAACAAACGGACCGAATGCACTGCCTCCGCTCCGGCTAGTACCGCCGAAGCGACGCGTCGTGGCTGTTCCGGGTTTGCGATCTCCGAATACCGACCTACCCGCAACGTGAAATGGACCATCGAGAAGGAGCCCACCTTCACTCTCCTTCGCGGCGAGGACAGTTGGATCATTCAGTCGGCGCAATCGGGCGCGGCTTCGGTGAGCTACGAAGTGAACAGCGGCCGTGACGACGCCCCGCAATGGGAGCCGAAGGTTGAGATTGTAATACCCAGAGCCTCAGGAGAGATCCACATCGTCGACGGAAAAGCGACTCTCAAAGACCAATAGAACGGCAGCTGCCCGGGGTGATACTGACAGCTCGCCTAGCTCACGGGCTGTTGGAACACGTGGCGGCGGACCCAGGCGTGCATGGCGATGGCGGCCGCGGAGGCAGCATTCATGGACCGGGTGGAGCCGAACTGCTCGATGGAAAGCGTGGCGACGGCGGCATCGTGCACCTCGGGTGTCAGGCCGGGCCCTTCCTGCCCGAACACCAGCACGCAGTTCTTCGGGAGGTCGTACGTCTCCAACGGCACCGAATCGGGGAAGATATCGATGCCGATCACGGCAAGCCCCTCCCCCTCGGCCCACTGCACGAAGTCCTCGACCGTCGGGTGGTGGCGGACGTGCTGGTAGCGGTCGGTGACCATGGCCCCGCGACGGTTCCACCGGCGTCGACCAATGATGTGGACCTCCTTGGCGAGGAACGCGTTGGCGGTCCGGACCACCGTGCCGATGTTGAGGTCGTGCTGCCAGTTTTCAATGGCGATGTGGAAATCGTGCCGTTTGGAATCAAGGTCCGCAACGATCGCGTCATGCTTCCAGTACCTGTACTGGTCCACCACGTTGCGGCGGTCACCGTCCCTCAACAGGTCCGGGTCCCAGTGGTCACCAACGGGCCACTCACCTTCCCAGGGCCCGACGCCGACCTCGGGTTTCGCTTCCGCCTCGCCGTCCCCTGTGGTGTCGGCAGAGGACAGGGCAGGGGTGGGCAGGGCTGTAGTGGGGGGAAGGTCAGTCACCCCTCAACTTTAGCCCTGCCGCAGGAACCCTCCTGGACTAGCCCATCTTCCACTTGTTGATGCGGTACGAGTTGGCCAACTGCTCAAAGAGCCCCGGGTGCGCGTCCCAGTATTCCTTGTGGCCGCTGACGCCCAGCATCTGCGGTGTTCCCCAGGGAGTTACGGAGAACAGGTTGACGGCCTGGATCGCTTCGCCACGGGCGTTGGTGCAGGTGAAACCGACGACCACGGCGGCGCCACGGCGGAACTCACGGATTTCCGGCATTGAGGTCTTGAAGTCCGAAGCGCACTTGTGGCCCACCAGGTTCTGCGGCAGCTCGGTGGCCGACATGCCCTTGTAGCGGGCTTCGATGTCCTGGATGGCCTTCTTGATCTCGGCCGGATCCTTGCCGAACTTGCCTTCCTCGGACTCCGCGAAGAAGGCATAGGCGAGCGCGATGCCATCGCCGTCGGTCTCCACCGTGCCCTGGGCCTTCTTCTGGATCTCTTCACCCGTGGTGGGGTCCTTGGTAATGCCGAACGACTCGTCGTGGGTCCACTCGGCCAGGTACTGGAAGGACGACTCGCCCGTAACCCACTTGTTGAAGAGGGGATCGCCATCGGCAGGAACGTTGGCGGGACCGGCGAGTTGTTCCCACACTGCCGGCAACGGGATGGCCCCTGCAGGCATCCCGGAGGGCGCCGAAGAATCACCCGAAGGCTCGGCGGACGGTTCAGCGGACGGCTCGGCCGCCGCCTCCGACGCTTCGTCCGAGGACGTCACAGACGGCGCGGGAGACTCCACTGCGGTGGGCTTGATCATGGACGGAATCAACCACGTGAACGCCACCACCAGGGCAATAATCACGACGACGGCGACACCACCCAGGATGAGGAACAAGGACTTCTTGTTGTGGTCGCCCGGGTTCTGGCCTGGGTGGCCTGGGTAACCGGGCTGGCCCGGGTAGCCAGGCTGGCCGGGTCCGCCGGGCTGGCCCGGGTAGCCGGCTCCGGGCGGAGGGAAGCCCGGCTGGTCCTGCTGCGGCTGGGGGTAGCGGTGCACGGTTTCGGCGTATTCGCCGTCGGGGTTGCCCTGCTGGTTCGCTTGCTGCTGCGTGGGGTAAGCCTGAGTCGGCGGCTGCTGGGTGGGGTAAGCCTGCGTCGGCGGCTGCTGGGTGGGGAAGGCCTCGGTCTGGCCGCCATTGGGCTGGTATTGACCCTGCCCGTACTGGCCTTGGCCGGTGTCGTAGCGGGGCTGCGGTACGCCGTCGGGGTTGAAGGGAGGCTGAGGCGCTCCGTTGTTATTGCTCATGACAGGCCCTTTCGAATGCAGTGGGTCACCGGGATGTTTCTGGGACACCCGATGGATAAACCGGAAGAGGGGACCTGCTGAAGCATAGGCGCCGCATAAAAACCACTGTGTCGATCCCCCGACCCACGGCGGTGGCACGCCTGCGCCGCCACAAGCGTAGTCGAGCCTGAGCCGCCGGGGGCAAGTCACAGCAGTTTTCCACATGGGCAGAACTACCCACATAAGCAGGATCCCGGGATGTCCGGACCGCGGATTGATGGAAGACTGGTGGAAGTGCATGAACAACCCCAGCCGGAGGCAAATATGGCAGAAGAAACCACGTCCACATCGGTTTATCGGAACGGCCACGAAATCGAGTGCTGGCTCACGGATATGGACGGCGTCCTGGTCCATGAGAACCAGGCGATCCCCGGCGCGGCTGAACTCATTCAGCGCTGGGTGGATACGTCCAAGCGGTTCCTGGTCCTGACCAACAACTCCATCTTCACTCCCCGCGACCTCGCAGCCCGCCTGCGCGCGTCAGGACTGGAGGTTCCGGAAGAGAATATCTGGACGTCCGCGCTGGCCACGGCCCAGTTCCTCAAGGACCAAGTGCAGTCCTCGGATTCGGGCAACCGCGCCTACACCATCGGCGAAGCCGGGCTCACAACGGCCTTGCACGAGGCCGGGTTCATCCTCACCGATACTGATCCCGATTTCGTGGTGCTGGGCGAGACCCGCACCTACTCCTTCGAAGCGATCACCATGGCCGTCCGCCACATCCTGGCCGGTGCCCGGTTCATCGCGACCAACCCCGATGCCACAGGTCCTTCCAAGGACGGCCCCATGCCCGCCACCGGAGCCATAGCTGCCATGATCACCAAGGCCACGGGCCGCGAGCCGTACATTGTGGGCAAACC
>NZ_JABMCX010000116.1 GCF_013179505.1 Paenarthrobacter sp. CM16 | reverse complement strand
GATCCAACACTGGATGGATCAACGCTCACAGGTGGGTACCATTCAAGCCGTCATTAGGTTCGGCATGTCCGGCTGGTGGGTACCGTTCGGGCCGTCCTAGTGGGCTCCGATCAGACTGACATACTCAGTCGGCCTTCTCTGTCGTAATGCCGTTGGCCAGCGCCTGCTCGGAATAGAGGTCGCCCAGGGCCAAGTCCATGAGGGATTCGCTACGGGCAATGTGCGTAGACGAGCGCTGGACCATGGTGACCTCGGCACCGTGCTCCCAGAGGTCGGCACAGATATCGTGAGCTGAATTGTTGGACCCGATCACCACCGCTCTTTTATCTGTCCAGTCTCCGCCGCCCGGGTGCTGGGAGGAGTGGTACTGCTCCCCCAGGAAGCTGTCGGCACCCTCAAACTGTGGCACGTGGGGGTAGCCGGAGACGCCCAGCGCGAAGACGAGTTGCTTGGGACGCAAGGTGACCGGTACGCCGTCGCGGATGACTTGGACAATCCATTCCCCGGCGTTTTCGTCGAAGCGGGCCTTGGTGCATTCGGTGCTGGACCAGTAGTTCAACTCCATGATGCGGGTGTACTGCTCCAGCCAGTCGCCGATCTTATCCTTGGCTGCGAAGACCGGCCAGTCATCCGGGAACTTCAGGTATGGCAAGTGGTCGTACCAGACAGGGTCGTGCAGGTGCAGGGATTTGTACCGGTTGCGCCAGGAGTCGCCGGGCTTTTCGTTTTTATCGATGATGATGGTGGGCACGCCCAGCCGGCGGAGCCGGGCGCCCAAGCCGATGCCTCCCTGTCCGCCGCCGATGATCACCGTGTATGGCTGGTCCTCGTAGCCGAGTTTGGACTCTTCTTCTTCTTTAAGCTCCAGCCAGGACTTGCGACCCTTACTGATGTGGTGGGCCACGCCCTTCTCCCGGTTTGGCCCCTTCTTCTCTTCGAAGCCCTTCAACTCCTGCATGGTGGTGAGCAACGTCCAACACTTTCCATCCCGCAGACGCAGGTGTGCGTATCCACGAGCTTGGGCTGTCTCGAAGTTGACCCATGCTTCGGTGTTGGCGGCGTCGCCTGTGGCCTCCTCGGCCAGGGTCCAGTGATGGGGTTGAACGTCCTCAAGCGTGGCGTCCAGCATGTTTCTGATCTGGTCCTTGCCCTCAAGAGTCTTCAGGTTCCATGTGAAGGACACGAAGTCGCGCCAATAGGATTCGTCCTCGAACAAATTCAGTGCGGCCTCGGTATTGCGGCTGCGCAGCGCCTCGTCGAACTGCGTCAGCCACCTCCGGGCTATGCCGTTTGCGGTTTCAGGCATGTCTCCTCTTTCCGTTGCTAGCGATGAGTCACCGGGACCTGCAACAGATGCACGGACGGTGACCCGCATCACAAGTACATTCCAGTGGGGGTTACAATCGGGTTACACCAGCCCCACCGCGTTTTACTCCGGGGCTTGGGCTCATCGATTCAACGGCGAGTTGGAGTAGAAACATGCTGCACGCCTTGGCGCCCGATCCCGGGCTGCGTTTCTCGTCCCCCCGGGAGTACGCCATGAGGCTGCGGAGCGCGCAGGCGGCCACGTTGGCCGGCTCGCCGGATCCTGCCTTCTCTTCATCGCTGCTTGAGTCCTGGCGCCGCTCCCTGGCTTTGGGAATCGATCCCGAAGGGCACAGCCCCGTACACCTCCACGACGTCTCAGAAGCCCGCTCCCTCAGTGCCGGACACCGCCTGGCCTCGGTAATTCCGCCTTTGTCGCAGATGCTTGGCGACGAGTCAGCCGCGGGGCGGCACTTGCTCATTGTTACCGACCGTCACGGCGAGGTGCTGTGGCGGGTTGGCAGCGGGGCGGCACTGCGGCTGGCCGATTCGCTGGAATTCGTCGAAGGTGCCGATTGGTCCGAGGCAGGTATCGGCACGAACGCGATCAGCGAAGCGCTCATTACAGGTGGCCCGGCCCAGTTGTTCTCGGCCGAGCACCTGGTGAGGACACATCACGACTGGGCTTGCACTGCAGCCCCGATCCGTGACCCCTTCACGGGGGAAATCGTCGGCGTGCTGGATGTATCCGGGCCGATTGATACGGTAACGCCGGACAGCCTCCGAATGGTGCGCTGCGGCGTTCGGCTGGCCGAGGAGCTACTGAGGACAGCAGGCCCGACGACGACGGCTGCCGGAGCTGCCAATTCCGGCGCCACCTCGACACTCTTTCTGCGGCTCCTCGGCGACAAACCGACTGCAGAGCTGGAAGGTTCCTCCCCGGTTCCCATCACCCTGCGCAGAGCCGAAATCCTGGCCTTGCTAGCATCCAGAACGCAAGGCTGGAGCGCTGAAGAGCTGGCCTACCAACTCCACGGGGAGGACGGTGCAGCAGCGACCATCCGGACCGAAATGCACCGAATCCGCTCAGCACTGGGTGCGATAGTTGAGCCCAATCCATACCGCTTTTCGGCCGGCATGCGCGTGCTGTCCGACGCAGCCGTCGTGGCAGGCTGCTTGCAGGCCGGCCGCCTGAGGGAAGCTTTGGCAGCCTACCCCGCCCGCTTGTTGAACCGCTCCACCAACCTGGCCGTGGAACTCATGCGGGATGAACTCAATGAGGCTGTTGCAGCCGCAGTACGTTCCAGCGGAGACCCCGACATCATTGCCCGGTGGTGCGCCAGCGATATGGGTTCACGCGATATCGAAGCCGCTGCCGCCTTGACCAGCCTGGTAAGTCCCGGGGACACAAGATTTCAGCTGGTGCGTGCTCGAATGGCACGAATTGATCGGGAGCTCCGGGCGTAGGCACCAGGTGTCCGCTTCGTTTAACTGACCAGAACCTGGGTGGACGACTCCTCCGCCCGATTACTTGGCTCCCTTTCTCGCGAAGTAGGTTTATCTAGCCCAGCGGCACCAAGTGCTCGGCGCGGATACCTCGGCGCCAGACGTCCCGGACGTTGAGGGTGTCGCTGATCGTCGAAACGGGGTCGCCGTCGACCAGGAGGAGGTCGGCGCGCTGGCCAACTGCGATACTTCCCCGGTCTTCAAGGCCGAAACGTCGTGCGCTGACAGCCGTCGCAGCGCTGAGCGCCTTGGCAGGGGTTAGTCCGGCGTCGACAAAGTATTGAAGTTCCTGATGGACGCTGGCACCGTGGGCCAGGCCGCCGAGGAACGGCAGAGGCTGGGAGGCATCTGTGCCGATCAGCAGGTCAACTCCGGCATCGTCAAGGGCACGCACAGTGTTTAGGACCTCCCGGAGGCTGCCCTGAGGGAAGTGGTTGAAGCTGCTGCGAAGAGTCTCGTCCCATTCCTTGGAGAGCTTCGGGGCGACCCTTGGGTCGTCTGCGAGGGCGGCCCCGGTGATCCCCATCATGGAAGCATTCAGCACTACGCACGCAACCACGAACGTGTCCGATTGCGCGATTGCCTCGATGATCTTCTCAGTATGCGGGCGGTCCATGAACAGATGGGCCAGCCCATCGATCCCGGCCTCGATACTCATCCGCGTCGCATCAAGGGTCAGTGCGTGCGCAATGGTGGTCAGGCCCAGCCGCTGTGCTTCCGCTACGCCGGCATTCAGTGTGGCCTGATCGAGCATGGGCAGGCCTGGGTGGCCTTCGACCGTTCCGTCGTCGACCATGAATTTGATGTAGTCAGAGCCCGCTCCTGCCAGCTGCCGGACAACGGAAACAGCTTCCTCCGGCGAGGTGACCTTTGCACGCACAATGGGGTCCACCCGAGCCCGCGCAGCAGAACCGCCACCCTTGCCACCAGGACCCTTGCCGTGCTGTGGGTTGAAGTCCTTGGGGAACAATTCCTCCGGGTGGCCGCCGGGAGGGGTGAGGCCAAAGCCGGCCGAACGCACATCGGCAAGGGAGTTGTCCTGAGTAATATGGTCACGATCGCGGGCAGTATTGACTCCCTGCATTTCCAGCTCCGTGGTCACGCCGAATTGCAGCGCCATCCGCAGCCCGCTGACGTCAGTGTGGACGTGCGCATCAATCAGTCCCGGGAGAAGAGTGGTTCCCGGAACTTCAATGACCACGGCATCGTCCGGGACTCGGTCTACGACGGCGTCGATAAGGCCGTCTGCGACGACAACTACCTTTCGTCCAAGGTTGTTCGTACCGTCAAATACGCGGTCGGCCACAATTGCAGTACGCATAGGATTAGTCCCCGTTTCAATGTCGTCGAGAATCAGTCGATGACCCCGATCAGATACGCGCATAGTATCATCTATGTGACAACACGCACGTAGTTTAGGAGATGTCATGAATGACCGGAATACAGAACCGGGGGCGGGCCTGAATGATCAAGTGCTTCTTGAGACAATCGGCACGGCCTTCTCCAAGCTGCGGCGGCGCACGTCGAGCGTTCCCTTGGACCCGCCTATTGCACGGTCGGACATTCAGCGTGATCTCCTGCTGGCAGTAGTCGAAGAATCAGACGGACTCTTGAGCGTCAATGCCGTAGCCGCCGCCCTGAGTATGGACCGCACCGCAGTGAGCCGGCTCGTAGCCCGCTGCGTGGGCGAGGGCCTGCTGGAGCGCGTCGCTTCCCAAACGGACGGACGAAGCATCACCCTGCGCTTAACCTCTCCGGGGCACGAGACACTTGGGCACTCGCGCCGCCAACAACGGCAAGCGTTCGACTACATCACCAAAGACTGGGACCAGGAGGAGCGAATCCAATTCGCCCGATTGCTGCACAAATACGTGACGGCCACCGCCTCGCTACCCAAGCCGTCCATGGAGGACTAAACCCGGCTAGGCAACATGCAGCCACCGAGTCCTCACCTTGTGCACGGTGCCGGGCTATCGCTTCGGGGGCAGGGCGAGTTTGAAGACTTTAGCCCACGCGGAGCCGACCTGCCTCGGTAGCGGTCCCGTGGTGTACTTCAAGCCGTAGCGTTCGCAGATGTCGCGGACCTTGGGTGCGATCTCGGCGTACCGGTTGGAGGGAAGGTCGGGGAAAAGGTGGTGCTCAATCTGGTGCGACAAGTTCCCCGTCATGAGGTGCATGAACCGTGGGCCGGAGATGTTGGCGGAGCCGATCATCTGGCGGACGTACCAGTCCCCGCGGGTTTCGCCTTCCACCATTTCTTCGGTAAAGGTGTCCGTGCCTTCAGGGAAGTGGCCGCAGAAAATGACCGCATGGGCCCAGACATTGCGGATGGCATTGGCAGCGAGTGTGCCGTAGAGGGCTTGTTTCCCTGAACCCGACAGCATGGCCAAGGCCGGGGTGGCTGCATAGTCCTTGGCGAACTGTTTGATCGCCTTCCGACCCAGCGCCTTGAGGTCCTTGTTCATGGCCTCCTTGGACTTCAGGCCTTCCTTGTACTCGGGGATCTCCAGATCGTAGATGGCTATGCCCCATTCGAACACTGGCGCGAGCAGGGCGTTGTACAGCGGATTGCCCAGGTTGAACGGCTTCCACTCCTGGTCGGGATCCATGCGCAGAAGGTTGTAGCCGACGTCGCGGTCCTTGCCCACCACGTTGGTCCAGCGGTGGTGAAGATCGTTGTGCGTGTGTTGCCACGACCGCGACGGGGTAACGAAGTCCCATTCCCAAGTGGTGGAGTGAATATCCGGGTCGCGCATCCAATCCCACTGGCCGTGGAGGATGTTGTGGCCAAGTTCCATGTTCTCCAGGATTTTGGCCACGCTGAGCAGTGTTGTGCCGGTGAACCAGGCCGCCCTGTTCTTGCCGACCAGCAGCGCGGCACGACCGGAGATCTCCAACCCGCGTTGGATCTTGATCATGCGCCTGATGTACGCGGCGTCGCTTGAACCTCGTTTGGCGAGGATTTCATCGCGAATCGCGTCGAGCTCACGGCCCAGTTCGGCAACTTGCTCATCGCTGAGGTGTGCGGCCGCCGGAGGTCGCACGGTGGGCCTGCCCTCATCGGCAAGGGCACCAGGACGTGTCTTGGGTTCGACGGCGGCGGCGGACCTTTTGGTTGAAACTACTGACATGCGGTTGTGCTCCTCAGATTTCGAGGTTGACTGGCCCGGCGGCTGCCGAGACGCAGGTTTGGATGAGTTCCCCGGGCGCTCCATGGACCTCGCCGGTACGAAGGTCGCGGACCCTTCCGGCGAGCAGCGGAGTCAGGCAGCTGTGACAAATACCCATGCGGCAGCCGCTGGGCATCAGCACCCCCGCGTCTTCCCCGACGTCGAGAATGGGGACCCCGCCGTCGGCCATGACCTCGCGGTCAGAAGCTTCGAAGGTGACCAAGCCACCTTCACTCCCGTCGCCTCCCAAGAGTTCGGTGCTGAATCGTTCGATAGTGAGCGAACCGTGCCCGCTTCCAGCATCGGATTCCTTCACTGCTGAGGCGGGTGCAGGCAACGCAGCCCGGTTCCACATATCTTCGGCGTCGTTCAGGAACGATTCCGGGCCGCACGCATATGCCGCCCTGTCCCGCCAGTCCGGGCAGACCTCTTCCAGGGCGGCCGTGGAGGTAAAGTTCAGGCGGCCGCGACCGCTGGTGTGCCACTGCACCAAGCGGAAGTTGGGAAACTGATCAGCAAGTTCAGCCAGTTCTTCACGAAAGATGGTGTCGCCCTCTTCGCGGGAGGAGTGGATCAGGACAACATCTGCGTCGGGGCGGCTTGGGACCAGTGTCCGGATCATTGACATGACGGGGGTGATGCCGCTTCCCGCAGTGAGCATCAGAAGTGACCGTGGATGCTCAGGGAGGACAAAGTCGCCCTGAGGTGGCGCCAGGAAGAGGACGTCACCCACTTTGGTGTTGCGGACCAAGGTCCCGGACACGGATCCAACGTCAGTGACCGTGATGGCCGGATCCTTACCTGCCTTTGCGCTCAGCGAATAGGACCGCCATTGGCGGACGCCGTTGAGTTCAACCCCGATCCGCGCCCATTGGCCGGCGAGGTGGGCATGCCAGCCTCGGCCGGGACGGAAGAAGATAGTGGCCGATTGGGCTGTTTCCTGGACTACCTTAGTAACGACTCCACGTAACTGACGAGACGAATAGACCGGATTGAACAGCGCCAGAACGTCCTCCGGCGCAAGCGGGCTGGTCAAAACTGAAGCTATACGGGCCAAGGGCCGAAAGCTGACCATCGGGCGACTCCTCACAACGACGGAGAACGAGAACCCCGACTGAATCCGTCGGGACATCCACACTACCAACTATCGCAAGCATGCTTACGATACCCTCACCCTGACGCCTGAATGGCCGCCAAGCATAGGGAAAGCCCCTCGGGAGGGGCCTTCAACGACAATGGGACGTGATGCTTGGATTGGTCAGCGGTGATGCGCTCCTCCTCTCCGGGCTTCGGTGGCCCATGCCGGTATCAGTAGCAAGACAGTAATACGTCCACTGGATTCCACGCAAACCCTGGCAACCTTCTTGCACTCCTTCGATGAACAACCTCAGACTTATCCGCGGCCCAGCGACGACGGCAGCCACGTTCGCGCGCACATGGAAGCATACTGACGGGCTGGCTCAATTGGACACATCAGCGGATAGCCGCCGCGGTGTGATGTGCGGCCTGCAGCCGCAGACTGGCCAGAAAGTCGGCAACAAGAAGCCGCGCATCAACGTGCCGGCACATCCGCCTGTGCGGAGTTGTGCTTGTAGTCTCGAATGTACTGGTCACTTCGCCGAGCCCGGTGACAACCAAGGGGGCGCTGTCACCCAGGCACCACAATGGGCCGAACTTGATGAAGTCCGGGACTTCCAAGCCATGAAAGTGATCCCATAACCACCTACCTACGCGGCCGCCAGCCCTCAGTGCCTCATCAAGCTCCGCCACGGAGATAACAACTGGTCGGTACGCCTCCGCAGGAAACTGGTCAATGTCCAGCTGCTGGTTGGCAAAGACGAACTTCGCAGCCATGGGGTCGGTGAAGTAGTTGTATTCATCGTCATCCAGCCCGTGGGAAGATCCACCAACCCAGGCCAGCTTGAACCGTGATGCGATCTCCGGCTCCTGAAGAAGGGCATCCGCCACATTGGTCAGCGGCCCTGCACACACCACCGTCAGGGGCAGCTCGTCCTCTTCGCGCACGGCGTCAATGATCGATTGGGCCGCCGGGTTCATTCGGGACCGCCCTGTAAATGTTGAATCCGGTCCTGCCTGGACGGTTGCGGGGTTCCGCTGCTCCAGAGTGTCCAGCAAATCCTGTGCGAGTTGTGCTCCAGCTTGCGCCTTACCAACGGGAGGCCCAAACATGGGGTTGGTCAGTGAACTCGTGATGGCGGTGATCCGATTGGCCGGCGCCATGGCATGGTGGGCCAGTGCGACGAGTCCGTCGGGATCACCGGCCCAGTCGTTATCCAGGACCACCCTGCTGGTTGTTGCGATGTTGATCATTGGCATGTAAATGTGAGCCTCTCCTGACACGGTATTGCGCAGTGGTTGTCCCGATGCAGTCCTCGACCTAGCCCTTGATGAGGTCCATGAATGTCTGAAGGTGTTCGGCCATGTCCACCGACTCGTCATAGAGCCAGGCGAGTTGGATTCCGTCCACAAGGGCGGTGATCTGGCGGGCCACTATGTGGGGCTGGATGCCTTCCCGCAGGCGCCCGGCCTCACGCTCACGCTCCAGCTCAGCTAAGACTGAGTCAACAAAGTCCTGGTTGCGTCTCAACAGGAAGTCGTGGGCCGGATGGTCGGGGCTGATGGCCTCCGCACGCAGCGTGGCATCGAGTTGGATCACTCCCCGGATACCGGCATTGTGCCTCATCACGGCGGGGACGGTTTCCAGGAGGCCCTGTTCGCTGATCAGCTCCTGCCTCCATGGCCCTTCCCGTTCTTCACGGAGTACCAGCACGGCTTCAAGCAGCGCTTCTTTGCTGCCGAAATGATGGAGAAGTGCGGTATGGCTGGTGCCCACGGCCTCCGCTACCTGCCGGATGGACAATCCCAAATAGCCTTTCTCGGCGAAGACCTGGAACGCCGCCTCCACCAGCTCGGCTCGTTTCCTGGCCCCGTTGGCGTAGGGGGCGCGTTTACCCGTGCGGGCCGGCCCGCGGGTTTCCTGATCCATGGATAGACCTCCTTTCAGACGAGGCTACCAAGTTTCTTTTCCACTTTGGTAAAGAAATCTTCACTAAAGTATTCCAATGTGGTCTAGGTTTGGTTACCGTTGCATGAAAGGCCCGGCCGATACTGCCCGAGGCCTTCATCACCGGTCACAGAGAGCCAATGGTGGTTCTGATCCAAAGGAGGATTTTCATGGGTGACCCCACAGCTCAGGCACAGGTCATGGAGCCTGCCTATGCCGCACCTGGCTCATCAGCAGAAGCCGCCAGGCCGGCGTCGAACGTTTCGCCTCAGACGCTGCCGTCCAGTAAAAAGACCATGGCACTGGTCCTCATCGCCGCCCTGGGCATGTACATCATGAGCCTGACCCTGGGCACGGCACTCTCCCTGCGCTTGGCAGTAGTTGATCCGGCGGCCAAAGAAGCAAGCTACGGCATGGCCGTCTCCATCAGCTCACTTCTCTTGCTCGTCACCATCCCGCTCACCGGCGCCCTGTCCGATCGCACGGCCGGCCGGTTCGGTCGCCGTCGGCCTTGGATCATCGGCGGGCTGGTACCTGCTTTGCTCGCCGCAGCCGTGATCGGTACCGTGCCGTCCACGCCCGTGATCATCGCCGCGTACGTCGTAGCCCTGGTCTCTGCGCAAGCGGCGTTCAACGCCTACGCGGTGATTCCCGTCGAGGCCCTTCCGGACAACAAACGGGCACGCGTCATGGGTGCCATGGGCATGGCCGGCGCACTGGCAATGTCCGCGGGTTCCTACCTTGCCGCCTGGCTGGTGGACGCCCCACTGCTCATGATGTGCGTGCCGGTCCTGCTGGCACTGGTCTGCAGCATTCCGCTCCTGGTCCTCTACAAGGACCCGGCGAAGACACGTGCCGAACTCCCTCCGCTTGACCTTAAGGGACTCGCGAAGTCGTTCCTCGTCGACCCGCGAAAGCATCCCAACTTTGCCTGGGCTTGGGTTTCACGATTCCTGGCCGGCATCGCCATGACAGCACTCTTCGCCTACTTCATCTTCTTCCTGATGGACGGCCTGGGAATGCCGATTGCCGAGGCCGGAAAGAGCGCCGGCTTGCTGACCCTGATTTCGGCTCCTGTCAGCATCCTGTTCTTTACAGCCTCCGGCTGGCTTTCAGACAAGATCGGCCGCCGCAAGCCGTTCGTCATTGCGGCGGCGCTCCTCATGGCCACTGCCCTGGTGCTCGGCGCCACGGCAACATCTTTCGAACAGTTCGTCGTTGCATGGATCGTGTTCGCGATGGGCCAGGCCATGTACCTCACTGTAGATCTGGCATTGTGCGCCGCCGTCCTCCCGGACGCCCGCGACACCGGCAAGGACATGGCCGTCTTCAGCCTCGCCCTCAGCATCCCCAACATCATTGTTCCCGCAGCCGCCCCGGCGATCCTGGCCATCGGCAGCGGACACAACTACGGCTTCCTCTGGTTCGCAGCAGCAGCACTGTGCGCCCTGGGCAGCATCACCGTCACGTTCATCAAGGGCGTCCGCTAAGCAGCGGGCAGCAACCTCCACGCCTCGAAAAGGAAAACCATGACAAGCACAGCATCGTTCCCCAACGATTTCCTCTGGGGAGTCGCCACCGCCGCCCACCAAGTTGAAGGAAACAACGTCAACAGCGACACCTGGTTCCTGGAACAACTTCCCGGCACCATCTTCGCCGAGCCGTCGGGCGACGCAATCGACCACTACCACCGCTACCGCGAGGACATCGCCCTCATTGCGAGCCTCGGGTTCACCACCTACAGGTTCTCCTTGGAGTGGGCTCGGATCGAGCCCGAAGAAGAACAGTTCTCGACGGCGGCCCTCAACCACTACCGTCGCGTCCTGGAGGCGTGCCACGAGCACGGACTGACCCCGGTGGTCACCTTCCACCACTTCACCTCCCCGCTCTGGCTGTTGGCCGCCGGCGGTTGGGAAGACGCGGCCACTCCAGAGCGTTTCGGGCGCTACTGCGCCCGCGTTACCGAGCACCTCGGTGACCTGATCGGCGTCGCTTGCACGCTGAATGAACCCAACCTCCCGTGGTTGCTCAAGGAACTCGGTATTGGTGGCGGCCCCGCCGAGACCCGAGGCCAGGTGCCCGTCTGGGCTGCTGCGGCCGAGCGCCTCAACATCGAAGCGGCGAGAGTGGCCCCCTTCCAGTTCACCGTCTCCGATGCAGGCTTCGACGTAAAACTTGCAGCGCACCACGCCGGCCGTGACGCCATCAAAGCCCGCTACCCTGAGCTCATGGTGGGCTGGACCCTGGCCAACACGGACATCCATGCCGCACCGGGCGGGGAAGGCAACGCGGACCGGATACGCCGCGAGGTCAATGAACGCTTCCTGGAAGCCTCCCGCGGAGACGACTTTGTGGGAATCCAGACCTACGGACGCACGGTGTTCGGAGCCGAGGGACTTGTCCACGCCGAGGACGGCGTTCCCACCAACCAGATGGGCGAAGAAATCTACCCTGAGGGCTTGGAGGCAACCATCCGCGAGGCTGCCCGCATTGCACAGATCCCGGTCATCGTCACTGAGAACGGGCTGGCAACCGAGGACGACACCCAGCGCCTGGATTACCTGCGCACCGCTGTTGCAGGCGTTGCCTCCTGCCTGGCGGACGGCATCGACGTTCGTGGCTATATCGCCTGGACCGCATTCGACAACTTCGAGTGGGTGTTCGGATACGTTCCCAAGTTCGGCCTTATCGCGGTGGACCGGTCAACGCAGGAGCGCACTCCCAAACCCAGTGCGCACTGGCTGGGCAGCGTGGCGCAGAGCAACGGCGCCTCGCTGGAGCCCGCAATCCAACCCGCCTGATCCTGACCGCACCACCTGCAAATCCCTAAAACCTGGAGGCTACCCTGATGACTACCTGGCACGCCCGCATGATTGCTGCGGACAAAGAGCACGACGGCGCACCGCTGTTTCGCGGCGAGTTCGAGCTCGACGAAGGCCACGGCGATGTGGAGTCCGCCACTCTCTTCCTGTCCGCACTAGGCGTGGTGGAAGCGTGGGTCAACGGCCAGCGCGCTTCCCAGGACCTGCTGACACCGGGCTGGTCCAGCTACGAGTGGCGGGTCCGGTACAGCGAGCTCGACGTCACCGCGCTGATCAGCACGACGACGGTCATCGGACTCGCGCTGGGAAACGGCTGGTACAGGGGCCGGCTCGCTTGGTCGGGTGGTTCGAAGTACTACGGCGAGGAGCTGGGCGCGTTTGCCGAGTTAAGGGTTCGGTTCGCCGACGGCCACCAGCAGGTCATCGGGACGGATGGCTCCTGGACCGCCGGGCCTTCGGCCACAACGGCCAATGACCTTTATGACGGCCAGTCAATAGACGCCCGACGATTCGACGACGCCTGGCTCGCCCCCGGGTTCAGCTCCGGGCAGTGGACCCCGGTGCGCATTCTGGACGATGACCTCAGCCGTCTTGAGCCCTACATCGGTCCGCCCGTACGCCGCCAAATGGAGCTGCAGCCGACGAACGTATGGACGTCGCCCGCCGGCAAGGTCCTGGTGGACTTTGGCCAGAACCTGGTGGGATGGGTCCGGGCGTCTGTGACTGGTACTGCCGGTGATGTGGTGACCGTCCGTCACGCAGAAGTGCTGGAGCATGACGAGCTGGGCACCCGGCCCTTACGCTCGGCTGAGGCGACTGACCGGTTCACGCTTTCGGGCGGGGCAGACGTCTTCGAGCCGACCCTGACGTTCCACGGCTTCCGGTACGTGGAGGTTGAGGGCTGGCCAGGAGGTGTCGACGCCCTGCTCGACGGCGGCCTGACCGCCGTCGTGATCAGTTCGGACATGAAGCGGATCGGCACTTTCCAAACGTCGAATCCCCTGCTGAACCGCCTCCATGAAAATGCGGTGTGGGGCATGCGGGGAAACTTCGTGGACGTCCCTACTGACTGCCCGCAGCGGGATGAACGGCTCGGCTGGACGGGTGACCTCTCAGCGTTCGCACCGAGCGCTGCCTTCCTGTTCGACAGCCGTGACTTCCTGCGGGATTGGCTGCGTGACCTGGCCTTGGAACAGAGCCACGACGAGGACCTGGTGCCTTTCGTGGTGCCCAACGTCCTGAAGTACATTGAGCAGCCTGCCGAGTTCGGCGCACCGGACACGGCTGCGGTGTGGAGCGACGCTGCCGTGTGGGTCCCTTGGGCACTGTGGGAGGCCTATGGTGATCGACGAGTACTCGAGGAGCAGTTCGCTTCCATGACCGGGCACGCCCGGCGGCTGCGCAGCAAGCTCTCGCCCAACGGGTTGTGGGACACCGGTTTCCAGTTTGGTGACTGGCTCGATCCCGATGCCTCGCCGGACCAGCCGTGGGCGGCGAAAGCTGACAAGCACGTGGTGGCGACGTTGTGCGCTTACCGCACAGCATCATTGGTGGCTGCAGCTGCCAAAGTTCTCGGGGACAAGGGGGCCATGGCCGAGTTTGATGCCATGGCGGCGGACCTGCGGACGGCCTTCAAGGCGCACTATGTGTCCGCAGAAGGCGTCATCACCAGCGATTGCACTACTGTTTATGCGTTGGCCATTGTCTTCGGAATTCTCGGGGAGCCGGATCGTAAGTTCTCAGGCCATCGGCTGGCCGAGCTGGTGGAAAAGCCGGGCTTCCGTATCTCCACAGGTTTCGCGGGCACACCCTTTGTGGCCGATGCTCTGACGGTCACCGGCCACCTGGACGCGGCGTACCGGCTCCTGCTCCAAACCGAAAACCCCTCGTGGCTCTACTCCGTCACCATGGGCGCCACCACCATCTGGGAACGGTGGGACTCCATGCTTCCGGATGGCAGCATCAACCCGGGCGAAATGACCAGCTTCAACCACTATGCCCTGGGCGCAGTGGTGGACTGGATGCACCGCACCATCGGCGGACTATCGCCGTTGGACCCCGGCTACAGCCGCATCCTCGTTGCCCCGCAGCCCGGCGGTGGACTCACCTGGGCAGAAACCACCCTGGAGACGCCCCACGGCATTGCCTCGGTCCGATGGGATCTGGTTGATGGCCGGCTCGAGGTCTCCGCGACGATTCCGGAGGGCACCGAGGCAGTCCTGCGGCTCCCGGGCGAGGACGACCAAACAGTCGGCCCGGGCCGGCACACCAGCAGCGCACACCCCGCCGAGCTCACCTTCCAATGATTGAAAATCCAGCACCGGGCCACCGGCGTGGTGCGCGAAGCTAAAAGCAGACACACAGCCTGACGAAGGAAAGAAGGAACACATGTCCCTCAGCGTCGAGGAAATCAACAAAACACTTCCCCTGGCCAACACGCTCCCGGGCGAAGCTGTCCCCTACTACATGGCCTCCGGCGAAGGCGCCC
>NZ_JABMCX010000115.1 GCF_013179505.1 Paenarthrobacter sp. CM16 | reverse complement strand
CATTGGCCAGTTCCTGACGCCCATTGTCCTGGGGGCAACCGCTGCCGCATTGGGCAACCTGGCTCTCGCCCTCGGTGTGTTGGGCGTCGCTTGCGGCCTGGCGCTGCTGATCGTCCTGGCCCGGGGGCCGCGGTTGGTGCCGGTGGGCCATTGAGGGTGGTCGTGGCTGGATAACCTAGGGGGATGAAGAACCTGGATCTGAACCTGTTGCCCCAACTGCAGGTCCTGCTGGAACTGCGGAACGTTTCCCGGGCGGCTGAACGGCTCCAGCTCAGCCAGCCGGCTACCAGCGCGGCAATGGCCAGGTTGAGGCGGCACTTCGATGACGAACTCCTGGTACGACATGGCCGCACCTACGATCTCACGCCGTTTGCGCAGTCGTTGGTCCCCCTGGTAGACGAGGCCATGCTCCATGTCCAGCGGGCCACGCGCGTCCGTTCGGGTTTCGATGCGACCTCGAGCACGCGGGAGTTCGTTATTGCCGCATCCGACTACGCGGCAGCCCTGATTGTGGGGCCGTTGCGGGGCATCCTGCAGAACGAGGCGCCTGGCGTGCTGGTGGACTTCGTTCCTACCTCGGGCCTTGCGGGAACCTTGGCCGAGTACTCCAGGATGGACCTCTTGGTAGGGCCCACCGGCTACAGGATGCAGGGCGAATCAAAACAGCTGTTCCGGGACAGTTTTGTAGCGGTGGTTGATGCGGGCAACCCACTGCTGCAGCGTTCCACGGTGGCCCTGGCCGACCTGGTGGAAATGCCGCACGCCGTGGGCTATTTCGGAGAGGGTATCAGCACTCCCGCTGACAAGCTTTTTGAGTCCAGGGGCGTTCGACGCCGGGTGGCTGCCACTGTGGCGGGCTTCCTGTCCCTGCCCCTTCTGGTGGAGGGTACCGATTTGGTGGCCTTGGTGCCGCGGATGCTGGCGTCCCGGGCCCGCCGCGGAGCCGATATCGAAGTCCTGGACTTCGATGCAGAGCTTGAAGCTGCATTGGTGGAGGCGATGTACTGGCACCCCTCGCAAACGGAGGACCCCGCCAACGCCTGGCTCCGCTCGGTGGTTCAGCGGGCCTGTTCACAGTTGCATCAGATTTTCCCGGTGACGGCACATCCGGTCACCATTTCTGACCGTCACGGCAATTGACCGGTCCCGGTCTTCTTGCTCACGGGAGGGTTCCTTGTTCCGTTTCAGTCCCGGCTGTGCTGCCCCGATCGGCCGGAGCCTTCTGCTTCCGGCTGGCCAGCAGGAAGGGCACGGCAACAACTTCGATCACACCTGCCACGGCCAAGGATGCAGGGTAGCCGTAGAGGTCGGCTCCCCGGCCGAGGAGGGGCTGGATCACCACACCGCCGCTTGAACCCATGAGGGAATCGAAGCTCAGGACCGTGGCCCGCTGCTTGGATGGAATCATGTCATTGATATAGGCCTGCCGTACCGGCACGGCAGCAGAACCCACCACTCCCCAAAGCGCCAGCAGCGCCAATGCCGCCCAAAAGTTGCTGGTAAACCCGAGGATCAGCAGGATAGCGGCACCTGCCAGCGCACCGAAGACCAGCACAGACGTGCGTCTGTGGAAGAGGCGCCGAGCGTGGGGAGCCAACCATCCGCCCAGGATCTGTGAGCCTGCCACGATCGCTGCGGCCAGCCCGGCAATGGAGTAGGCGCGGGGGTCGCCAAAGAGGTTGAGGAGGTACGGCTGCAGTGCGTAGAAAACATAGATTCCGACGCCGGCACTGAAGGGGGCTGCCAACATCACGTAGCGAACGGGCGGATTCTTCACACCGTTCTCGATGGACGCTGTCAGCACGGCACGGATTGCACGGAGCGGGTGCGTGGAGCGTTCAGGCGTGAATCCGACGTCGTGCATTAAGGCAAAGGCCACAGCGAACATGGCAGCCAATACACCTACCCGGAGGAGAAACGGCACTCCCAGACTTGTCGCTTGGGCAATGACGCCGCCGGCTACGGAACCTGCCAACATGGCGACACCCTGAACCATCTGGCCGCGGCCCAAAACGGATTCCAGCCCGCCGTCGTAACCGGAATATCTTAGGGCGTCAACGAGCCAGGCTTCTACGGCGCCGGAAAAGAAGGTGAACCCCAAGCCCAGCAGCACCGACACCACAGCCCACATCCAGAACGGGGCCGAGACCTGCCACAGCACAAAGTACAGGTAGGTCGATACCGCCAAGGTGATCGTGCCCAGCAGGAAAGAAACCCTCCGGCCCCATCCGTCAGCTATGACGCCGGTGGGGATCTCAAACAACACCATCCCTGCCGTGAAGAATGCGTTGGCGGCAAATGCCTCCAGGTTGCTTAAACCGGCATCCAGCAGGAAAAGCGTATTGATGCCCCAGATGAAGGATGCTGCAATGGTGTTCCCCAGCGTCAGCGTGAGATAGACCCGCTGAATCTTCCTTGCGGCGGAGTTCAGCGTGTCACCGCCCGGGTTGGTGCGAGGAGGGACCACACCTCATTGTCTTCCTCGTCACCCGGTTTTGACAGGGTGGTTAGGTCAGAATGACCTAACCACCCTGTAACCCTTGGTCCGCCGCGTGGTCCCTATGCCCGGAGCAGCCCGGCTCCCGGGTGGGAAGCCAGCAGCGGGGCAAAGAAGGCGCCGAGTTCCGCCGTCGCGGTCAGGGGCAGGACGTTGGCGACGTATTGGTCCGGCCTGACCACCACAACCACCCCTTCGCGGCTCAGCCCGCGCATCTCGAAGATATCCGCGTTGGGGTCTGCGCCGAAGACTTTCTCGAGGTAGGTCAGTTTGAACGGCCCGACAGTGGGCTTGAAGGCCGAAGGTACAGCGTTGATGTCCACGTTGGTGTGGTCTTGCTGGTAGATCACCTTGACGTCGAACCAGGCGTCGCGGTCAAAGTTCGACGGCGTTGCCGCCAACGGCGAGTCCGGCGAGTTCGCGATCCACTCGGCAAAGTCCGCGACCGGTCCCGGAGCGCCCGCCTGCGCGGAATCGGCGAATACGTAAATGCGCCAACGCCCGTCCGCTTTCGCATGATGGCCCAGGTGCATGGGATTGGTGTCGCAGACCCGCAGGACTGGCGCTGATTTGAAACGCTTGCCCACCGGGAAACCGGCGGCGAGCTCCTGGTGCTGTGCCTCCGCTACCAGCATGGAAGGGGCGTACTGGGTCATGAAGCCGGCAGGAAATTCGGCGGTAGTGGTGTAGAAGGTTTCCAGTTCTGCCGGGTCCTCGAACTCTTCAGGTTTCTTGGCCATCAGCGTGGACCACTGCTTGTCGAAGTCTATGAGGTTCTTGGCCACCACTTGCCGCTCAGCCGAGTAGGTATCCAGCAGGCTTTCGGGGCTGCGGCCTTCGAGGACGTGACCAAGCTTCCAGCCGATGTTGAAGCCGTCCTGCATGGAAACGTTCATTCCTTGGCCGGCCTTCGCGCTGTGCGTGTGGCATGCGTCGCCGGTGATGAACACCCTGGGCGTGCGGGTACCGCGGTCCTCCGGCAGAACGTCGTCGAACCTGTCCGTGAGCCGATGGCCTACTTCATAGACGCTGTGCCATGCGACGTTGCGTACGTCCAAGGTGTAAGGGTGAAGAATGTCGTTGGCCTTTTGAATGATCTGCTCGATGGTGGTTTTCCGCACGGCGCCCTTGTCATTGGGGTTGACTTCGCCCAGGTCCACGTACATGCGGAACAGGTGACCGCCCTCGCGCGGGATCAAGAGGATGCTGCCACCTGCGCCGGACTGAATGGCGCATTTTGTGCGGATGTCCGGGAAGTCGGTGACGGCGAGAACGTCCATGACACCCCAGGCGTGGTTGGCCTGATCGCCGGCCAAGTGGCAGCCGATGGACTCACGAACCTTACTCCGCGCACCATCGGCCCCCACGACGTACTTGGCGCGAATGATCCGCTCCTGGCCTTCGTTGGATCCTGAGGTGTGGAGCAGGGCGACGGTCACCGGGTAATCGCCCTCGCCGGTGACGTTGAGGCCTTGGAATTCGTAGCCATAGTCAGGGGTCATGCGCGTGGGGGAGCTGGCCATGAACTCCGCGAAATAGTCCAGCACGCGTGCTTGGTTCACGATCAGGTGCGGGAATTCGCTGATGCCGGCGGGGTCATCCACTGCCCGGGCCGCCCGGACAATACGTGAATGGTCTGCGGGGTCCGGCTTCCAGAAAGCCATCTCCGTGATGCGGTAGGCCTCCGCGATGATCCGCTCGGCAAATCCGAACGCCTGGAAAGTCTCGACGCTGCGCGCCTGGATGCCGTCAGCCTGACCGATAGCCAGACGACCCGGGCGACGCTCAACTATGCGTGTGGTGACGTCTGGGAACTGGGACAGTTGGGCGGCCGTCAGCATGCCGGCAGGGCCGGTACCCACAATGAGGACATCAACTTCGTCCGGAAGTTCTGCTGGGCGATTGATTCCGACGCCGGCCGCGGGCTCGACCCGTGGGTCGCCGGATACGTAACCGTGGTGGTGGAACTGCACGGGCTTTCCTCACTTCTTTGTGGGTTACTGCACTGAGGGTGTGCGATAATAGAACACACTGTTCTATTATCGCTCAGATCATCGTAATCCGGCTCACACTCGTGTTCAAGTCCCTGACGCCTTCCGAGCCGGAAATCCTGTGTAGTTTCCCGCAGATCGGGCTACGGCATGTCAGGATCAGGTATGCCCCGATTGATGCTGCTGGACACCGCCTCGCTGTACTTCCGAGCCTTCTACGGTGTTCCCGATTCCATTCGCCGATCCGACGGAACACCTGTGAATGCGGTGCGGGGATTGATGGACATGATCGCCCGCCTCACTACCGACTACGAAGCCACACATCTGGTGGCGTGCTGGGACAACGATTGGCGCCCGCAATGGCGCGTGGACCTGATCCCCGGCTATAAGTCACACAGGGTTGCGGAGACCGTTTCGAATGGCCCGGACGTTGAGGTTGTCCCGGACCCTCTTGAAGCTCAAATTCCCATGATCCGGCGCGTATTGGACCTTGCCGGAATTGCTGTGGTGGGCGTTGACGAGCATGAGGCCGATGACGTTATCGGAACCTATGCGAGCCAAGCGAGCTTCCCAACGGACGTGGTGACCGGTGACCGCGATCTTTTCCAGCTCGTCGACGACGACCGCGGCGTCCGCGTCATATATACGGCCCGCGGCATGAAGAATCTGGAGGTACTCACCGACGTCGTAGTGGTGGGCAAGTACCGTGTCCTGCCTCAGCAATATGCAGACTTCGCCACGCTCCGGGGCGATGCTTCGGATGGACTCCCCGGCGTCGCCGGCATTGGAGAGAAAACGGCGGCGTCATTGCTCGGCGCCCACGGATCATTGGAAGGACTGCTTGAGGCGGCGGACGCTCCCGACGGCGGGTTGTCGGCCGGCATCCGGGCCAAGCTGTCCGCGGCGGCCGACTACCTCAAGGTAGCCCCCGCCGTCGTCAATGTCGTGCGCGACCTGGAGGTGCCCACACTGGAGGAAGCGGGTGCCAAACTGCGCCCCGTTACCGGCGACGCACGCGCTGAACTTGAGCAACTGGCCACTGACTGGAATTTGGGAGGATCGGTCAAGAGGCTGCTTGAGGCGTTGGACCACATTCCTGAGGTTCTGTCCGCTGATGAGGCCCGCTGAGGACGTCCCTCACAGGTTCCGGTTCGCTTTCACAGCCGAATGACAGGTTCGCAACAGCCCGGGCTGTGGTGGGTCTCGCATGGTGTTGGAAGGGCGGTCTTTCACGGACCGTTCCTCAGACACCAGCCGTAGCAACGGCTCATTGAGGAGAGGCATATGTCGAAGTTCAAGAGAATCACCCTGGGTGTGGCAGCCGGAGCACTGGCGCTGGGCGCAGGACTGGGAGTAACCAGCATCGCGACGGCGGCCACCACACCGTCGCCGAGCGCTACGTCCTCCGCAGATGCCACCACGCCTTCAGAACGCGGCGGAAAGCCCGGAGGGCACGGCCATGGACGGGACGGGGGTCAGATCGCCGCCCGGTTGGCCGACAAACTGGGCGTTGAGGAGGCAAAAGTCACTGAGGCTTTGAAAGCGTTCCGCGAGGCGAACAAACCCAGCACGCCGCCCGCCGAAGGAGCCGAAGGAACCAAGCCGGACCGTACGGAACAGGACGCAGCCCTGGCTTCGTCGCTCGCCGAAGCGTTGGGCGTGGACGAGGCCAAGGTCACTGCGGCTTTGGAGGAGATTCGCGCCGATGCCACGGCGGAGCGGTCGGCCGCGCTGAAGACCAGACTGGATAAGGCCGTCACTGACGGAAAACTCACCCAGCCTGAAGCTGATGCTGTTGCCAAGGCTGTTGAAGCAGGGGTCATAGGAGGAGGCGGCCGCTAGGGGCACCCCTCATCACCTGCCAAAGAGGGATCCTCCGGCTACAACCGGGGGATCCCTTTTTCGGAAACGGATTGGCAGCGAATCGTTGTTTTGCACGAGGCCTGGCAAACGGTGCGCTGAAAGCCTCATACCTGGTTCCAACGGTACGAAATCAGCTCTTGGCCCGCATTGGTCGTCTCGTGGAGGCAAGTGCGTGCCGAACGCTCCGCCTTGGAGCGAAAAACCGCGGGGCTGGCGGACAGAGCCGGCCGAGATCCCGGCACGAGGCAGGTGCGTGTGCGCCTGTAGCGACGGATCTGTACGGCCGCGCCCTCATTCCACCCCGCCCTTTATGTTCTGTGGGGTGTGTGGTGGTGGTTGCGTCGGGGTGTTTGTTGGGGGTCGATGTGGGGTGGGGGGATGAACCATGGGACGCCGGTTGTCATGTCGATGCGCCATTGTTCTTTGTGGATGAGGTGGTGGTGGTGGCTGCAGAGCAGGGTGCCGTTGTCTGTCGAAGTGGTGCCGCCGTGGGACCAGTAGGTGGTGTGGTGGGCTTCGCACCAGGGTGCGGGCATGGTGCAGTCGGGGAAGGCGCAGCCGCCGTCGCGGGCGGTGATGGCTTTGCGGATGTGGGGTGGGAAGATCCGGGTGGTGCGGCCGATGTCCAGGACGCGGGAGTCGCTGCCGAGCAGGACGGGGGTGATGTCGGCGTCGCAGGCTATTTTGCGGATGGTGTTGGGGTGGATCGGGCCAAGGAATGTAGCGGTGCCGGTGCCTGTCCTGGCGTCATTGCCGGGCGGGTTGTGTTGGGTGAGTTGATCGAAGAGTTCGTTGTAGTCGATGGTGACGGTGAGTTGGGGTCGGAGTCCGCCGTTGGAGGGTAGTTCCGCGGTGGTCATGGCGAGGCTGCAGGCACCGGTGAGGCCGTCCAGGAGTTTCTGGGCCCGGGAGCGCCGGTCAAGGTCAGGGCCGCCGCCGGCATCAGCGCCCGTGACAGTGCCGAAGCCCGTGGTGGTCAGGCGTGGGTTGGCCGCGGTGTTCATGGTGGTGGTGAGGGTTTCGTATTGTTCGGCGGTGGCGAAGATTTCGATGTGGTGCAGGCCGTAGCGGCGTCGGCGGCGCAGGAACGCGCCTTGGTGTTGGCGGAGGACTTCCTCGGAGGGTTCGGGTCCGTCCTGGTCGATGGATTCGGTCCAGCGTTTGGCCATGGTGGTGACGAAGTCCGGGTCGGACTCGACCGCGGTTTTGGTCAGGGCGTGTTCCATCCGGGTGATGGTGGCGTCGTCGGTGAGGTTCCGGACTTTGTCCAGGGCACTGCTGATGATCGACGCTGAGCGGGCGGGCAGTTCTCCGGAGGCCAGGGCTTCGGCCAGGATCACGCGGCGGGCAGGGATGTCCTGGCCAATCATGCCGGGTTGGGGGAGGACGTCCGGGGCGAGGGCGAGCCTGCGCCGGGCTTCGCCGATACCGATCCGCAACCGCGCCCGCAGGAACTGTGCCGCGTCCCGGTACCCATCATCCACAACACTGGCCCTGGACCCGGCTGCCGGCGCCTCAGAACCCCCGCCGGAACCAGAACCCCCGCCGGAACCAGAGCCCACGCTAGTACCGGAACCCACGTCAGTTTCCGGCACCGGCTCAACCCAGCCCGTCCGCCACTCCGACGCAGCGTCCGAGGACCCCGGACTGGCCTGTAGCGCCTCCGTCCGGGCCCGTTCCACCGCCTGCGCCGCAACAACCTGCAGATACTCCAGTACCCGCGCAACATCCTCGACCTTGCCAGCGAAATCAGCGGCTTCCTCGAATCCAAACAGCCGGGCCTTCTCTGTGACGGATTCACGGAGGGAAGCCAACGCAGCGGCAGCCTGAGCCAACGGTTCGCCCACGGGATTCATGGCGACGTCGGAGCTGGACCGCGCCGACAAAGCCTCCCCCTTGAGATCGCGGAGCAGCCCTACAGTAGTGGCGCTACCAGCGGGTGTGTCCGTCGTCGTCGTGCGCTTGAAGGCCGGGCCCCGGGCAGGCCCGTTGGAGGACCTCGGGGGAACCGGACGCAGCAGAGCAGAAGCGCGGGGTGAACCTGCCCGCCTTGCTACGATCTCCCCGATGACTCCCATATCTCAACACTGTCATGGGGGTGCGACATTATTAGTCCTCCGTCGTGACCCTGCTGCGTCACCGCGTACTACCGGGGACGACGTAGGGGCTCGGTTTCACCGGACACGTTGGGGGTCGCGGCCCAGCTGGCGAGCAATTGAAGAGCGTCGGCCGTGCCCGTGCCGGGTTCGGCGTTATAGACCGTCAAGGTCAAGCCCGCATCGGCGGACAGTTCAAGGGCTTCATACAACAAGTTCAGGTCGCCCACTACCCTGTGCCGGAAGTGTTTCTTCCCGGTGTAGTGCTGGCGGACGTTGTGGGAGGCCCATCGGACCCGGAATTCTTCACTTCGGGTGGACAACTCACCCACGAGGTCGCTAAGGCCCCGATCATAGGGGTCGCGTCCGGCCTCGGTCCGCATGATGGCAACGGTGTCGTTGGCGGCCCGCTCCCAGTCGGCGTAGAAATCGTGGCTGCGAGGATCGAGGAAGAGGAAACGGGCGTGGTTGGGCGGTCCGGCAGGACTGTCGTAGATATCCGAGTACAGCGCCCGGCCCAAGGCATTGGTGGCAAGGAGGTCGAGCCTGCCGTTGCGAATAAAAGCCGGTGAGCCTGTGATCGCGTCCAGGGTCAGTTGTACGCCGGGCCGGATTGATTGCTTCCGGACAGGCCGACGCCGGGACTTGCCGCCGTCGCTTGCAGCGCGGGCGAGATCGTACAGGTGCGCACGTTCGGCATCGTCAAGCTGCAGCGCGTTGGCCAGCGATTCCAGCACACTCTCCGAGACGCCGGACAGGTTCCCGCGTTCCAGCCGTGTGTAGTACTCAACACTCACTCCCGCCAGCATGGCCACCTCGCCGCGCCTAAGCCCCGGGACCCGACGGTTGCCGCCGTACGCGGCCAATCCCGCCTGCTCGGGGGTGATCTTCGCCCTCCGGGTGGAAAGGAAATCGCGCGTCTCGGTCCGGTTGTCCATGCTTCAACGGTAGGACCTTTGCCCCGCTAAGGGAGTCCCTGTCAGTACCCCTTACAGCAGTAACTCCTTGCGTCAACGGAAACAGGGTTAGATGGAAATATCCAATAACGTTCACGACGCAGGAGAAACATGCCTACCGCTAACGCTTACGCTGCCCCCTCGGCCACAGGCGACCTGACCCTGACTACCATCGAACGCCGTGAGGTCGGTCCGAACGACGTCAACATCGACATCAAGTTTGCCGGCATCTGCCACTCTGACATCCATACCGTTCGCGGTGACTGGGGCCCGCAGCAGTACCCCCTGGCCCCGGGCCATGAAATTGCCGGCATCGTTACCGAGGTTGGCTCGGAGGTCACCAAGCACAAAGTGGGCGACCGCGTCGGCGTCGGCTGCATGGTGAACTCCTGCAAGGAGTGCAGGAACTGCCTTGCAGGCGAAGAACAGTACTGCCTCAAGGGAAACGTGGGCACCTACGGTGCTGTTGATCGTGACGGCACCATCACCCAGGGCGGTTACTCAAGCCATGTGGTGGTGAACGAGGACTTCGTCGTCACCATTCCCGAAGGGCTGGAACTTGACGTTGCTGCTCCTCTGCTGTGCGCAGGCATCACCACCTACTCGCCCCTGCACCACTGGGGTGCCGGCCCCGGCAAGAAGGTTGCCGTCGTCGGGCTTGGCGGACTTGGCCACATGGCCGTCAAGATCGCCCACGCCATGGGCGCTGAGGTGACGGTTCTTTCACAGTCGCTGAAGAAGATGGAGGACGGTCTCAAGCTGGGCGCGGACCACTATTACGCCACCAGCGATCCCGCCACGTTCGAAGAGCTCGGCGGCAGTTTCGATCTCATCATCAACACGGTCAGTGCGTCGATCGACATCAGCGCATACCTCCAGTTGCTGACGCTCGACGGCAGCCTGGTCAATGTCGGTGCCCCGGCCGAACCACTGCCGGTGAACGTGTTCTCGCTGATCACGGGCCGCCGCCGCTTCGCGGGCTCAGCCATCGGCGGCATCCGTGAAACCCAGGAAATGTTGAACTTCTGCGCCGAACACGGCCTTGGCGCAGAGATCGAGGTCATCCCGGCCAGCAAGATCAACGAGGCGTACGAGCGCGTTCTCGCCTCCGACGTCCGCTACCGCTTCGTCATCGACGCTTCGACCATCGGCTAGGAAAAGGCGCCACCGGACGCCGCAGTACGATGGAAAGGCCACGCCCGTGTCACTACGGCGTGGCCTTTCCTGTCCCATCCAACAGGGACAATGGACTGGTGACATTCAGACTGGACACCATCGGCAAGGGCCTGGTCTTTGCTTATTCGCTCGCGGACCTGACGGCGGCTCTTGAACGGCAGGGCGACGGCGGCGTGGCAGTGGTGCAGGCCCCGCCCGGCACAGGAAAGACCACCCTCGTGCCCCCGCTGGTGGCGAATTTGCTGTCACAGCGGCACGTCGGTACTGACACGCACCTGCCTGGTCCCCGGAAGACCCAGCCACGCATAGTGGTTACCCAGCCCCGGCGAGTTGCGGCGCGATCTGCGGCACGCCGCCTGGCCACGCTGGACGGCAGCCGCTTGGGCGGCAGGGTGGGTTACACCGTCCGCGGGGAAAGCAAAACCAGCCAGGACACGGTGGTCGAGTTCGTGACGCCGGGGATCCTTCTCCGACGCCTCCTCTCGGACGCCGGACTTGAGGGCGTCCACGCCGTGGTCCTGGATGAGGTTCACGAGCGCGGACTCGATACCGATCTGCTGGTGGGCATGCTCGCCGAGGTCAGGGAGCTTCGTGGCGACCTCACTCTGATCGCGATGTCGGCAACCCTTGATGCAGCGCGTTTTGCAGCTTTACTGGAGCAGAACGGGCCAGCGCCCGACGACGACGGGCCGGCTCCCGTGGTCGACTGCGCCTCCGCGCTTTACCCGCTGGAAGTTCGGTGGGCTCCGGCCCGGGAGCGCCGTCTTAACGATCGGGGAGTGGCGCGCGCCTTCCTGGATCATGTGGCCCAAACGGCTGCAACCGCACATGCTTCTGCCTTGGCAGCCAACCCTGAGGTGGATGCGCTGGTTTTCCTGCCGGGTGCCCGCGAAGTGTCCGACGTCGCCGCCCGCCTACGCCTCCACGTTCCCGGGAACGTGGAGGTCCTGGAGCTGCACGGCCGAATCGGCGCGGACGCCCAGGACCGGGCGGTATCCGGCAGGGACCCGGGTGGTCCACCGCGGATCATTGTCTCGACGTCCCTGGCTGAGTCATCCCTGACTGTTCCAGGTGTGCGGCTGGTGGTTGATTCCGGACTGTCCAGGGAACCACGCAGGGACTCGGGGCGTGGCATGTCCGGCCTGGTGACCGTCTCCTGCTCGCGGGCATCGGCGGATCAACGCGCCGGCCGAGCTGCCCGGCAAGGACCAGGCACAGTGGTGCGCTGCTACGACGCCCAGGATTTCGCAGCTTCACCGGCACATCAAACTCCGGAAATCTCCGTAGCCGACCTCACCGGAGCCGCGTTGGTCCTCGCCTGCTGGGGCGCACCGGGAGGAACAGGCTTGCGGCTGCCCGATGCCCCGCCTGCCAGCGCCATGTCAGATGCCGTGGAGGTCCTCCGCGAGCTAGGCGCCATTGCGGCCGACGGGACGGTGACGATGCTCGGCAGGACCCTGGCCCGGATTCCTGCCGATCCGCGCCTTGCCCGCGCCTTGCTGGACGGCTCGGCTGTGGTGGGCTCACGGGCAGCTGCAGAAACGGTGGCCCTTGTAGCTGGAGACCAACGCACCCCTGGCGCGGACCTGACTACACTCCTTAGCTCATTGAGGTCGGGTTCGGACCCGGCTGCCCGCCGTTTCGGCGAAGAGGCCAAGCGGATGGAGTCGATGGCACGGCAGGAAGCGGCCGTCGTCGTGCCTTCCGGGCTTCGCGCGGAAGTCTCAGCCCGCGAAGCGCCTGGCTTTGTGGTGGCGCTGGCTTTCCCGGATCGCGTGGCCCGGCGCGTTCCCGGCGATGGATCCACCACCTACTTATTGTCCTCCGGGACCCGGGCCGGGCTGCCAGCGGGAAGTCCGCTGACTGGGCACCAGTGGCTGGCAGTGGCCGAAGTCTCCCGCGCCCAGGGCCGTGACGCCGCAGGAACCGGCGCTGTCATCCGCTTGGCAGCCCCCTTGACCCAGGAGCTGGCAGAAGCGGCAGCACCGGGTCTGAAGCTTGAAGCCGTGTCGGCGAAGTTTGACCACGGGAAAGTGACCGCACGGCTTGAACGCCGGTTAGGGGCTATTGTCTTGTCCTCCACGCCGATCCGCCCCAGCGCCGAAGCCGGTCGCCGGGCGGTGGGGGAGGCCTTGGCTAAAACCGGGTTGGGCATGATCGGCTGGTCATCCGCGGCTGATGCTCTAAGACGGCGGCTGGCACTGCTGCACCGCGAACTGGGTGCACCGTGGCCGGACGTCAGGGAAGCTAAACTTCTGGCCCGGCTGGAGGACTGGCTGGCCCCGGAGCTGGAACAGCTGGCAGGCGGGGGTTCGGTCATGTCGATCAACCTCGCGGATCCCTTACGGAGGCTCCTGCCCTGGCCGGAGGCCACCCGCCTGGACATCCTGGTTCCCGAGCGCCTGGAGGTTCCCAGCGGTTCGCGTGTCCGGATCGACTATCCCGAGGTTACGGACGGCGGGGCGGAAAAGCACGACGCCGGCAGGCCGGTGGTGGCGGTCAAACTCCAGGAATGCTTCGGCTGGGACAGCACGCCGCGGCTCGTCGATGGCCGGGTCCCGGTGCTGTTCCACCTGTTGTCGCCAGCCGGAAGGCCCTTGGCCGTTACCGATGATCTCGCCTCATTTTGGTCCGGTCCCTACTCCCAGGTCCGGGCCGAGATGCGTGGGCGATACCCCAAGCACCCCTGGCCCGAAGACCCGTGGACGGCCCCGCCAACTGCCAGGACCAAGAACAAGATGACCTCTGGGCCTTCCCGCTAGGAGAGTCGCTCCAGCATGAACTGGACTTCGCCGTCAACGAACGTTCCCAGGACAGTACTGGCAGCTAACTCGTCGGGGTCGGTGGTCAGTGGATCCAGTTCGAACGCGGTGAAGTCTGCCCTTTTGCCCACCGTGATGGAACCCGACACGTCCCACAGCCCGGCAGCCTTTGCGGCATGCGAGGTGTAGCCCTCCAGTGCCTGGAGGGCGGTGAGTCCCTGGGCCGGAGCGATTGGCTCTTGCTCCGGATGGCCGGATCGCCGTCGCAATTGAGCGTCGGCAATGATGGGAAGCGGCTCAAATGGGGCAATGGGCCAGTCCGAGCCGATGCCCAACGTCACACCGGCGTCGCGAAGGTCCCTGCAGCGCCATGCGCGGTGTGCACGCTCGGTGCCAAGACGGGTGGACCAGTTGTCGCTGTGGTCCGCCGCTGAGTAGTGGGTGCAGTGCGTGGGCTGCATGCTGGCCACCACGCCCGCACTCCGAAACCGTGCCACGAGCGTGTCCGGAACCGTCTCGATGTGTTCAATGCGGTGGACAGTGCGGCGAAGGACATCCGCCGGCACAGTACCGTGCAAGGATTCCAGTGCGTTCAACACATGTTCCACTCCCGCATCCCCGATCGCGTGCGTGGCCGTAGGGATGCCGCGTGCGGCGAAGTAACGGACTGCGGCTGAGTATTCCTCGGGCCGGGGCCAGAACGGCGCAGTTGATTCGCCGTAGGTGTCTGGTTCATGAAGCCACGCGGTTCCGTTATCCACTGTTCCATCCACGAACAGCTTGATGGCCTCGACGGACCACCGCCGGCCCCCGGTTCCCACGGCGCGGGCAAGTTCCTTCCAGTCGGACTCATTGGTGCCCGGCATGCACCACGGGGCACTGCGCAGGCGCAGCGGCAGGCCGCCGTCCTTCTCCAGGGCCTGCATAAGGCGGGCCGATTCCTCGCTGTGATCCATGATGTGTCCGCCGGTCAGTCCTGATCGGGCGAAGTCCTGCAGGAGTGCGGCGAGCCTGGCTTTGCGCTCGGCAAAAGGTTCCAACGGGATGTGCCGTTGGATCAGTTCCATGGCGGCTGCTTCGAGGAGGAGGCCGGTGGGAACGCCGTCGGCA
>NZ_JABMCX010000114.1:2395-14634 GCF_013179505.1 Paenarthrobacter sp. CM16 | reverse complement strand
TTTGCCGCTGCAGCCAAGGAATTGCCGGGACTTCTGGCTGCCCTTTCGGCGCCTGATGCCGATCCCGAAGCCCTGATCAAGGAAGCCCGCCAAGCCACGCTGGATCTCGCGCTGGTGGGCACGCCAGAGGTGAAGAAAGCCGCCAAGATGGCCCTGCTGGGCGGCGACACAGCGATCAAGAGTTTTATAGCCAAGGGCCACGACGAGGCCATTGAGAAGGATTCAAGCGGAGTATCGGCTTTCGGGGCGGACCGCCAGCGCGTGTACCAGCTGCTGAGCCTCGGTGGCAGCCACGTTAACAAGGCGGCAGACCTCGCCCTGGGCTCCACCAACCACGCAGAAGTCCGCTACTTCCTGGAGTACGGGTTCGCTACGGCGCAGGATCTGGACAACCGCATCCTTGCCTACGCATCCCTGGACAAGGCCGGGCCGGAACTTCGGGCAGCAGCTACAGTGGCCCTCGAAGGCAGTCGCGCGGATCTTCGGGCATTCGCCGCCAAGGGGCAGTTTGCTGCCCTCAAGCGCGACGAAGCCACCGCAGCACATGTGGCGTCGGTTGATGCCATGATCGCCGAACTCACGGCACTGGCGGACAAGGCAGCGCTCGACGCCGGTATAGCAGCCGACGCTGCGAGGGCCGCGGAAGCTGCGCGGGCCGCTGAAGCTGCGCGTCAGGCGGAAGCTGCGAGGGCCGCTGAAGCTGCGCGCCAAGCAGAGGCAGCCAGGGCCGCAGCGGCGGCCGAGCAGGCTCGCGGTAAGCTCCCGCTGAATGTGCCGAGGGGTGACTCGTCCGAATTGTTCGCAGCAGCTCCCACCGTGGTGCCGTGGCCGCAGGCGCCGGTTCCCGCCGTCGCGCTGGCCGTCACGGGTGAGGCGCCGGACGGCGAGCCTGTTGCCGCCGAGCGCCCCGACATCACGGACGCCAGCGTTCCGCCGGCAGCTACGTGGCCCAGCGAATCGGCCACGGCGGAGTCATTGTCGCAAGAGGCGGCCGCCCCCTTGGCAGCTTCCTCGCCTGGGATGGGACCTTGGACCATCGGCCTGATCGTGGCGCTGGTTCTGGCCGCAGCCGGGGCAATTACGTTCCTGCTGCGTCGGAAAGCCCCAGTGCCGGCGCCCGCCGCGGCGTCCACCGCCGCGTCCACGCCCAAGGACTCACCCAAGCCGTAGCTTCACCCAAGCCGCAGGCAGCTGGGGGTCGTTCTGGTATCCCAGACACCTACCCGGGGTGGCAGGTTGGCTGCGCGACACCAGAGGGTGCACGCTTGGGTACGGGATACCGGACAGCCATCGTGTCCGCTCATCCAGGACCCGAGCAGTGAGGAACCATGACAACGTCGCCAGTAGCACCAGGCAAGGCCACCTCCAAAGTCCCTGCGGCCGAGAATACGCTGCGAATCCTGAAACTGTTGGCCTCGCGCCGGGGTCCCATGGCGGCGTCGAATATTGCTACGGCCTTGGGTTTGCCGCGTTCCAGCGTCTATCACCTGCTGGGCGTGATGGAGGCCAACGGCTTTGTCCTGCACCTGCACGAGGAGCAGCGGTACGGGCTGGGGATCAGCGCGTTTGAACTGAGCTCCGCGTACTCCCGCCAGGAGCCCTTGTCCCGGCTGGGCCGGCCCATGCTCGCATCGCTGGTGGACGTGATCGGCGAGAGCGCCCACCTTGCGGTGCTCCACGGCCGCGACGTCCTCTACATCGTGGAGGAGCGCGCCAAGAACCGCCCTAGCCTGGTGACCGACGTCGGAGTCCGCCTGCCCAGCCACCTCACGGCCTCCGGACGGGCGATCCTGGCCGCCCTCCCGAAGTCGCAGGTCCGCGCCCTGTACCCCAACGCGGCTGCCTTCACTTCCAGGCACGAGGTGGAGTTTCCCATCATGAAATATTCGGCCTTGTCCTCCCATCTGGATCAGGTGAGGCAGCGTGGCTACGCCACGGAAAACGGCGAAGTCACGCCGGGATTCGGCTCCATCGCCGCCGCTGTGACAGACCATGTGGGATGGCCGACGGCGGCAGTCGCCGTCACGTTCCTGGAGGACAAAGTGCCCGCTGAGCAATGGCCGGTGCTGGCTGCGCGGATCCGGAAGGCCGCCGACGAACTCTCCGTCCGGATCCATGGGCGGCCTGGGCAGTAAGTTTCCATAAGGTCCTCCCTGGATGCTGGAGACTTCGTCCAGGCAAGGTTTGGGCGCGTCTGTAATCCCGGACAGCACCATCCCAAAAGCCGTTCCGGCCCCGGGATAAAGGGGCTTTAGTAGAAGCAGGAGATCTTTCCACCACCTACTTCCCACAGACGAAGGAGTCACCATGGCACCCGCCGATTTCACCACTGGTGCCCGTCCGGTCAAGGCCGCCCGGGGTACTGAGCTCACTGCCAAGTCGTGGCAGACCGAGGCGCCGTTGCGCATGTTGATGAACAACCTTGATCCGGAGGTCGCTGAGCGCCCGGATGACCTGGTGGTTTACGGCGGCACGGGCCGTGCTGTCCGTTCCTGGGCCGCGTTCGATGCGATCACCCGGACCCTGGAGACCATGGAGAAGGACGAGACTCTCCTGGTGCAGTCGGGCAAGCCGGTGGGTGTGTTCCGCACCCATGAGTGGGCGCCGCGGGTGCTTTTGGCGAACTCGAACCTGGTGGGGGACTGGGCGACGTGGCCTGAGTTCCGCCGCCTCGAGGCTGAGGGTTTGATGATGTACGGGCAGATGACGGCCGGGTCCTGGATTTACATCGGCACCCAGGGCATCCTGCAGGGCACGTACGAAACCTTCGCCGCCGTCGGGAATAAGCTGATTGCCGCCAGACAGAACCCCGCCCGTCACCCGGCGCCGTCTTTGGAAGGCGCTGCCGCTGCGGGTTCCTCCGAGGGCCCGCTGGCCGGGACCCTGACCTTGACCGGTGGTTGCGGTGGCATGGGCGGTGCGCAGCCGCTGGCGGTGACGTTGAACGACGGCGCCTGCTTGATTGTCGACGTCGACGAGACCCGTCTGCGTCGCCGCGCCGGCAAGCGCTACCTGGACGAGGTGGAGACGGACTTGGATGCCGCGATCGCGAAGGTCCAGAAGGCCAAGGACGAGCGTCGTGGCTGGTCCGTGGGCTACGTGGGCAACGCCGCTGAGGTGTTTCCGGAATTGCTGCGCCGCCACAAGGCCGGGGAAGTGACGTTCGATGTGGTCACGGACCAGACAAGCGCGCACGATCCTTTGTCCTACCTGCCGGAGGGCATCACGGTGGCCGAGTGGCACACCGAGGCCGAGGCGGATCCGGAAGGGTTCACCAAGAAGGCTCAGGCTTCCATGGCCCGGCAGGTCCAGGCGATGGTGGAGTTCCAGGACGCCGGTGCTGAGGTATTTGATTACGGCAACTCCATCCGTGATGAGGCACGTAAGGGCGGGTACGAGCGCGCGTTTGAGTTCCCCGGCTTCGTCCCGGCCTACATCCGCCCGTTGTTCTGCGAGGGCCTTGGCCCGTTCCGGTGGGTTGCCCTGTCCGGGGACCCGGAGGACATCGCCGTGACGGACAAGGCAATCAAGGAGTTGTTCCCGGAGAACAAGCACCTGCACAAGTGGCTCGATGCTGCTGCGGATCGGGTGGAGTTCGAGGGCCTGCCGGCACGTATTTGCTGGCTCGGGTACGGCGAACGCGCCAAGGCCGGCCTGCTGTTCAACCAGTTGGTGAAGGAGGGCAAGGTCAAGGCTCCGATCGTGATCGGCCGTGACCACCTGGATTCGGGTTCCGTGGCGTCTCCGTACCGTGAGACCGAGTCCATGGCCGATGGTTCGGATGCGATTGCGGACTGGCCGTTGCTCAACGCCCTGATCAACACCTCTTCGGGCGCTACCTGGGTCTCGATCCACCACGGCGGCGGTGTCGGCATTGGCCGTTCCCTGCACGCAGGACAGGTCTCCGTTGCTGACGGAACCGACCTCGCCGCAGAGAAGCTCGAACGGCTCCTGACCAACGACCCCGGCATGGGCGTCATCCGCCACGTCGACGCCGGCTACGACCGCGCCGTCGAGGTCGCCAACGAACGCGGCGTCCGCATCCCCATGAACGAATCCGCAGAGAGCAAGTAAGAACATGACCATTACCTCGAACGAACAGCTCACCGTCACCCTTGGTTCCAGTGGCGTCACTCCGGAAGACGTCGTCGCGGTTGCCCGCCACGACGCCAAGGTGACCATCTCCCAGGACGCCCTGGACAACGTGGCCAAGGTCCGTGCCCACATCGACGATCTCGCCACCAGCGACGTCCCGGCCTACGGCATCTCCACGGGCTTCGGCGCGCTGGCCAACCGCCACATCCCCAACGACCTCCGCACCCAGCTGCAGAAGTCGCTGATCCGCAGCCACGCCGCCGGCATGGGTCCGGCCGTTGAACGCGAAGTGGTCCGCGGCATCATGTTCCTCCGCGCCAAGACCCTGGCTTCCGGCCGCACGGGCGTCCGTCCCGTGGTCCTGCAGACCATGGTGGATGTCCTCAACGCCGGGATCACCCCGCTGGTCCGCGAGTTCGGCTCGCTGGGTTGCTCGGGCGACCTCGCGCCGCTGTCCCACTGCGCGCTGGTCCTCATGGGCGAAGGCGAAGCAACAGGACCCGACGGCGAACTGTACGGAACCGCAGGCAAGCCCCCTGTTGCTGAGCTGCTCGCGCAGCACGGGATCGAGCCGGTTACCCTCGCCGAGAAGGAGGGCCTGGCCCTCGTCAACGGCACCGAAGGCATGCTCGGCATGCTCCTGATGGCCATCGCGGACATCCGTTTGTTGCTTGCGACGGCGGACGTCACTGCCGCGCTCAGCGTCGAGGCGCTGCTCGGCACGGACCAGGTGTTCCTGCCGGAGCTCCATGCCGCACTCAGGCCGCACCCGGGCCAGGCTGCCAGCGCGGACAACATGCTGCGTGTGCTGTCCAACTCGCCGATCGTCGCGTCCCACCGGATCAACGACACCAAGGTCCAGGACGCCTACTCGCTGCGTTGCGCCCCGCAGGTTGCCGGCGCTGTCCGCGACACCGTGGACCACGCCGCACTGGTTGCTTCCCGCGAACTCGCCGCAGCAATCGATAACCCGGTGGTCCTCCCGGACGGCCGCGTGACGTCCAACGGCAACTTCCACGGCGCCCCCGTGGCCTATGTCCTGGACTTCCTGGCCATCGCAGTGGCGGACCTCAGTTCCATCGCCGAGCGCCGCACCGACCGCATGCTCGATCCCGCACGCTCGCACGGACTGCCGGCCTTCCTCGCCGGTGATCCGGGCGTCGATTCCGGCCTCATGATCGCCCAGTACACGCAGGCCGGCTTGGTCTCGGACAACAAGCGCCTCGCTGTTCCGGCGTCGGTGGACTCCATCCCGAGCTCCGCCATGCAGGAAGACCACGTGTCCATGGGCTGGCACGCTGCCCGGAAGCTGCGCAAGGCCGTGGAGAACCTTCGCCGCGTGCTCGCCGTCGAGCTTGTCACCAGCGCCCGCGCCATCGACATGCGCACGCAAATGTCCGACGGCGAACTCACCCCCGGTCCTGCCGGTACGGCAGTGCTTGAGGTGCTTCGCGAAGTGGTCCAGGGACCGGGCACGGACCGGTTCCTTTCTCCGGAACTGGAAGCGGCTGACCGTCTGGTTGGCTCCGGCGCGGTCCGGGCGGCCGCCGAATCCGCCGTCGGGGTTTTGGCCTGACGTCGAATAAAACGCTCATCTGATGGGCATATTTGCCACGTCCCGGTCTTTGTTCGCAACGCAATGACCGGGGCGTGGCAAATGTAGTAAAACTTATGGTGTACGTCACGTCCACAACAACGGTGTTGTGGGCTTGACGGTCAACCGTTCACACAACTCAATACACAACAGAGAACATCCACAAAGGGGTAGAAGTTCAATGAAGGCACGCGGAGCAGTCCTGTCCAGGCGAAGCGCTCACACGGCTACGGTTTCCGACTGGAAGACGCTGGCAGTTGGCGAGGCGGTGGAAGTGGTCAAATACGCCCACGTGATCGCCACCGGCAGGGTCGAGGAAATCTCCAGCAGCGGAAACGTGGTGTGGCTTGAGCACTCGGGCCCCGGCGTCACCGAAGAGGGCAAGGAACTGTTCATGAAGTCCGACGGCGTCACTCTCCGCCGGGCATAGCTGCAGTTACCTTCGAGGTACTTGTTAAACAGAAACCGGGGCTCGTTCCCTTTCCGCGGGTAGTAGATGCGGCAAGGGAACGAGCCCCGGTTTTTGGCGTCGCTGGCCCGGAATACGTTGGGGTATCAGGCAGCGCGTACTTCGCGGGTCTGACCGAAGGGAACGGATTCGTCCAGAGCCACGGTGTAGGTGCCGGGCTCGTGCCGGGTCACCAGAATGCCGCAGTTAGCATCTGCTGCTGCGTTTTCGATCAGGGCATCCACGGCGCGGTCGAGTCCGTCGTGGATTTCGTCTGCCTTGGAAAAGGACAGGCGAATTTCGCGTTCTGCAATCATTGCAGGGGTCATGGGGGTGCCTCCTATTACGTGCCGCATGCGAGGGCGACCCATCAATCATAGTGGTCGCGCCCGAAAATTTGTAAGATGACCAGCACTTCGGTGACGTGGGTCTCACATGCGGCGCGGGTGCGGGCGCGCCCGGCGGCGGGACTCCAAAGACGTGGTGGCGGGATTCGAACCCGCGTGCGCTGCTTTGCAGGCAGCTCCCTGGCCTCTTGGGTACACCACGTGCCAACGACACTAGGTGCACCCAAGCGGGCCCGGCAAAGTTCATGTCCCGAGCTTTCCCAGGGCTACGAATGGTGTCGCCCGGCTAAGAATTGGAGACGTCCGGGGACGTGAAGATTGCGCCGGGCTGCCTCCAGTGAACGGCCAACCCCGGGCTTGTTCGCGGACGCATACCGCTCAAGGGCGGGTGTCACGGACAAGCGCGGGATCCGTGGATTCACCCCGTGCGGAGCGCCGCCCCGCCAGCTTGGTCACCCCCACGGCGATCAGGAGTGTCAGGATGGCCGCAGCCATGTGGGTATAGAGAAGAAGGTGGACGTCGCCGCCACTGGTCGCGGTGCCGGCCGGTACGTCCGCCACCGCCTGTTCTCCGTGCAGGTGGTCAAAGAATCCGCTGCCGGGAAAGTATCCTCCGAAAGCGTCGAAACCCAGGTGCAGCACTTGCTGGGCCAGGCCGGACAGAAACAGGAGCACCAAAGGTCCATGGACCCAGCGGGCGATGAGCTGGGCTGCCAGGCAGGAGAGTGCGGCGAAGGCCAGGAGGACGGGAATGGCGGGGATGCTGCCGCCGGCCAGGGCATGCGCGGCCAATCCCAGGGCGACCGCTGCCAGCCCTGCGACCCAAGCCCACTTCTCCTGCACAAGGGGTGTGCGCATCGCTGTCCTTTCCTCCACACAGGCTATGTGGAGGAACAGGCCCTTTCAAACGTGTCGCTAAGCGAGCAGGGTGTTGATCAGGCGGGCTGCCACTTTTGCGGTGCGGTAATCTATGTCGAACTCCGGATTCAGCTCCGCGACGTCCAAGTGCAGCAGCTTCCCGCTCGCAGCAACCTGGCGGCAGACCGCGCTGATCACCGGCAACGGCACACCGTAAGCAGCAGGGGCGCTCACCCCCGGAGCCACCGACGCCGGCATGACGTCGAGGTCGATGGTCAGGTACAGCACGTCCACCCCGGCCAGGAAGCCGGCAACAAAAACCTCCAAGGCCTCGGGGGTGCACAGCTCGTCCAGCAGGTACTTCACACCCAGGCGTTCGGCTGTGTTGAAGAGCGTCCGCGTGTTGTTGGGCTCCGAAATTCCGACGACGGCGTACTGCAGTTCGCGCCCTTCGGCAGCTTCTGCGCGGGCCATCTGAAGGAACGGCGTGCCCGAGCTCGGCGTGGGCTCGTCGCGCAGGTCAAAGTGGGCGTCCAGGTTCAGTACGCCGAGCCTTTTGCCACGAACCGCTTCAGAACCTGCCACGCCAAGGTAACTGGCAAACGCGGTCTCGTGCCCGCCGCCCAGCACCACGGTGAGGTTGCCGGCGTCGAGCAATCCCGAAATGGCGCGTCCGGCGCGCTGTTGGCCCGCTTCCAGTGAGTCGTCCTCCACCACTACATCCCCGGCGTCGAACACGTCACGGTCGAGGTGGAAAGCCAGGGGACCCAGCGCCCCTCGGATGGCGGCAGGAGCAGCGGCAGCACCCACGCGGCCCTTGTTGCGGAGGACTCCGGCGTCACTGCAAAAACCAAGCACGACGGCGGGGCGCGAGGCCGTTGCCGACGCGGAGGACGTGAGCGGTGTTACCGCTTGCCACCAGCGCCGGTGTTCGGCGTCGTCTCCGTCAAAGCGGCCCGTCCAGGGTGTGGGGCTGACGTCGACAGTGGGGATGCTGCTGGTTTCCATGCCTTAAGCACACCCGAAGGCGGGCACTAAAACCAGCGAGCCAATCACCCGGGTGTCCGGAATCCCGGACTTCCCTACTTGACGCCCAACAACTCCTCCACAGTTCCGATCCCGAAGAACAGGAGGAACGCCGCGGCCACAGCCCACATCAGGGGATGGACTTCACGGGCGCGGCCTTGGAAGGTGCGGATCAGGACGTAGGAGATGAAGCCGGCGCCGAGGCCGTTGGCGATCGAGTACGTGAACGGCATGAGGGAGATGGTCAGGAAGGCCGGGATGCCGACGCCCCAGTCCTGCCAATCAATCTTGCCCACCTGGGACACCATCATGAAGCCCACTACCACCAACGCCGGGGCGACGGCTTCGAACGGGACAAGGTTGATGAGGGGCGTGAAGAACATGGCCACCAGGAACAGCAAGCCGGTGACGATTGAGGCGAGGCCGGTGCGGGCGCCTTCGCCGATGCCTGCGCCGGACTCAACAAAGATCTGGTTGGAGGAAACCGAAGCGCCGCCACCTACGATCGCGCCGAGGGCATCCACTTGGAGCACACGGTCAACGTTGGGAATGTTGCCGTCCTTGTCCACGGTTCCGGCCTCGTTGGCCAGGCCCACCATTGTGCCCATGGCGTCGAAGAAGATGCTCAACAGGATCACGAATGCCAGCAGTGCCGCCGCAATGAATCCGAGGTGTTCAAAGGCGCCGAACGGGTTGGCCTTGCCGATGAGGGACAGGTCCGGGGCGCCCCACTCCGAAAGGGTGGGAGCAACCAGGGACCAGCCGCGGGGGTTGACGTTCTTGCCGTCAAAGCTGGGGCCGATGTGGAGGGTGAATTCGAGGATGGCGGCCAGTGCAGTGGAAACCACAATGCCGATCAGGATGGCGCCGCGGACCTTGCGGACCACCAGCGCGATGGTCAGGATAAGGCCCACTGCGAACACCAGGGTAGGCCAGCCCATGAGCTTGCCGTCCACGCCGAGTCCCAGGGGAACCGTGGTGCCGGCGGCGTCGGGAATGCGGCGGACAAATCCCGCATTGACCAGGCCAATCAGTGCAATGAAGAGGCCAATGCCCACCACGATCGCAGTCTTCAGGGCTTCCGGAACGGCCTTGAATACGGCGGTTCGGAATCCTGTCAGCACCAGGATGAGCATGGTGACGCCGGACAGCACCACAAGGCCCATCATGTCCGGCCAGGTCAGTTCCGGGTGCGAGGCCACGGTGACGGCCACAAAGGCGTTGACGCCCAGGCCCGTTGCTACGGCGAACGGGTGTTTGGCCCACGCGCCCATGAGGATGGTCAGGATGCCCGCTACGAACGCCGTGGTGGCCGCGACGGCAGTGAAACCAAGGGATGCCCCGCTCGAATCAGCCCCGGAAAGGATCAATGGGTTCAGCACCACGATGTAGCTCATGGCGAAGAACGTCGCGAAGCCGCCACGGATTTCCCGTGAGTACGTGGATCCACGTTCAGTAATTTTGAAGTAGCGGTCTACTGCCGAACCTTGCTTAAGCATGAAGGACTCCGGGGATCGAGGGGAGTGTGCTTTCAAATCCTATGCGGTCCGGTAAAGGGCCTCCGGACGATTCGCCTAGTCTGTAAGGAAGCCAACACTAGGAGAAACCGCCCCATGCGTACCATCCGCCCGCTTCTGGCCGCCGTCGTTGCTGCTCTTGCCTTCGTGTCCGCCCTGCTGTTTTCGGCGGCTCCGGCGTCCGCCCACGACGTCGCCGAATCCACGACGCCGGCCAACGGTGCCGCTGTGACGGAAGTGCCGGCGTCGGTCGCCATTACCTTCAACAACCGGCCGCTTGCCATCGGTTCGGGCATAACTGTCACGGCGGGTGGCGAAAACTGGGCCGACGGCCCCGTTGAAATCATTGACAACCAGGCGGTTCAAAAGCTGCGTGAAGGCGCCCCCGCCGGCGAGTACACCGTGGTCTGGCGGGTTGTCAGCAGCGATTCCCACCCGATTGAAGGCACCTTTACGTTCACGGCCACCGCGGGAAGCACGACGTCGGCAGGCGCTTCGGCAGCTGCCTCGACGCCGGCCCCGGCTTCATCCTCCGCAGCGGTGCCGACCGCTGGAACCGGGGCGCCTGGAACCGGCAGCAGTGAACCGGCAGCGGATGCCTCCCAGCCCTTCCCGTGGAGCATCGTGGGACTGGCCGTGGTTGCTGTAGGTCTCGTTATTTTTCTGGCCGTTACTGCACGCCGGAAACTGGCTGCGTCAAATGACTCTGAGGGCGATTCTGCCGCGGAATAACAGGGTTTTCTACGTAGCTGCGAAGATCTCGAAATGGTCACCACGACACGCCAGAAGCGCAGTTCTCGTTACTTAAATGTGACTTCGGCGTGATCATCGCGTACGGTTGTACCTGTGCCTGTTCCACGTAGCGGGCACTTCCGGCCTGATTGCCTAGCTCTGCCGCAGTCCGGAATCCGTTCGCAGACAAACCTTACGGCAGAGACGGGGAACCCATTTTAGGTCGCTTTCGAGCGTGCCTTGGGGTGAAGTCACGAAGCTTCCGCGTTACAGCGGGGCGTAGTGGCCGGGTGACTCCCATCCGAATCCGACAGCTAACCTCGCAGGCATCGGGAGAGGCTCTTTCATGTCTTCACGCATTCTTCGCGGCCGTCGTAAGGCGGACAGCGTACGTCCTAATCCGTTCATCTCCATCTCCAAGGCAGTCGCCAGCAACGCTTCCGGCGCTGGCCGCCAGGCAGCTGTTATCGCAGCAGCCTCTGGCCTTGTCCTGACCGGCTCCATTGCTGCCCACGCAGCTGAAGCTCCGGTTCAGCGGGATTCCAGCCCTGCAACGGTCGCTGAGACCGTTTCCGAGGCTCCCACCCAGGTTGTGACCGCACTGGCCACGGCTACCGTCAACTTCGAGCGCCCCGCTGTTGCTTCCGTAGCAGCTCCGGTCATCGAGAAGCCGGCTCCGGTTGCTCCGGCTCCCGTCGCCAAGAAGGCTGCAGTTACCACTGCAGCTGCAACGGCTCCTGTTGCCAAGGCTGCTGCTGCCGCTCCGGCCGCGGCTCCGGCTCCGGCTCCTGCTGCAGCCCCGGCCGTCGGTGGCGTCAACGCTGCCATGGTTGCCTCGGCTTACGCCCAGATCGGCATCATGCAGGACTGCACCGCCATGGTGGAGCGGGCCCTCGGTTCCGCAGGCATTCCTGTTGGCGACCTCGGTCCCATGCAGTTCATGAACTACGGCAAGGTTGTCAGCTCGCCCCAGCCCGGCGACATGATCGTCCAGTCCGGCCACGTTGCCATCTACATCGGCAATGGCCAGGCCATCAGCGGTGGCATCAACGGCAACCAGACGGGCATCCACCCCATCAGCTGGTTGACCGCAACGGGTCCCCTGACCTACGTACGCGCTGGCGCATAAGCCTCACGCTTCAGTTCAAAGGCCGGTGTCTTCGAAGAACCAATCTTCGAGGACACCGGCCTTTGGCGTAAATAATGTGAGTTAAAGTTCAGAGTCCTAGGCGGTAGCGATGCCCGGGCCTGCCGGGAGGGCAACCTTGGATGATATCGCCTGGCCCACAGCCTTTGCCTGGCGAAGCACTTCCTTGGGTGTGGGCGTAATGAGTTCCCCGACTCCCACCAAGTGCATCCCGACGGCCCGCATGGCGGCCACCAGATTCTGCCCGATCGCTATGCCCAGTTCGGCCAGCATGCGGCGCAACTGACTCTGTGCGCAGCGCGTCACCACAATATGGTCGGCCAGAAGGACCCCGTTGGCAGTGTGCACGGCCCACTGACGGCGGGTGGATTCGAGTGGACCGGAGGCGTGGAGCCCCGTTCTGAGCCCGGCAGTGGTCATGCTGGCAGCCAGTCCGTAGCCGATCTGCTGGGATGGGTCGGAGCCAAGGAAATCA
>NZ_JABMCX010000114.1:0-2296 GCF_013179505.1 Paenarthrobacter sp. CM16 | reverse complement strand
CGGCCCACTGACGGCGGGTGGATTCGAGTGGACCGGAGGCGTGGAGCCCCGTTCTGAGCCCGGCAGTGGTCATGCTGGCAGCCAGTCCGTAGCCGATCTGCTGGGATGGGTCGGAGCCAAGGAAATCAAGGCGTACAGCCCGGGTGGTGCTGCGGACATCCAGGTGGTGGCTGGCGGCGTAGTTCCGTAGGTGGCGGAGGATTTCGTTGCGTTCCTGCATGGCTGCTGGATCAGCGGCGTCGCAGCGTTGAAGCATTCCGGTGTGTACTGACGGGCCGGTTGCGGACAACGCGCCGAATCCGTCCACCACTATGGAGCCCACGCCGTAACGGCTGAGCTCACTGGCAACTGCCAAGCCGGACAGGCCGGCTCCGATGACCACGGTGGTGGTGCGTTCCGTGGCGGAATCAGGCGTGAGTGACACTGCTTGGTTCCTCCTTGACGTGTGTGCCCTTGGGCATCGCATGGGGTCGCGTCCGAGTTCCCCAAGCGGCCGCAATAAATGGCCGGAGTGTGTTGCGGAACACGTTTGCCGGCCATTCTGTGACTCGAACACTACCGAACTTTTTCTGCCATGGATAGCCTCCGGGGTGCGCGTGTTTCCGGTGTTCATCCGTAGCGCAAAACGGCCTTGCTGCAACCGACCCCGGACCGTTACCCACATAGCCCGAAGTCGCCTTGATTCGGCGTTCCCGACCGAGAATAGTGGGCCTTGGGAGGAAGAATTTTATTGTTTCTTCTGCCCCGGCCATTGACAAGGGCGCTGTGAGGGAATCCTGGAAGGAGAACCTCTGGCAGAATGGCCGGAACATCAAGCAGCAGGTGGAGAGGCGGGCCCCATGGACCAGCACAGCAGGCACAATGAAGAGCCACAGGACGGGCAGGACCAGGCAGTGGCGCCTGGTGGCATCGTTGTTGGAGTGGACGGTTCGGAGCACGGTCAATGCGCCTTGGTATGGGCCGCGCGGGAGGCCGAGCGCCGTCAATTGCCTTTGCACATCGTGACGGCTTACTCCGTCCCCATCTTTGCTGCATCCGGACTCGATGGCGGCTATGCAACTGTGGATGATTCAGTGATTCGCGAGGGCGCGGATGCCATCATCAAACAGGCCATGGACAAGGTTTCCGGTTACGCCATCGACGTCGATGCTTCGGTCGAAAACGGCGACGCTGCCGGTGTCCTCCTGGATCTCTCCGCTGACGCTGCGCTCCTCGTTTTCGGCAGTCGGGGCCGCGGTGGCTTCGTTGGACGCCTCTTGGGATCGGTGAGCAGCGCCTTGCCCGCACACGCCAAGTGCCCCACCGTCACGGTCCCCTTGTACTGCGCTGATCGGCTGGGCGAAAACACAGAGGACAAGCACATCAAGGCCGAGCACGCCAAAGCCGGACCCCGCACTGTCGAGAACGTGGTTGCCGTGGGCGTGGACGGCTCCGAGCAAGCCCGTGTGGCTGTGCTTGAGGCAGCCGAGCAAGCCCAACGCATGGGAGCGAAGCTCCGCGTCATCTGCGCGGTACCGCAATACAGCGGGTCCTTGGCCTGGGTACCGGCCCCGTTGGACCGGGATGCCCTCTTCGCCGACATCAAGGTCCAGCTGGACGCCGGTGTCGCGTGGCTTAGGAGCCACTTCCCCCAACTGACCATCGAGACGGACCTCCGGGACGGCTCGCCGGTGGACGTCCTGGTGGAAACCAGCCGCAGCGTCGAGCTGGTGGTTCTGGGAACACGCGGCCGGGGCGGCTTCGCAGGCATGCTTTTGGGTTCCACCTCGGATGGCGTCCTGCACCATGCCAAGGGTCCTGTGCTTGTTGTCCCTGACAGGGAGGACCCGCGGCTGGCTGACCGCCACAAGTTTGGGCCCATGCTCGGCGCAGCTTAGGCGGCGCAGCCCGGTGCTCATCCTCGACATCGCCGGCATCCGTGCTTCCATGCTTCCTGACGTGGGTGGCAAGGCGGCCAACCTGGGTGAGTTGGCACGTTCGGGCCTGCCCGTACCGCCCGGCTTCTGCCTCACAACGGCCGCCTACCGCCAAGCTCTCTCGGGCGCCGGGCTGGAGGCTGTGCTGGCAGCGTTGAAAGAGACCCCTGCGGCCCAACTCGAGGACTTGAACCGCCTTGCCGCCCGGGCCAGGTCCTTGGTGCTCGACGCCGGCGTCCCGGCGGGGATTGCCGAGGCGGTGCGGTCCGCTTATCAGCAGCTGGGAGAGAACGTCCCGGTTGCCGTCAGGTCTTCAGCCACCGCCGAGGACCTGGCCTTCGCGAGCTTCGCGGGTCAGCAGGACACCTTCTTGAATGTGG
>NZ_JABMCX010000113.1 GCF_013179505.1 Paenarthrobacter sp. CM16 | reverse complement strand
TTCTACGAGCGGGGTTGGCAGGATTGTTCAGGGCCGTAGCGGAACCAGTCGGGGAGGGCGGCTGTGAAGGCGTCGCGAACGGCGGGAGTGTTGGTCACCGTCCAATCCACGCGTCCTTTGACCTCGGATTCTGTTTTGTCCCATTCGAACCAGTTGATCATTTTCAGCTGGGGAAATTGTTGATGCGTCGCGGGGTTGAAGAGCTGGTTCCACCAGGCCTCCTTGATGGCCAGTTCAGCCTCACCGCCACCTGTCGGGGCGAACAAGGAGGCCGTTTCCGGAATGGCCACGGGTTTGGAATGCTGCGTGCCGTAGATGCCGTAGAAGTCCGGTAGCAGGCTGTCATCACCGTTGGCGCCGATGTAATTGCCGGTGAGCTGTTCGGCGAACTTGTTAGCCTCAGGCAGTTCGTTTTCGCCCCAGGGGTAGGTGTTGCCCCAGTGATAGAGGGACATGCCTACCCAGTCCACAGCTTCGTCGCCGGGGTAGTACGGGGCGTAGGCATCGTCACTCATCGTGAGCACCCCGTCTCCGTTGGTGTCCAGGGCCGCGAATCCGGGAGTGCCTGGTTTGGCTTCAAATTGTCCGCCGGCGAAGGGGTAACCGCCGCCGTAGTTCGGTGCCCACATCATGGCTGATCCTGGTGCGTGCTTGTGTACGGCGGCGGCCAGGGTCTGGAAAGCGGCGATGTACTCATTGGGTTGTTGGGACCAGGCGTACCAGGAGCCGTTCATTTCGTGGGCGAACCGGACGATGACCGGAACGCCGTCGTTATTGAATGAGGCGAGGTCTTTGGCCAAAGCGGTGGCGGTTTCCTCCGTTACAGTGGCCAGGCCCTCGTGGGGTTCCAACGTCAGGAGCATCATGTGCCCGTCGGCCCGGATCTGCTCAACGGCCCGTCGCAGATCGTCTTCATCCTTGGACGTCAACGGGAAGCCGGTGAACGAGACACTGACGGCCGGCTTGTGGCCCAGGTCCTTAGCGAAGGCGGCCAGTGGTTTCGCGTGCCAGTCCAAGTTCACGCCAAACAAGGCACCCTGCTCCGGGGCAAGCCCGGCCCGGGGGACGACTTCACAAGCCACTGGCTCCGGGCCCGTCTGCCGGTTTTGCTCCGCCAAGCCGTTCGCGAAGTTCAGCCCGGCGATCCCCAAAACGGCCAAGCCGATCACTGCAGGAAGCGTAAACGCCCGCCACAATTCAACCCGTTTCCCCTCACGGGTCTCACGTCCTTCTTCGGACTGTTCGCCCAGCACCGACACCAAATCCTTCCTGACCTGCAATTTCATTCATCCTAGACATCGTTTGACGAGGATCGGCCCTGCGGCTGATCCTCGCTGCGGGCAGCGCCACCTCCCTTGTAAAATCTGACGAAGCTTGCCGCAGTAGCTTTACAGTTTGGGGCGTGCGTCTGCCCTTCGCCGAGGCAGGGGGCTCCTTTCTTGTGTGCGGAAGGCATCCCGGTCTCAACCGCCGACCATGAGCCCTTGTGCCTGGCCGTTCTATGGGAAGCGGGTGGCTAATCTCTCGCTAATCTCTCGAAGTGCTCGATGTTGTCGATCCCCACCGCCCAACAGAACCAGATAGCGGCAACGGCGAGCAGCAGCACGATCGTCCCGCCTACCAACCGGATCGGGTTCCGCGGTCGGGCCAAAAGGGAGAGGCCGGCCGCTGCCGCCGACAACCCCGGAATCAGCATCGATAGGGCCATCACCCACTGCCTCTCCGGGATCCTGTTGCGGTAGTACGAGCCAGGGTGATCATTGGGGTCGTGGATGAATCCGGACGTGAAAGCGACGAAGGTTGACGCCAGCGTCAGGCACAACAATACGAAAGCCCAACCCAGCCATACATTCCCGCCCCAACGCTTCAACATGCCTGCCATCAAACCACGCCGGCTGGGCCAAGTAAGCCTCTGGATGCTGACGCGGGATACACCAAACGGCAAGTGCCGCCGTCGTACTTCTTGTGAAAGTACGACGGCGGCACTTGCCGTATGGGGGTCGGTGACCCGCTAGGCGGTCTGGCCGGCGTGCTCGCCTTCCGAGATCTCTTCAACAACCTTGCTGTTGAAGGCGGGAAGATCGTCAGGGTTGCGGCTGGTGACCAGGCCTTGGTCCACCACCACTTCCTCGTCGGTCCAGTTGGCACCCGCGTTCTTCAGGTCGGTCTGGAGCGTGTGATACGAGGTGACGTTCCGCCCCTTGATAACTCCGGCTTCAATGAGGATCCACGGACCGTGGCAAATCGAGGCCACCGGCTTGTGCTGCTCAAAGAAGGCGCGCGTGAAGTTTTGTGCGTCCTTGTCGACGCGGAGGTGATCGGCGTTCACGACGCCTCCGGGGAGAACCAGGGCGTCGAAATCGGATGCGTTGGCATCCGCCACTGCAAGGTCGACGTCGAAGGTGTCACCCTTTTCCACGCCGTTGAAACCCTGGAGCTTTCCCGTGGAGGGAGCTACGAGAGTCGGCTCGCCGCCGGCATCCTTGACTGCCTGCCATGGGCTGGTGAGCTCGACCTGCTCCACGCCGTCCGTCAGCAGGAATGCGACCTTCTTGCCTGCGATGTTGTGTTCTGACATTGTTCCTCCTCCATTGCGCGGCGGGGTGCTTTTTGAGCGTGGGCCGCCACTGTGAGAGTTGTTTGTCTGATCTGTTCAAGCCTAGGGAAGGACCCTTTAGTAAGCAAGCTGAGTAATGCACCAGGGGCGGCTTCGGTTGCTTAAGCATCGAATATCGATAGAATCAGGTTGTTGTTCGATAAAGGAGTTTCCATGGGAAAGCTAACGATCCTCGCACTGCGGATAGTGATTGCGATGGTGCTGGCGGGTTCACTGTTCGTGCAGTTGTGGATGGTTCCCCTGCTCTCAACTGATCTGGTTGAAGCCGGGGCCCCCGACGGTCCTCGCGTGGCGCTGCTGGTGATCGCGGTCCTGGGGATCCTCTGTGTGCAGGTGGTTGCTGTCTGTGTGTGGCGGCTGCTGACGATGGTGCGGCGAGGGACTGTCTTTTCCCATGGAGCGTTCCGTTTTGTGGACGTGATTTTTGGTGCCATCGCTGCCGCAGCAGTACTGACGTTCGGCATTGCAGTGATTCTGGCGCCCGGCGATATTGCACCCGGAGTCGTCATGCTGATCTGCGGGGCAGCGCTGATGATCGGGGGAGTGGCCTTGGTTGTCTTGGTCATGCGGACCCTTCTCGCCCAAGCGGTAGCCCGGGACGTCGAAGCCGCCGGCCTGCGGGCTGAGCTGGATGAGGTCATCTGATGGCAATCATCGTGGATATCGACGTCATGCTTGCCAAGCGCAAAATGCCCGTAGGTGTGCTCGCCGAACGCGTGGGAATTACGCCGGCCAACCTGGCTGTGCTCAAGAACGGTCGTGCGAAAGCCGTGCGGTTTACAACGCTGGAAGCGCTGTGCGAGGTACTGGAGTGCCAGCCGGGGGATTTGCTGCGGTGGGAGTCTGATGATCAGAGGGCCATTCCATAGAGTCGTCGCCAGCTGGAAGCAAAGCTAGCTGCGTTCCCTAAAGTAGACAAAAAGCCGCGACTCACGACTATGCGTCGCGATGAAAAGACTTCCAGTGATAGCACCGAGACCGCTAAGCATGCCTATCGTCAGGAATTGGGTGTACAGGGCATCGGCGATCAAAGGTGCCCAAAAATGTGCTCCCAATACAACGCCCGCCGTGGCAACAGCGCCAGCGGCACCGGCCCATATTGTCGCCTCGACCAAAGTGATACGAGCAAGGTCACCACTCGTCACGCCGGCGTGGAGCGATGACGCGTATTCGAGCCGTCGTCGGGCTCCTCCCAGCAGCCCGATGGCGAACCCCAAGCAGGCTGAAATTGCGGCAGCGTATCTCGTGACGCGATTCTGGTACTCGTCGGCTCCCGTAAAAACGAGGCCCAAGGTTGGATTCAACGTCGAAACCGATGCAGATGCTTCCCCTTGGGCGGTGCCCTGAGATGTGCGAATGACGGAGTCGAAGCCAGCAGTTGAGGGCCAGACATCGGCCCAGCATTCATCAGAGGGCCCACTCCCCAACGACGGTAACAGCACAGCGTTAGCAAGGCGGCTGTCTCGACCGTCGTCCTCTGGATACGGGAACACAGCCGCCACGGGTAATGGGCCCTGATCCGATTCCAAGATGTCCCCATGTCGAATCTTCCATCGATTCGCTAGAGGTTCGGAAATGAACACACCCGACTCCAAGGCAGTACCTAGGCCGAGAACCTCTTGGAAACCCAAAGTTGTCTCAAAGGCCGGAGTGGATACCCCAGGCAGGCTTAGGATGTGGATCGGTGCAACGGCCTTCATGGCTCCAGCTGACAGTATTCCGCTTGTGCCGGAGAGAGCATCACATTGTTTAGGGTCAATGCCGGCCTCAACTTTGAGGACGCGAATTGATGCGCCAGCCGTGCGATAATCGTGTGCGCGGTTGTCAAGTGCGGATACTGTCCACAGTTCGGCACAAGATACCAGCGAGATGGCCATTATAAGTGCGACGGATAGCCAGCCGCCCTTGGATGTGCCGCTTTGTAGGTTGCGCCAAGCCTCAAGGAGAACAACTGTAGTGCGCATCACGGCGAAGTGCTTCCAATGTCAGGCCTCATGAGATCTACAACTTCCGAACACGCATCCAGCGTGTCCTCGTCATGGCTGGCCACGATAACTACTGCGCCACTTCGAGCGAGGCCACCCAGCACTGAGTTGACCGTGGCAGCCGTTGCTCGATCGAGTTGCGCCGTTGGCTCGTCTACCAGAATCAGGTCAGGACTTCCGGCTACGGCCCGTGCAAGCATCAAACGCTGCGCCTCTCCACCTGAAAGTAGCGAGAAGCGCTTGCCAGCGCTGCTCTGCAGCCCGAATTCAAAAAGGCGTTGAAGAGCCAGCTTCTCGCTGCGGTCGCGGGACAGCCCTATGGCCAGGTAAGGCAGAGTGACGTGATCAAGAGCTGCGCGCTGCGCGACCCCCAGAGGATTTTGAAATACCCACCGAATTGTGGAGATGTTTGACCTTTGGATGTGGCCTTCTTTTGGTACTTCCCACCCAGCGATGATGGACAGCAGCGTTGATTTTCCTGAACCGGAAGGCCCCCTAAGGCCCCACACGGATCCAGCTCTGAATTCTGCATCCACGTTCTGGAAAAGGAAGCTATCTAATCCAAAGCCGTGCCCCACTCCCTGAAGACTGACTCTTGCAGTGCCCCCGTTACAGCTTGTGGACTTGCTTACTGACATTCTCGCGCTCCGATAGCCGAGCCTAAAAGAACCTCTTTTGGTGCAGAATTCCCGAAAGTGACTAGCACGGACCCGGCGCTTGAGCCGGCAATACTGATAGGAAAAGTGGTTCCGTCCGGTGACTCCACGCAAGCTGTGTCACCATGGACAGCAAACACGCCGGAGACGGGGACTCTAGCTACCTCCAGGGGAGAGACCAGTGCAGTCTTAAGGCTTAGTGGCTTTGGCATGGTGCTCGATTGCGAGGCCGCAAAATCAGGGCTCCGAGACACTTCGGCCAGCAGTGCCTCGTCTGTCACAAAACCGTCAGCGGATACCGGCGCCGATAGAGTCCCGAAGGAAACGAGTCTCGCCCCTGCGGCCGGAGGTTGGCCGGAAGGAAAGACGACACGCAAGCTGCTGACAGTTCCAATGGTGGTAAGGAACGGAGTGCCAGGGGAATATTGAGATCCGAGTGACGCATTACAGGATTTCACGCGGACCTTTAGGCCGGGTAGCCAGAGAGTCTCTTCAAGATGGAGGACACCGTCACGGTTCTTCAGCGCCTGAGCGGCCTGGATCTTGAGGATGGCGGCACCTAGATCTGCTCCATAAGCGCCCGTCTCTGCTACATCGGAACCCATTGCCTTGAGCTGCGCGCGGAGTGCGTCGACATCCGGTCCCGCGGTCCCTGGGCCTATATCCCTATAGAACGGAACCGCCGAATGGAGACCGAGGGCCGGCCGACTGCTCAGCGAGGCCACTACACGACCTGATTCGATCTCACCGCCAGCTGTGCACACCGTCGAAGTGACAGTGCCCGAGATGCCCAGCTGGGCCTCCAAGGATTGACCTGCCTCAACTTCGGCAGCCACAGTGCGTTCATCTCGAAATTCGGTCATGGTGATGACAGCAGACGTTGCTTCACTCGGGGGACGGAGCGCGGCGGGTGTAGCCAGGGCCGTTGTCCCAAAAACAGCGACCACCGCGGTGGCCGCACCCGAGACCGCAACAAGCGCATACGACAACCAAGGTGAATTCCTCACTCAGGGTGTCGCCTTCACAATGGTCATATTAGCGCCGACGAAACAAGCTTGGGCTTCATCACCGTAAGGGTCGAATGGCACCCGGTCCTTCAGTGCATTTCCTCCGCTTACTTCGGAGCCGATGGCCTTCCTAAGATCGTCGAATGAGAAACTTGCATCAACAAGGCCCTTGGTTTCAAGGCACTTGTGTGCGATTTCATACGGATTCGTCAATAATTCGGGATTACCTTGTTGAATGCCATAGAGCTCACTGATCACATTTGTTGTGCCCTGGGCGCATCTGGTCACGATTGACATGGCAGACTGAATCGACTCCCCGTCTGACAAGGGTGTGTTCTCGACTCGATACAGGCCGTTGCTAAGCCGAGTCAACGTAATGGGCTTGCCGGAGTCTGCCATGCAATTCCCGAAACGGCTGTAGGCCTCATCATAGTCTGCTTGGTCAATCCTTCCGGAATTCTTGGCTCGCCTCAGGACGTCAGTATCGAATTCTTCCAGATTGGGATCATTGAGTGCGGTGATGACTAAGTCGCTAAAGTTGTTGGCAATGTGTCGTCGCTCGGAACTCCCTTGGTCGCCGCCTGAGCAGGAGGCGACCAAGGGGAGCATGCAAGCGACGAAGAGTACAGACGCGAGGGATCTGGCGTTGATTGACTTCACCACTAGGATTCTTTCGCCTAGGAGATACGGATCTGGTACGCCTCGTGGGTCCAGCTATAGCCGCTAACGTGCCCAACAGAATAGGTCCATGATGGCGCCCCGTAATACCAGTAGTTGCCAAGATGGGCGACTGATTGAAGTCGTTGAGCGTAGTTGAAAATTTCCACCTCAGCGTGCGCATCCCACCAATTCGACCAATTGTTTGTTATGCCATCCACTGCTGCAGATGAGGGCAGGGCTGACGAAAGCGCGATTCCACTTGCTATGGCGACAACGCTGGCGCCGGAAACAATTTTCTTTGCTAGGTTCGCAGACACATTAATTCCCCAATGTTTATCCCAAAGCTTGCGCCCGGGAGTCAGTCATGCCTATCACATAGTTTGCCCATCCGCCATTTTCCGAAACCGGGAGTGCTTTCTAATTCGCACTATTGTCAGCTCATCCTTTGGGTTTCTCGAAATGAATGTGATTCATATCACGTCCTAATGGCTGCCCGATTAAAGTCTCAGCGGAAATAATCAGTTTGCTTTCGATGCGGTGGGAGTCTGATGATCGCTCGAATACCGCAGACCCATCTGCCGACGAGCCTCATCCAGCAGTTCCATCATCCCAACCGACTCCCCAGGGGTCATGAACGGGCTCTCGGTCAGTCTGGCCTGCAGGCACCGGGTCACCTCACGCAGCTCGTAGCTGAAACCATGCCCGAGCACCTCAAACTTCTCTGTCCGCAATGTGCCGTTGCGTGGCTGGATGATGAGCTCGGCCGGGTTGAACAGGGGAGCGGAGGAACGCAACCAACCCTCGGAACCTCCCACCGTCACTACGCTGGGGCACTCCGCGCCGATTGAGGTGATGAGCTGGGCATACGCCCCGCTCGGGTAGCTCAGGGCCAGGGAATTCTGCAGGTCCACGCCCTCGGGAGTCAGGACACCACTGGCAACCATGCTGCCTGGCTCGCCGAAGACTCCATCCGCCCATGTCAGCGGATACACGGCGAGGTCCAGCAACGCCCCACCCCCGGCTGCCGGGTCCCAGATCCGCGCAGCGGGATCGTAGGCAGGCACGAAACCGAGGTCAGCCTGGAGCCAGCGCGGCTCCCCGATCTCCCCTGACCGCAGGATCTGGACGGCGCGGCAGAAGCTGGGCAGGAACCGGGTCCACACGGCTTCCATCAGGAAAAGCCCCTTATCCCGGGCCAGTTCAGCCAACTCCCGCGCCTGCGAGGCATCCATGGCGATCGGCTTCTCGCACAGGACGTGCTTCCCCGCAGTGAGGGCGGCCAGCGCGACGGCGTGATGCTGCGCGTGCGGCGTGGCGACGTAGACGACGTCGACGGCGGGGTCAGCCAGCAACCGCTCGTAGCCCGGCGTCGTTCCCGTATCCGAGTAGGCCGTGGCGAATCCGAACTTCGCCGCAAAGGCCTGGGCCGAGGCCTCCGAGCGCGAACTGACAGCCTGGAGGACGGCGTCTTCAAGGAGCGCAAGGTCTTCCACCACGCGTTGGGCAATGGAGCCGGTGGCCACTACTCCCCAACGGATCGGGCGGCCGGTTGCGACCGAAGGCGCGACGGTGCTGACAGGAGCAGGAAGCATGGACGGGCCTTTCAAGGCATGGGGCTAAACGGAATCGCGGACCACGATCGAGGTGGGCATCCTGGTGACGCGTTCTGCCGGTTTACCTTCGATCAGGTTCACCAGGGTCTCGGCCATCTTCTTGCCGAGTTCAACAATCGGGTGATGGACAGTAGTAAGTGCGGGGGTCACCGAGGTGGCAAAGGAATCGTCATCAAAACCGACGACGGCGATGTCCTCCGGGATGCGAAGACCCCGCCCTTGGATAGCGGTGTAGGCACCGGCGGCCATCTGGTCATTCGCTGCGAAAACGGCGTCAACGGGAACACCGCGGTCCAGCAAACGGTGCATGGCTTTTGCGCCGGAGGCCAGGGTGAAGTCACCCTCCTCCATCAAGCCATCCCCAAGACCCTCCTCCCGCACGGCGGTTCTCCATCCGGCCAGGCGATCCAAGCCAGGGGGCATATCCTGCGGGCCGGCAATGGTTGCCACGTTCCTCCGGCCGCTCTGGGTCAATAACTTGGTGACTTCGTAGGCAGCTTGTTCGTTGGCCACGTCCACGTAGTAGCTTTCTTTGCCGCCCACCAAGGGGCGTCCTGCGAACACCATGGGAAGGGATCCTGACAGGTGCGTCCAGGAGTTGTCACCACTGTGGTGCGAGACCACCAGGACCCCGTCCACGTTGCCGCCAAGCAGGAAGCTGCGGGTTTTTTCCGGCTTCGACTCCGAGGAAATCACCATGTTCAGCGTGTACTCGGTATCGGTGAGATACAGGGCGATGCCTTGGACCACGGAGGCGAAGAACGGATCCGCGAAGACTTTGGACGTTGACTCCGGAACGATCAGCGTGACCGCATTTGCCCGCCGTTTGGCCAAGGAGCGGGCTGCACGGTTTGGCGTGTAGTCGAGTGCGAGGATGGCTTTCCTCACGGACTGCGCCATTTCCGGGTCAACGCTGGGGCTGTCATTGACCACGCGGGACACGGTGGCCCGCGACACCCCGGCCAAGGCAGCCACCATCTCAAGGGTGGGTACCGGCCGGGGGCCGCTGGTGTCCTGCGTCATGGTCATCTCCGGAACGTAAAGAAAAGTATGCCTCTGAAGGCTACTTTAGGCGTTCGCGGTGACAGCGGCTGATGCTTTGGCCGCTGCGATGACCCGGGAGTAGGCCAGTCCGCTGTCCTTGACCGTGCGCTCGAAAGTGTCGTAATCCACGCGGACCACCCCGAATCGTTTGCCGTAGCCCCAGGACCACTCGAAGTTGTCAAGGAGGGACCACACAAAGTAGCCGCGCACGTCGGCGCCTTGGTCGAGTGCTTCCCCCACCGCCGTGACGTGGTCCAGGACGAACTGGGTCCGCTCGGCGTCGTGGACCGCGCCGTCGGGACTGACGACGTCGTCGTACGCTGCGCCGTTTTCGGTGATGTACAGCGGCGGCAGCGCAGGGTATTCCTCGCCCAGGCGCACCAGGAGCTTCCGCAGTCCGTCCGGGTTGACCTCCCAGTTCATGGCCGTACGCGGCAGGCCGCGACTCGGGAAGGAAATGTCTTCCGAACCGATCCAGCACGACGACGTCGGGCGGGTTGCGCCGCCCGAGTGGCCGTCGCCGTGTTCAGCAGTGGGGTGACCGCTGATGAGGTCATCGTGGTAGTGGTTGACGCCCAGGAAATCGATGGGAGCACCGATGATGTCCAGGTCGCCGGGCTTGATGACATCCCGGATGCCGAACTGCTCAAGGTCATTGAGGGTGTCCTCCGGGTAAGCGCCGCGGAGGATCGGATCGAGGAAGATCCGGTTCTGCAGCGAATCAAACCGGCGTGCGGCGTCGAAGTCCACGGGGTCGGAAGGATCCCGCGGGATGGAGTTGCTGAGGTTGAGCGTGATCCCCAACTGCTGGGCGCCCCGGCCCCGCAGCTCATTGACCACCAGGCCGTGGGCGAGGTGCTGGTGATGGATGGCCGCGACGGCTGCCTCTGGTTCCTGGCGACCGGGTGCGTGCACGCCCGCCGCATAGCCAAGCAGGGATGAGCAGAACGGTTCGTTGAACGTGGTCCAGTGCTGTACTCGGTCACCGAGGGCCGAATAGACATCGTTCGCGTAATCGACGAAGCGGTAGGCGGTGTCGCGGTTTGCCCAGCCGCCCTTCTCCTCCAGCGCCTGCGGCAGGTCCCAGTGGTAAAGGGTCAGCCAAGGGAGGATGCCGGCGTCGAGCAGTTCATCCACCAAGCGTGAGTAGAAGTCCAAGCCTTCGGCGTTCGCAGTCCGGCCGCCGGGCCGGACGCGGGACCAGCTGGTGGAGAACCGGTAGGAATCCAGGCCCAACTCCTTCATGATCCTGACGTCCTGGGGCATGCGGTGGTAGTGCTGCACCGCGTCCTTCAGCGTCTCGCCGTTGGCAATGGCGCCAGGAACGCGGGCGAAAGCGTCCCAGACGGAATCTTCCTTGCCGCCTTCATGGCTGGCACCTTCCACCTGGGCTGCGGCGGTGGCCGAGCCCCAGAGGAAGCCCTCGGGCCACACCCTGTTGAAGGGAGGGGTCGCGGGGTGGTTTGTTGCTTCGAATGGCATTAGCCCTTCACTGCTCCTTGCATGATTCCGGATATGAGTTGACGTCCCGCCAGGACGAAGAGGGCCAGTAGCGGAAGTGTTGCCATGACGGCGCCGGCCAGGACGATTGAATAGTCCACGTAACGGGCCGACTGCAGTTGGCTGAGCGCCGTCTGCAAAGTGGGGTTGCCGGCGTCGAGCACCAGCAGGGGCCAGAGGAAATCGGTCCACGCCGTCATGAAGGTGAACAGGCCCAGGATTGCCATGGCCGGACGCGCCGCGGGCAACGCCACATGCCAGAACGTGGAGATCATGGATGCGCCGTCCATGCGTGCCGATTCGATCAGCTCGTCCGGGATCACGTCCACGAGGTACTGCCGCATGAAGAAGACGCCAAACGCTGTCACCAGAGTAGGGATCACGACGGCGCCAATCTCTCCCGTCCAGCCCAGCGTGCGCATCAGCATGAACAAGGGGATGATGCCCAGCTGCGTCGGGATGGCCATGGTGGCGATCACGGCCACCATCAGCCAGTTCCGGCCGCGGAAGCGCAGTTTGGCGAACGCATATCCGGCCAGGGTGGAGAAACCCACCACAGAAATGGTGATGATGCCGGAGATCAGGACGCTGTTACCCAGTGCCAGCCAGAACGGGACGGTATCGAAGACTTCGCCCACGTTGGTCCAGAAGTTGCCGCCAGGGAGCAGCGGCGGCCAGGTTTCCCCGAGGGCTTCGTTGGAGCGGCTGCCGATGATTACGGACCACCACAGCGGGTAGGCCGAGGCCAGGAAGAACGCAATCAGGAGCCCGTAGGTGAGGAAGCCGGGGCGCCGGCCGTTGCCGAAGAGGGCTTTCCTCGTGGTCAGTGATCGGGAGGTTCGCTGCGGTGCCGGTGCTGCCGGCCGGTTTTGCGTGAGGGTCATTTCCCGCTCCTCGGGGTCGAGTCTGGTGCCGCTGCCGGTGCGGTTACCGCCTGGGCGGTGAGGCCGGCGTCGTCCGCTTTTGCCTCCGCTGCCGAAGAACGCTGACGACGACGGCGGCTGGCTGCTCCGCGGTCGTCGCCGTTGGTGGCAATACGGCGTGAGATCAGCCAGTTCACAATGCCGAAGAGCAGGATGATCAGGAACAGGAGCCAGGCGATGGTGGAGGCCTTGCCGAAGTTCTGGCGCTGGAACGCCATCTCCCACAGGTACAGCACGGTGGTCTGGAACTGGCGTGCCGTTCCGCCGGCCGCAACGGGGTCGAAGAGCCTGGGTTCGGTGAAGATCTGCAGTCCGCCGATGGTCGCCGTGACAATAACGAACACCATGGTGGGGCGGATGCTCGGCAAGGTGATGCTGAAGAAGCGGCGCATGGAGCCGGCGCCGTCGATTGCTGCGGACTCATAGATATCGCGCGGTACTGACTGCATGGCGGCCAGGAGGATCAGCGCGTTGTAGCCGGTCCAGCGCCAGTTCACCATGGTGGCGATGGCGATGTGGCTGGGAAGGGTGTCGTTCTTCCACATGACGGGATCGATGCCGAAGCTGGACAGGATGTTATTGATCAGCCCGTACTGCTCGCCGAACATGTTGGTGAAGATCATGGCAACAGCCACGGGAGTCACTACGTAGGGGAGCAGGATGCTCATGCGCCAGAAGGTCTTTGCTCGGAGGTTCTGGTCCAGGACGGCAGCGATGATGGTTGCCATGATCAGCTGCGGGATGGTGGAAATCAGGAAGATGCTGACCGTGTTGAACAGGGAGTTCCAGAAGAAACGGTCCTGCAGTACTTCCGCGAAGTTTTGGAATCCAACGAATTCTCCCTGGCCCTTGAGCAGGTGCCAGTCGAAGAGGGAGACGAAGAACGTGTAGCCCAAGGGAAAGAGACCCACCAGGGCGAACAGGATGAAGAACGGGGCGATGTAAAGGTACGGGGACGCCTTCATATCGAAGACGTTCAGGCGTTGGCGAAAGGTCGGTTTCGGTTTGGTGGCGGCCGTTCTGCCGGCGGCCGGGCGATTCAAGGTGGTGGTCATGGTCGGGTCTCAGACTCTGTGAGGGGGCCTCCGGTTTCCCGGAGGCCCCACGGCCGGGTGCTGCTAGTTGTTGACCACGAGGTCGTTGAGGAGCTTGACGGCTTCATTCCAGGCTTCATCGGCGGTGCCCTTGCCCGAGTCGAGCATCTTGAGGGCGGGGCCGAAGACATTTTCCTGGATCACAGAGTCATCCGGACCCTTGAACTGGGCGATGACACCCTCGGCGCGGGATTCAAAGATGGCGCCATAGGGAGCATTGTTGAACAGTTCGTTCGGCTTTGCTGCTTCAACGATCTTTGCCTGTGCTTCCAGCGTGCTGGGGAAGTTGTTCGCTGCAGCAGACTGCTTGATCTGCTGCTCGGGTGCGGTCAGCCATGCTGCCAGCTTGGCTGCTTCAGCGGGGTGCTTGGAGGTCTTGGGAACCGAGAGGAAGGCTCCGCCCCAGTTCGAGGCGCCGCCGGGGAAGACGTCGGCTACGTCCCAACCGCTGGCTGCTCCGCCGCCTGCCGACTCGAGCTGGCCCTTGATAGTGCCGAGCATCCAGGCCGGGCAAACGTGGGTTGCGAAGGAACCGTCAACAAATGCCTTGCCGTTACCCCAGTCGAACTGGGTCTGGTTGGAGGACAGGCCATCGGCAGTGCCGGCAGCGAGCATGTCGAACTTTGCCCGCATTTCCTTGTTGCCCTCAACGTTCAGCTTGCCGTCCTTGGTGTAGTAACCCTCATCCATCTGGTTGACCATGGAGTTCCACACGAAGCCGGACTGGTCATACCAGGCCTTGCCGGTTGCCTCTTTGTACTGGCGGCCCAGCTTGAAGTATGTTTCCCAGCTTGCGTCCTTACCGCCGAAAAGCTCAGCGACTTTCTCGCGGTCGCTCGGCAGGCCGGCTGCTTCGAAGAGCTTGCCGTTGAAGCACAATGCCTGCGGCCCGATGTCCGTGCCGTAACCGATCACGCGGCCGTTGGGATCGGTGCCCTGCTTGAACTTCCAGTCCACCCAGTTGCCCTTGATGTCCTCGGCGCCGTGCTCCTTGAGGTCCACGAACTGGTCCGAGACCTCCATGATGGAGCCGAGCCAGCCTTCCTCGATGGCCGTCACGTCGCTGAGGCCCGAGCCTGCCGCCAGTTTGGTGAACGCATCGGTGCGGGCGTTGGAACCACGGTCAATGTTGGTGGCCTCGATGGTGACGCCGGGGTTCTGCTTCTCATATTCGGCATACAGGTCGTCGTATCCGAAAGTGCCGAAGGTGGTGACGGTCAGCGTGACGGGATTGTCTGCGCTCGCCGCCTTATCGCCTCCGCCGCTGCAGCCTGCGGCCACGAGGGCCAGTGAGGCTACGCCCGCCAGGGCAGTGAATTTCCTTAGTCGCGAAAACTCCACGATCACTCCTTTGTGTGTTCGAGCGACCGTACGCCTAGGGCGAGAGAGCGCTCTCTGGGATGTGGGTTCACAGTATGTGCTGTGGGTCACTCACGTCAAGAGAGCGCTCTCTGAGACTTTCTCTGTGTCCTTGTGAGTCGGCCCGCCGAGGGGTTAGATCTCCTGCCGCCGAGGGGTTAGATCTCAAGTTGGTGAGGGGTTAGCTCTCGCGGGTATGGAGGGCTCTTTCTGCCGAGAACCCGCCCCTCGGTGAGTACGTTCCTCTC
>NZ_JABMCX010000112.1 GCF_013179505.1 Paenarthrobacter sp. CM16 | reverse complement strand
GATTTCAAGTCCGAGGTCCAGCATCACGGTGAAGCCGAGGAACGGCGGCTTGCTTACGTGGCCTACACGCGGGCGAAGTTCATCCTGTGGGCGTCAAGCGCTGCCTGGAACGGCTCGCGATCCGGAATGGCCGGCATGTCCGCATTTCTCTCCGAACTGGCACCACTTGCCGGAGTTGCTGCCGGTGAAGGCAGCGGCACTCCCGGGGGCCGGGCAGGTTCGGCGGTGGTTCATCCTGAATCCGTGGCTGAGGAAGCACTCCCTGAAGAAAGCCCGTTGACGGCAACACTTGAAATTGCCGGTTTCCCCTATGACCCCCTTGAAGGTCCCTCCGATCCCCGGACAGGAGCCCGCCTCAGTCTGGTTCCCGGCCGCAGGGTCGCCATGGACCAGGCAGCAGCAAACGTCCGTGCCTTCATCGCCGACGCTTCGTATCAGGCACTGGTACCTGAGTCCACAGGCTTGGCGGCCAAATGGTCCAAGGAAGCAGAGCTTCTCCTGGATCGTCAACAGCAACGCAAGACCACCCAGGACGTCCACCTGCCGAGCCACATTTCAGCCTCACTCTTCGTGGACCTCGGTGCCGACCCGGCCACAGTGCTGTCCCAGCTTCGCAGGCCTGTACCTCGTGAACCTGGTATTTCGGCGCGCAAGGGCACGGCCTTCCATGCGTGGGTGGAAGAGTACTTCGGGACTACGGGCATGCTTGACCTTGATGAGGCTCCGGGCTCGGATTCCCACATCGATGAGGCCTACGGGTTGGACGAAATGGTGGCCGCGTTCAAGAAGTCCGAGTGGGCTCAGCGGGCCCCCGCTTTCATCGAGGTGCCTGTCGAGACACGGATTGGCGACGTCGTTGTCCGAGGGCGTATTGATGCCGTGTTCCGCGATGCCGATGGCCGATGGCAGTTGATCGACTGGAAGACAGGACGACGCCCGGCTGGTCGGCAATTGGCCACTCGCGCAGTGCAGTTGGCCGTTTACCGGCTGGCTTGGTCCAGGCTGAAGGACGTGCCCCTTGAAGAGGTCAGCGCAGCTTTCTACTACGTTGCGGATGACTCAGTGGTCAAACCGCACGATCTGGGCACCGCCGAGGAGCTGGAGCACATCGTTGCCAGGGCGTTGAAGACCGAGGGTGGGGGCGTTAGCGCCGCCTGGCAATAACACCGCTTGGCAATAACGCCGGTTGGACATGTTGCCGCAGGGCTCCAGGACTAGTTGGTACTGGAACCAGTTGGTACTAGAACCGGTTGGCAGTATGAAGCGGCGTCACCTTGACCACGCTGATGGCGGCCGTAGAGGTGTCGTCGGCGTTTCCAGTTCCATGGGAGTCGCCGGCCTCGGCCCCTGTTTTCGTTTCCTCGTCCTTGGCGTCATCGGCTGGTGCTGCGGCGGTTCCCTCCGGCGATGGGTCCAACGCTCCACTGGCCGGGGTCTCCGACTCCACAGCGGGCGCTATGGTGGCCACCGTAACCGTGGGTCCGGCGTCGGGAATTGCCACAACGGTGACGGGCGGCTTCGGGCTTGACGGAATGCCGGCACCCTGCAGTTCGGCAGCCTGCAATTCAGCGGCCTCGTCCTCGGCGGACTGTGCTGCCTCTTCTTCCCGCCGCGCTTGCTCGTCTATGTCATCGGCGAGCGTCCGAAGCATGGACTCCGCCTCCGCCGTCATGCTTTGGTGCCCGGCAGCCAGAGCCTTGACCAAGTATTGGGCGAGGGCGAACTCGGCCAACAGGGCTGCCCGCCGGAGCAAGTGGATATCCGGCGTCTCGCGGCGCGCCTGGGTGTAGCTGTTCAGCACGGCATCTACGAAGGATGCTTCATTGGATGCCACCAGCCAAGCGAAGTCATCGGCCGGATCACCGATTCGCAGATCGGTCCACCCGGTCAGGGCGGTGACGGAGTCGCCCTGCACCATGAGGTTGTCTTCGTGCAGATCGCCGTGGACCACCGAAGAGTTGAACCGCCACAGAGCAACGTCCTCCAGGGCATGCTCCCAGCGTCGGAGCAGGGTAGCCGGAATTTTGCCAGTGGTTGCCGCCTGGTCCAGCTCATTGAGCTTGCGCTGCCGGAACTCGTTGGCTGAGTAGCTTGGTAGGTCCGCATTGGTTACCAAGGTCAAGGGGAGGTCGTGGACGGCGGCCAGCGCAGTGCCGATTTCCCGTGCAAGGGCAGGGCTGCCGGCAGAGAGTTCCTCAATGGAGAGCATTGCACCCTGCAGGTGGGTGTAGACAAAGGTAGTGAGGTCGCCTTGACGCACAGTTCCGGCAATGGTGGGCACGTGGAACGGCAGTTCGGCACGGATGGCCGGAGTGAAGGCGCGCAGAACCATGAATTCGGTTTCCAGCCGCGTGCTGGCCTCGGGATGGCGCGGCGAACGGACGCGCCAGCGCTTGCCATCCGGGTCCAGCAGCAGCGCCGAGTCAAAGTCGGCGTCGTCGTCGGGGGAAAAGGCTGTAGCCGTCGGTGCCAGGCCAGGCACCGCCGCAGTTGCTATAGCGGCCAGTTCGAGCGGTGTTCTTCTCACCTTCTCAACGGTAGATTGAGTGTGGCCTGTGGCCATGATGCAGTGCGGCGAGTCTTCAGATCCGCTGTGAAACATGGCAATTCTCCCAGCCATGGACGCCGGGCAGTGATGCATCCACAAGGTGGCACCCTCCAAAATGTTTTTTGTCGGTATGAGTCAGTACGGTAGATACATGAGCTATAGGGAGTCACCGGCGCTGGCCAACCACCTGATGGATACTGTTCTTCCAGTGCGCCCTGCCATGGTTGATCGGGGCTCCGGTGTCCGGATGAAGCCGGGCATGGTGGAGGATCTGATCGCTTCGGGCACGGCCAAGGCCATGGTTATCTCCCAGCGCAAGGCACTGGTGACCGCTCAGGGCCTGTGGTTCGGGGATGCCACCTCCCTGTGGAATGCCCTCAACGGAACAGATTACGGCGTTACCTCGGCTATATACCTGGGCATCACCTTGGAATCTTCTTCCTTGCCTGCCGGCACACCTGTTCTGTTGTTTACGGCAACTGAGCCTCCCGCGCCGGACACCGCCGGGATACCCGCAGATGCCCAGTGGGCAGGTTTCCGGGAAGTTGCCGGGCGACTGGATGCCAGCGATACTGCTCTGTTCATTGAGGCCAGTGCCATCTCCAACTGGCACGCGACGCACACACACTGCCCGCAGTGTGGAAGTCCCACGGACATTGAGTCCGGTGGATGGGTACGTCGGTGCCCCCGAGACAACTCTGAGCATTACCCGCGGACGGATCCTGCGATCATAGTCACCGTGGTGGGTCCGGACGGCCGCCTTCTTCTGGGCGGTGGTGGACCCACTGACGCCAAGAATTACTCCACGCTTGCCGGTTTCGTCGAGCCCGGTGAATCCCTGGAGCAGGCCGTCGTTCGGGAAATCGGGGAAGAAGTGGGCGTGCGCGTCTCGGCCTGCCAGTACCTTGGCTCTCAGTCCTGGCCCTTCCCCGCGTCCCTGATGCTGGGGTTCACCGCCACTACCGAAGACTCAGTTGCCAGGCCCGACGGCGTGGAAGTCACCAGGGCGCGGTGGTTCAGCCGCGAAGAGCTGCAGGCAGCCGTTTCGAGCGGTGAGATCACCATTTCCACGCGACTGTCCATTGCGCGTTCCCTCATTGAACACTGGTACGGCGGCGTCATCGAAGACCTCCAGCCGTGACAGAAGACATTTTTGACGCCGGTGGTTCACTTGAGGAGCGCATCCTCGGCGGCTTGGATGAAGAGCAGCGCGAAGTAGCAAGTACCCTGACGGGGCCACTGTGTGTTCTCGCGGGAGCGGGCACGGGAAAGACACGTGCCATCACCCACCGCATTGCGTACGGAGTCCACTCCGGCGTCTATAGCCCGCAGCGTCTGCTGGCCGTGACGTTCACAGCCAGGGCTGCAGCGGAAATGCGCAGCAGGCTTCGCGACCTTGGTGTGGCGAATGTCCAGTCCCGGACTTTCCATGCAGCAGCCCTGAGGCAGTTGCAGTTCTTCTGGCCCCAGGCCATTGGGGGTACGTTGCCGAATCTGTTGGATCACAAGGCCAACATGATCGCGGAGGCCTCCCGCAGGCTCCGGCTCAGCACCGACCGCGCCACCATCAGGGACCTGGCCGCGGAAATTGAATGGGCCAAAGTGTCCATGCTGACGCCGGCCAATTATCTTGAGAACGCCCAGGACCGCGGGACGCCGGGTGGTTTTGACCTCACCGCTGTCTCCAGGGTTTTCCAGGCTTACGAGGACATCAAGACTGACCGGAATGTCATCGACTTCGAAGATGTCCTCCTCATCACAGTAGGCATCCTCCAAGAGGACCCGAAGGTGGCTGCAACAGTCCGGGAACAGTACCGCCATTTCGTCGTGGACGAGTACCAGGACGTTTCACCTTTGCAACAGCGGCTTCTGGATCTGTGGCTGGGCGGCAGGAATGAGCTCTGCGTGGTTGGTGACGCCAGCCAGACGATTTACTCCTTTACAGGTGCATCACCCAAGCATCTCCTCGGGTTCAAGGCGCAGTTCCCGGACGCCACCGTGGTGAAGTTGGTTCGCGATTACAGGTCCACCCCGCAAGTGGTTAAGTTGGCCAACGAACTCCTTGGGTCCCGGCGCAGCGGTGGCCCCGTTGCTGATGCTGCTTGGGCGCCTCCGCTCAAACTCATCGCGCAAAGGCCAAGCGGTCCTGAACCCCGCTTCATGGAATGCCCTGATGACGAAGCCGAGGCGGCGGTGGTGGCAGGCCGTATTCAGGAGCTGCTGGATACCGGGGTCAAGGCCAGCGAGATCGCCATCCTGTTCCGCACCAACGGCCAGTCCGAGGCCTATGAACAAGCACTGGCATCAGCCGGTATTGGGTACCAGCTTCGCGGTGGTGAGAGGTTCTTCGCCCGCAAGGAAGTCCGTGATGCCATCCTCCAACTCAGGGCCGCCACCCGGGCCGTGGCCGAGGGTCCCCAGGAACCACTGGGACAAATCGTGCGGGACATCGTGGCATCGCTTGGTTACACAGACGCCCCACCGCACAACGGGGGAGCCCTCCGTGAGCGCTGGGAGTCGTTGGCAGCATTGGTCGCCTTGGCTGATGAGCTGGCCGTAAGCCGTGGCGAAACCTTCACGCTGGCAGAGTTCGTTAACGAACTCCAGGAACGCTCAGTAGCCCAGCACGCGCCCACCGTCCAGGGAGTAACGTTGGCGTCCCTGCACGCGGCCAAAGGGCTGGAATGGGACGCGGTGTTCCTGGTGGGTCTCAGTGAAGGTCTCATGCCCATCTCCTTCGCGGATACTCCTGAAGACGTTGATGAGGAACGGCGGCTGCTGTACGTCGGAATCACCAGGGCACGGGAACACCTCAATTTGTCCTGGTCCACGGCCCGGACGCCCGGTGGCCGTGCCAACCGCAAGCCATCGCGGTTTCTTGACGGACTCCGGCCCAACTCGGTGGCGTCCGCGAACGCCCGCAGCAAAACAGGTCCCACGCGTCGGAAAGCTGCAGCGCCGGCGTCGTGCAGGGTGTGCGGAAGCATGCTGGCCAGCGGTGCCGAACGCAAGGTGGGACGCTGCAACCAGTGCCCGCCGTCCTATGAGGAGCAAACCTTTGATGCGCTGAGGCAGTGGCGCAAGGATGAAGCAAAGTCAGCCGATGTCCCGGCCTATGTTGTTTTCACTGACGCAACGCTTACTGCCATCGCCGAGGCCAAGCCATCTTCCTTGGAGGACCTGGCCGGTTTGGCGGGAATCGGACCCTCCAAGCTCGAACGCTACGGTGAAGCGGTCCTGACGGTCCTGGCCGAGAGCACGGAACTCTGATGTCGCGCCGATCGGCTGCGGACTCCGGCATTCCCCTCGTCACAGACGATGGCGCTCCAGTAGTGGTGCGCCGCTCGGCCAGACGGCGCAGGACGGTTGCCGCGTTCTGGGAGGATGGCAAAGCCGTGGTGGCCATCCCGGCCAGCTTCACCAAATCCCAGGAACGGGAGTGGGTTCACCGTATGCTGGCGAAGCTGAAGACGCAGGGCGAACGGCGGTCAGGCCAGGGCAGGCGCCGCCCGGCTACCGACGAAGTCCTCGCTGAGCATGCCGCGCATCTGTCCCGGACATACTTGGGTGGACGGGCCGTCCCGACGTCCGTGCGCTGGGTCAGCAACCAGAATTCGCGATGGGGTTCAGCCACGCCGGCGGACGGCACCATCAGGCTGTCCAACAAGCTGCAGTCCATGCCGCAGTGGGTCATCGATTACGTCCTGGTTCACGAGCTCGCTCACTTGCTGGTAGCGGGGCACAACGCCAATTTTTGGAGGCTTGTGGAGGCGTATCCCGAGACCGAGCGTGCCAAGGCCTTCCTGGAAGGCGTGGCGTTTGCCACCTCAAGGGGTCTTTCCCCGGATTCAGACCCGGTGACGGATTAAGGTGCTTAACGAAGGAACGGCCGCCAAAAACATGGCGGCCGTTCCTCTCTGTTTCCGGCCTGCCTACTTGGCAGGGCCTTCCGTGTCGGTGTTGTCCTGTTCCGCTTCGCTTCCGGGGTTTTCTCCGTCGTTATTGGTTGCGGAGGTCCCTTCACCGGCGTGAGGTTCTTCCGATTCCTTGGCGTCATAGCCGCCACTGAGCAGCTTCTGCAGGGCGTCATCAACCTCGCTGTCGCTTGCTTCGGCCAAGCGACGGCGTTCGGAGAAGCCCTTGGGATCGTCAAGGTCTTCACCGGTAGGCAGCAAATCCGGGTGGTGCCAGATCGCGTCCCGGCCGGCAATGCCTCGTTCTTCCTTCAGTGTCGCCCACAGCGTGGCCGCTTCCCGGAGCCTGCGGGGGCGCAGTTCCAGACCGACCAGTGATGAGAACGCGTGTTCAGCAGGGCCGCCGGTGGCGCGGCGCCGACGTACCGTCTCGCGGAGCGCGGTGGCGGAAGGGAGGACCTTGTCTGTGGCTTCTGCGGTGAGTTCGTCTACCCAGCCCTCAACCAGCGCCAGGGCGGTTTCAAGCTTCTCCAATGCGGCCGTCTGAACCGGTGTGCGCTCAGGGGTAAAGACGCCCTGCGAGAGTGCTTCCTGAATGCCCTCGGGGTTGCTGGGATCAAGATCCCGGGCAAGGTCCTCTATGCGCGACATATCAATGTGGATGCCGCGGGCGTATGCCTCAATGGCGCCCAGGAGGTGTCCGCGCAACCACGGGACCTGAACGAACAGCCTTGCGTGAGCCGCTTCCCGTACGGCAAGGAACAGGCGGACGTCATTCTCCGGGAGGCTGAGGCCTTCACCGAATTTGGCAACGTTGGCGGGCAACAGTGCCATTTCCAAATCGGCCAAAGGAACACCGATATCGGTGGAGCTGACAACCTCGGCTGAAAGCGCCCCGATGGCCTGCCCCAGTTGCATACCGAAGATTGCGCCACCCATGTTCTGGAGCATGGAAGAGGCGCCCCCCATCATGGATTTCATTTCCTCGGGCATCTGCTGGGTGAGGGCGTTGGACAGTGCATTGGCGACGCTGTTGGCAACGGGTTCGGTCAAACGCTTCCAGGTGCCGAGGGTCGCTTCCACCCATTCTGCGCGCGACCACGCACGGCCGATCAGGCCGGTCGCGGAAAGATCAGTCACAGGGTCAAGCCACAATTCCGCAAGCCTGAGGGCTTCGTCGATCTCCCGGGCCTGCACTGCGCTCACTGAGGGATCGCTGCCAGCTGCTGCAACGCGCCGGGCATTCTCATGGGCGAGCTGCCAGTTCACGGGTCCCTCGGAGGTGGAACTCATCATGGCCTGGACTTGCGCGAACATCTGCTGGAGCAGTTGGGGATCGTTGGGCAGGCCGGCGGCTTTGGCGAGCTCGGCGGGATCGATGTTGCCCATGCCCTGGCCGCCCATCAGGTTCTGCAGCATTTCTGCCAGCGGATCCTTGGGAGTGTCGTCGTCGTTGGACGGGTTGTTGGGGTTGGATGTCATGGTGCCGCCGATCGTCGAACTGGCTGGTGATCTCTTTCACCGTACCCCGCGGCCGGAACGCTGTCTGCCTGCATGTGGCGCCGTTCGCTGTAGGCAAAGCAGTCCGCCAACGTCGGACCGCGTAGTGTTGATGTTTGGTATGTGCCGCTGCCTTCCGCGGCGGCACCAGCCAAGGAACCGGTCACCCAATGCCGGCATAGAGAGGCCTCAATGCTTACTTCGCCCAGCCCCGAGGGCTCATTGGATCCGCGTCAAACCTCCGACGCCGATCCCTCCCCAGTGCCACCGGCACCGCCGCGCGACACCAGGTACATGATCATGGTGATCTCGGGCCTGCTGGCACTGGGGCTCGGCATTGGCGCTGCGGCGCTCCCCGTTCCCTACGTCATCGAATCAGCCGGGCCCACGTTCAATACCTTGGGCAAGGACGGCGACAAGCCTGTCATCAGCATTTCCGGACGGGAGTCCTTTCCAGCCAACGGCAACCTGGATCTCACCACCGTGGTCATGACCGGCGGTCCCAAGAGCCCTGCCACCATTTTTGACGTCTTCCGCGCCTGGCTGGACAGTTCCAAGGCCATTTATCCGGAGGAACTGATCTATCCCAAGGGCACCACCGCGGAACAGACGGTGCAAGAGGGCGAAATCGCCATGGAGACGTCCCAGGAGAATGCATTCGCAGCGGCGTTGCGCGAGTTGGATATCCCGTTCGAGCAGAAATTGAACGTAGCAGGCCTCTCGGAAGGGTCGCCTTCGGCCGGGAAGATTCAGGAAGGCGACCTCCTGAAGTCCATCAACGGCAAGGCCATCACTTCAATGAGCGTCATCCAAGCCGAGTTGGCTGCCGGTGCAGGGGCGCCAGCTGCCGTGGTGGTAGAGCGGAAGGGGGCTGCTGTCACGGAAACAGTTACCCCGACCCGGAATTCCGCTGACCGCTATGTCCTGGGCGTACTGCTGGCCAGCGACTTCACTTTCCCTTTCGATGTCAGCATTTCCTTGGAGAACGTGGGTGGACCCAGCGCTGGAATGATGTTCGCCCTGGGTATTATCGACAACCTTGAGCCCGGTGACCTGACAGGGGGCAAACACGTGGCTGGTACGGGAACAATTACAGCCGACGGCGCAGTGGGTCCCATCGGAGGGATTGCCCAGAAAATGATCGGAGCCCGGCAGCAGGGGGCCACAATGTTCCTGGCGCCGGCTGCCAATTGCGCTGACGTCGTAGGCCATGTTCCCGAGGGTTTGCAGGTTGTGAAGGTGGAAACACTGGCCGATGCCACCTCGGCGGTGAAGCGGCTCGGGTCAGGAGAAGACACGACGAGCCTTCCCACCTGCACAAACAACTAGACTGGCGGTGGAACTTAGCTCCACCGCCACTCGTGGCATATGTGACGGCCTCCGCCATATCCCAGCGGCAGAGAATGTCAACCACTCGCATACCGACTGTTCACTGACACCAATGAGGTACAGAGTTTGTCCCGTCCCGCCAGCTCCAACCCGCCCGGAAGATCACCGCTGAGACGAGGTGCCCTGACGCCGACACTCATTGTCGTGGCAGTGGCCGTCGTCGGGTTCATTTTCTTCGCCAATGTGTGGACCGACGTCCTCTGGTACCAGCAGCTTGGTTTCTTCGAAGTGTACATACGCGAGAACCTGGCCAGGATCATCACTTTCCTGATCGGTTTCGCCATGATGTTCGCCGCTGTTTTCTTTGCCATCAGGATCGCGTACCGCTCCCGCCCCGTTTATGCTCCGGACGCCGAGTCGCGGGACAACCTCAACCGTTACCAGGCCCAGCTTGAGCCTGTACGCCGGGTTGTCATGATCGGCCTGCCCATCCTGTTCGGCCTGTTCGCCGGCAGCGCGGCAGCCAGCCAGTGGCAGAAGGCCTTGCTCTTCTTCAACCAGGAGCCATTCGGCCAGACGGACCCGCTGTTCAACCTCGACATCAGCTTCTACTTGATGTCGCTTCCGTTCCTGGGCTTCGTCACCGGATTCCTGATCAGCATCGCCGTCGTTGCCGGCATTGCCGGAATCCTGACCCACTACCTTTACGGCAGCATCCGGTTGATGGAACGCGGCATCTTCACCAGCCGTGCCGCGCAGATCCACATCGCTGTGACCGGTGCTCTTTTCCTGGTCTTGCTGGGCATCAATTTCTGGCTTGACCGGTACACCACGGTTCAGGGCAATTCGGGCCGCTGGGCCGGTGCTCTCTACACGGATGTCAATGCCGTTGTTCCCACAAAGGCCATCCTGGCGGTTGCCGCGGGCCTTGTGGCCATTCTGTTCATCATTGCCGCGATCATCGGACGCTGGCGCCTGCCGGTGATCGGTACCGCGATGTTGGTCATCACAGCCATCCTTGCCGGTGGAGTTTATCCGTGGGTTATCCAGCAGTTCCAGGTTCGTCCTTCCGAAAACACCTTGGAGAAGGAATTTATCGACCGGAACATCAAGATGACCCGGGCCGCTTATGGCTTGGACAAGATTGATGTATCGGCCTACAACGCAACCACCACCGCCACAACCGGCGCACTCGCCGCAGATGCGCAAACCACGGCCAACATCCGACTTTTGGACCCGAACCTTATATCTTCAGCGTTTGCCCAGCTGGAACAGTACCGCCCGTACTACCAGTTCCCGCAGACCCTGAACGTTGACCGTTACATGGTTGACGGCAAGGTCCAGGACACCGTGATCGCTGTTCGCGAGCTGAACCCGGATGGCTTGAGTGCCAACCAGCAGACGTGGGTGAACAGGCACATTGTCTACACCCACGGTTACGGTGTGGTGGCTGCCAAGGGTAATAAGTTCACTGCCGATGGAAAGCCGGAGTTCCTGCAGTCAGGCATCCCGTCCAACGGCGTCCTCGGCAATGACACCACGTACGAGCCCCGTATCTACTTCGGCGAAAACTCGCCTGAGTACTCCATTGTGGGTGCACCTGATGGTGCTCCGAACCGTGAACAGGACCGACCTGCAGGCAGGGAGGGCGGGGGAGAGACCCAGTACACATTCAGCGGCAACGGAGGACCCAACGTTGGCAACTGGCTCAACCGGATCCTCTACTCCATCAAGTTCCAGTCGTCGGATCTACTGCTGTCCGATGGTGTCAACGCCGAGTCCCAGATCCTTTACGAACGCAATCCGCGCGAACGCGTCGAGAAGCTGGCTCCGTACCTGACTGTTGACGGCAACGCCTACCCGGCCGTTGTTGATGGACGCGTGAAGTGGATTGTTGACGGGTACACCACCAGCCAGTACTTCCCGTACTCCCAGCCGCAGCAGTTGCAGAACGCCACAGCCGACTCGCAGACAAGCGCAGGCCGCACTGTGGCCTTGCCGAACAGCTCGGTCAACTACATCCGCAACTCGGTCAAGGCCACCGTTGATGCTTACGACGGTTCGGTCAACCTGTACGCCTGGGACGATCAGGACCCCATCCTGAAAGCGTGGCAGAAGGTCTTCCCGACCGTCATCAAGCCATACTCGGAAATGTCCGGCGACCTCATGAGCCACGTTCGGTACCCGGAAGACCTCTTCAAAGTCCAGCGCGAACTTCTCGGCCGCTACCACGTGACAGACCCGGACAGCTTCTACCAGAACAACGATGCTTGGAGCGTTCCGAACGATCCCACCGTTTCGGAAGCCGTCAAGCAGCCGCCGTTCTACATGTCGCTGCAGATGCCCGACCAGGAGAAGCCGGCCTTCCAGCTGACCTCGTCCTTCATTCCGCAGACGGTCAACGGCAGCGCGAGGAATATCTTGTACGGCTTCCTCGCTGCCGACTCTGATGCTGGAAACGTGAAGGGTGTGAAGGGGGAGAGCTACGGGAAGCTTCGGCTCCTTGAGCTCCCCACCGATACCCAGGTACCTGGGCCTGGCCAAGCACAGAACAAGTTCAACTCCGATCCCACAGTCTCCCAGGCGTTGAACCTGCTCCGGCAGGGTGCCTCGGATGTCTTGAACGGAAACCTGTTGACGTTGCCCGTCGGCGGTGGCCTGCTGTACGTCCAGCCGGTCTATCTAAAGTCCACTGGCGAAACGTCCTACCCCACGTTGCAGCGCGTGCTGGTGGCCTTCGGTGACAAGATCGGCTTTGCTCCGACCCTGGATGAGGCACTGGACCAACTGTTCGGCGGCAATTCCGGTGCCACAGCCGGAGACGCCGACAACAACGGCCAAACGCCCACTGCGCCTCCGGGCACCACAACGCCGCCTGCTGGACCCACCGACGCGAAGGCGGAGCTGAAGGCAGCATTGGACGAGGCCAACAAAGCGATCACCGACGGCCAGGCCGCGTTGGCCAAGGGCGACTTTGCCGCCTATGGCCAGCAGCAAACCAAGCTCTCCGAGGCTTTGAAGAAGGCCTTGGACGCGGAAACGCGTCTGGGTGCCGCATCAACTCCAACGGCAACGCCTGAGGCTACGCCGAGCGCCACGCCGTCGCCCTCGCCGAGCAGCTAGCGGCTACAGAGGTTCAAAGGCCGCTGCCCACTCCCTGACGGGGGCGGGTACCGGCCTTTTTACTATGGGGAGACGCACATCACGCAGTCAGGATTTGGTCTCCCATTCACCTGACGGTAATGTTGTTCTTGCGACGCGGGGTGGAGCAGTTCGGTAGCTCGCTGGGCTCATAACCCAGAGGTCACAGGTTCAAATCCTGTCCCCGCAACTGGAGAAAAGGTCCGGATCAGTATTCACTGATCCGGACCTTTTGTTTACCCTCAAAGCTTTGACCCTGTCTCATGTCCTCCGGGTTTGTGCGCGGCCCTCTGTCAGGTCCCTCGTGTTTGGGCGCGACCCTCTTTCAGGTCCCTCGTGTTTGGTTGTGACCCTCTTTCATGTCCCTCGGGTTTGGTTGTGACCCTCTTTCATGTCCCTCGGGTGTGTGCGCGACCATCTTTCAGGTCCCTCGGGTTTGGGCGCGACCCTCTTTCATGTCCCTCGCCCCTGATCCTCGCTTCCATCAGGGCTAGCGGTTCGCAGGTGGACGCGGACCGCCGGTGGTGGAGGATTTGCCGGCCTCCTGGGGCGCGGGAGTGATCCCCGGCACCGATGCGGAGGTGGCCTTGAGGCATGCGATAGTGATCTGCGGCACCTTGGATGCCATATGGTCAGAAGCGCCCCGGGGGTACGGTAGAGTTGTTCTTGCGACGCGGGGTGGAGCAGTTCGGTAGCTCGCTGGGCTCATAACCCAGAGGTCACAGGTTCAAATCCTGTCCCCGCAACTGGAGAAAAGATCCGGATCAGTATCAACTGATCCGGATCTTTTGTTTAACCAGTCCCTGTACGGCTGGTGTTAGCATCAAACCCGGATGTGCTGAAGCAGGAAATGGATGGAACACCCTATGGTCAATGGAGACTACAAATTAGGCCATAAGCGGGAAGTGCTTCAGAGAGACAGTCCCGTCGCTGTTTACCAGCAGGTAGCAGACGTCCTGACGGACCAAGTCAGCCAACTCGAGCCTGGGTCCCGGATACCGACGGAAGAGTCCTTGATGGATGCTTACGGCATCAGCCGGACGACTGTCCGGAAAGCGATCGAGACTTTGGTTGTGAAGGGCCTGCTGGTCCGCAGGCAGGGCAAAGGTACTTTTGTGATGGCCCAACGTCCTGTGAAAATGCTCAATCGGCTGGCGCCCTTCATGGAGACGTTCACGGCGGCCGGCATGAAGACCGTCAAAGGCCTCATTGAGTACAAGTGGATGGAGAAGGACAAGACAGTGCCGGCAAAGCTGGTCTCTGATGACAACCTTGTCCTGGTGATCCGCCGATCATATTCAAGCGCTGGCTGGCCCTACGCTATTGCGGAGATCTTCATTCCGTCTCATATTGGTCGCCACATCAGCCTCGCGGACGCCGAGCGAAACTCCATCTACCAGGTCATCCAGGACAGGACGCTGAAGCCCCTCCAACGCGCCGAAATCACCGTCACCATGCATGAGCCCCCGGAACACCTCGCGGACGCGCTCAACGTCCGTGGCTTCGCCATGGTGCCCCGGCTGGAACGGACCACCCTGGGCCCACATGGGGAGGTCCTCGAGTGCACGGTGACGTACTTCCACCCCAAAGGGTTCGAGATCCGCGCTGAAGTGGCAACGGATGTCAGTCCCGGGCAGAATGCCGCAGTGCATTCTCCATAGGGGAGCCCCAGCCAAAAAGTAGCCCCAACACAATGGGCCGGACCCTTTTCAGGATCCGGCCCATTGGCTTATTCAGCAGTATGCTCCGGGCAGATGGCCCGCTGCGTCCTAGAGCTTGTCGAAGTCGGCTTCGTCGACGGTTGCGCCGCTTGAAGCAGGTGCGCCCGCGCCGATTGCCGGCTTGGAACCACCGGACTTCAGTGCAGCAAGGCGGGCTTCGATTTCCGTCTGCTCTCCGAGGTCCTCGAGCTGGTTGAACTGAGCGTCAAGGCTGGAGCTTGCGAGTTCCTGCTGGCCCAGGACCTTGGCCTCTTCACGGCGGATCTTCTCTTCGAAGCGGCCCACCTCGCTGGTGGGATCCATGATGTCGATGCTCTTGAGGGCATCGTGGACCTGGGACTGTGCTGCGGCGGTCTTGGAGCGTGCTACGAGCTCGTTGCGCTTGGCGGTCAGCTGGTTGAGCTTGTTCTTCATCTGGTCAAGCCCGGTCTTGAGCTTGTCCACTACCTCGGTCTGGGACGCGATGCTGGGCTCAGCGGCCTTCGCCTCGGACTCTGCGGTCATCTGGCGCTGGATGGCGACCTTGGCCAGGTTGTCGAACTTCTGGGCATCGACGGAGTCGCCGGCGGACCGGTATTCATCGGCCTTCCTGGACGCTGCGAGGGC